>JAHDFZ010000003.1 GCA_020627905.1 Verrucomicrobiota bacterium
AGGCGACGGCGCAGGCTGCGGGAAGACTCTCCTTTCTTCATTTCGATGCCAAATACAAAGCGGGAAACCTGAAGGACATCTTCGGCGACTGGCTGAAGAAGGATGACCACGCCGAGAGTGATGGCAGCGCTGACGAGCAACGGCTCTATCGTCAGGTGGACCTGCTGAAAATGCACACCTATAACGATGCGATCCGATCGACCGCAGGGTCCTACGTGCTCTACCCGGGGACAGATGATAATCCCCAACCCATGCGACGCTATCATGAGATCCTACCCGGGGTGGGCGCGTTTGTCCTGAAGCCGGGTAGCGGAGGCGGCACCAGGGTTCTACGAACCTTCCTGGGTGATGTCCTGAAAAATCAGAGCGATCGGTTCACCCAGTATCGCTACATCAGTGACTCGGTTTCAACCATCGTTCAGGAGCGCCCCTCATCAGCCTTCTCAGACCTCACCGTAGCCCAGCCGCAGGGTCAGTGCGTCATGCTGTGGCTGAGAGCACGGGATGCAGCCGATTTTCGCGAAAAGGGTTTCGCTTACTGTCATGCTGTCTATGCAGATGACGCCGAAAGAGAGCTGCAGCTGCAGATATCGACGGCTATCGGCAGCGAGTTCATTCCCTATGGCGGACGGGGCGCGAAAGAGACGCTCGGCTGGCGCGCCAAGGTGACAGGGGTGAGTTTCCTGACACGGCAGCGTCTCACCGAGTGGATCGAGGCTCGGGGGCATGACCGCGTGCCTACGTCCGAGAAGGCCACGCATTACCTGCTCTTCGAGTTTGATGAGGTGGGCTCGATGGAAGTGATCCCCGTGCCGAGGGCGGTTCTCCCGAAAAAGTCGGGGTCTCAGTATATGGCCCTGACCTGCCGATGGGCGGAGCTGATGGCGGGAGACGAGGAGAGCTGAGGGGGTGGCGAAGAGAAGCTGCCATTGATCGCGGCGCCAGGTTGTGCCGTGGGGTGCCGAGGCCTTACACTGCGTCTTTCGCGGGTGCGGTTTCAAGCAGCCGCCCCAGCCGCCTCTCCAGCTTCACGAGCGCTTCCTCCTTCTTCGTCTGGCACTCCCAGACGATGATCACCTGCCACCCGTCGCGGCGAAGCTGCCGCTGATTCCGCCGGTCTCGGGCAACGTTGGCGTCGAATTTCGCCTGCCACCATTCTATGCGCGTTTTCGGTGTCGTCGCGTGTCTGCACCCCTGATGCCGATGCCAGAAGCAGCCATGGACAAAAACGGATTCCGAGCTCAGGGCTTTAGCAAAGCAGGGTCGGGAGACCCTGCCTCCATAGCGTTTGGAGCGGCAGACAGGGGCATGGTGCCCTGTTGCACAAAAAAGGCGTCATCCGAAGATGACGCCCTCTGAAGAAAAAATCTGGTCTGGCAGCGGTTAGCTGGCAGGAGCCGGCGGAGGCGTGATGGCATCCTTGATATTGTCGAGTCCACGGTATTCTTTGCCATTTTTCTCGACGAGTCCTCGCGTCACGAGATTCTGAAGCTTCTCGTAGGCGCGGAGACGGAGCATTTCCTCTCCACCACCGACGGCGTTGCGCTCCTTCAAGTTTGCATAAACAACGTCAAAAAGCTCTTTAAATCCGAAAGACTTCTTATCCGTTAAAACCGTAACCAGTTCATCAGTAACATGATCTGGCACCCGTCGTGAGAATCTTGTTCTACGTGTAGACGACATAGTCGCCATTGTAGCACAGATTCCGGTGATTTCGAGCGCTTTCTTGTTCGGCTAGCTAGTCAAAAATTAGACTTCACAGCCCTGTTCGGCTTCGAAGCCGAAGTCATTGAGGTTGCTTTTGAGCACACTCGACAGTCGGGGCGGTGCGAGGACGTCCGGGCTGACCATCTGACAGCAGTGTAAATAGCCGAGCATGGAGGACGCGGGGCGGGCCTCGATATTTTTTTCTGCCAGCCAGGCATCAAAGGTTTGAAGAGCAGCCACCCAGTCGGCGAGGGAGTAGTCCGATTCATCGATATAGCTGAGAAAGCTGTCCTGGATCGTCGGGTCGTCGGTAAAGCTCTCCCGGAGAGCGGGAGAGAGGTTATCTAAAAGAGGGAGCCAGTCGGAGGGAGCCATTGTCAAAGATAGCTTACGCGGAACACGCTGGAGCGTCACCTTGATTATTCGGCAAGCCGCAGTCTGCCGCATCCCCTGCTCTCCGCCCACGAGCGTGCGCTTACCAGCTCAGCTGCGCGGCTACATCTTGTGATCACCCCCGTAGCCGCGATTGTAAAATCGTGGATCTGTCCGCATGCGGGCCTGTGGCTGCCGCAGGCCGAGCTCTCCGGTCCACGAGCTGACGCTTCCCAGCTCAGCTACGCGGCTAGATACCGCAGGCACCACTCAATTTCCCCACCCATTCTCCTTGCCCATGCGAAATGGCTGCCTACTGTCGGCGCATGGCTGTTGATCCTTTCGTCCATCTTCATCTCCACACGGAATATTCGACTCTGGACGGAGCGGTGAGGATCAAGGACCTCATGAAGAAGGTCGAGCGCAACAAGATGCCCGCCGTCGCCATGACGGATCATGGCAACATCTTCGGGGCGATCGACTTCTACCAGGCGGCGAAGGCAGCGGGCATCAAGCCGATCATCGGCTGTGAGATGTATCTGACGCCTCCCGGCACCCGCCTGACGGAGAAAAAAGCGGATGCCGTCGTCAATGTCGGCGGCAAATCAAAGAAGCGGAACTCTCATCTCACTCTCCTGGCCTCGAATGCCAAAGGTTACGAGAACCTGATGAAGCTGGTCAGCCTGGGCCATCTGGAGGGGATGTATTACAAACCGCGCATCGATAAGGAGGCGCTGGATGAATTTTCCGACGGGCTGATCTGCCTAAGCGGCTGCATCATGGGCGAGGTCAACCAGTTCATCCAGGCGCAGGAGCTGGAAAAGGCCCGTAAGAGCATCGGTGAATTCGTCGATATTTTCGGGAAAGATCGCTTCTTCCTCGAGGTGCATGACCATGGGTTCGCCGAGCAGGCGGTCTGCACCAGGCAGATGGTGGAATTCGGCAAGGAATTCGATCTCGGCCTCGTGGCGGCCAACGATGTCCACTTCCTGAACAAAGCGGATCACGATGCGCACGATGCCATGATCTGTATCGGGACCGGTGCCCTGCTGATGGATGAGGCACGGATGAAATACAGCCCGGAGGTGTATTTCAAATCGACCACGGAGATGCGGAAGCTCTTCAAGGACCTGCCGGAAGCACTGTCGAACACCCTTCACATCGCTGAAATGTGTGATCTGGAGATCCACCTGGACTCCACCAGCTCGGAGAAGTATCCCCAGTTCGAATCCCCCGATGGCAGTCCACGGGATGATTATTTCAATCGGGTGTGTTTCGAAGGACTGGAATGGCGCTACGGGGACCGGGCGGCCACGGACGAGGAACTGCGCGAGCGTCTGACTTACGAGATCGGCATCATGGTTAAGATGGGCTTCGTCTCCTACTTCCTCATCACCTGGGACTTCGTGAAATGGGCGAAGGACAACGGCGTGCCGGTGGGCCCCGGTCGAGGATCGGCGGCGGGCTCCCTCGTCGCCTATGTGCTGGGCATCACGGATTTATGTCCCATGCGCTTCGGACTGATTTTCGAGCGATTCCTCAACCCCGAGCGTGTCTCGCCTCCGGATATTGATATCGACTTCTGCCAGACACGACGGCCGGAGGTCATCGACTATGTCCGCCGGAAATACGGCGAGCGCGCCGTCTCGCACATCATCACCTTCGGCACCCTCGGAGCGAAGAGCGTGGTCCGCGATGTGGCGCGCGTGATGGGTCTGAGTTTCACAGAGGGGGATCGCATCGCCAAGATGATCCCGACGGAGCTGAACATCACTCTAGCCGATGCACGCAAAAAGAATCCGGAGCTGAAGGAGGAGATCGAGACGAATCCGACGATCAAGGAGCTCTGGAATATCTCCACCTACCTGGAAGGCCTGACCCGGGGCACCGGCATCCACGCGGCGGGGGTCGTCATCGGTGACCGCGAGCTGACTGATTACGTGCCGCTGGTGCGGGGTAAGGAAGGCGAGGTGGTGACGCAATACGCCATGAGTCCGCTGACGGATCTGGGAATGCTGAAGATGGACTTCCTCGGCCTGAAAACCCTGACCGTCATCCAGGATGCCGTGGACCTGATCCACATGCACACGCCGGACTTCGTCCTCGATAACGAAGGCTACGACGACAAGGAGGCTTTCGAGCTACTCAACCGTGGGGAGACGACCGGTGTATTCCAGCTGGAATCCGGCGGCATGATGAACCTCTGTCGCCAGTTCGACGTCAATCGCATCGAGGACATCATCGCTCTCATCGCTCTCTATCGTCCGGGACCGATGGAGCTCATCCCCGACTTTATTGACCGAAAGAAAGGGAAGAAAAAGGTCGAGTATCTTCATCCACTGCTGGAGGAGGCGAGCGAGGAGACCTTCGGGATTCTCATCTATCAGGAGCAGGTGCAGCGCGCGGCGAACCTGCTGGCCGGCTACAGCCTGGGTGAGGCTGACCTTCTCCGCCGGGCGATGGGTAAGAAAAAGCTCTCGGTGATGATCGAGCAGCGGAAAAAATTCGTGGCCGGGTGCAAGGAGGTCAACGACATCCCTGAGAAACAGGCGAACGAGATCTTCGACCTTCTCGAAAAATTCGCCGGTTACGGATTTAACAAGTCTCACAGTGCCGCTTACGGGCTACTCAGCTACCACACCGCCTTCCTGAAGGCGAACTACCCGGTGGAGTTCATGGCAGCCCTGTTGAGTAACGAGATTAATAACACAGAGAAAATCTCCGTCTTCGTAGCGGAATGTCAGAGAATGGGGATCGAGATCCTGGCCCCTGACGTGAACAAAAGCCTGCTGAAGTTTGCGCCGGAAACAAAACCGAACGGCGAGAAAGCGATCCGCTTCGGACTGGCAGCCATCAAAAACGTCGGCACTAACGCCATGAAAGCCGCTATTGAAGAGCGAGAGAGGGCTGGCGTTTTCCCAACCATCGAAGACTTCTCCAGTCGACTCGACAGCAAATCGGTAAACCGAAAGATCCTCGAGAATCTTATCAAGGCAGG
The DNA here is from genome assembly GCA_020627905.1 of Verrucomicrobiota bacterium. GTDB lineage: Bacteria > Verrucomicrobiota > Verrucomicrobiia > Verrucomicrobiales > DEV007 > Arctic95D-9. The sequence continues at coordinate 5,078 of JAHDFZ010000003.1, forward strand.
TGCCTTCGACTTCACCCTCTACCGCCGGGATGATCTCTTCTCCCGGGTCGGGCTGGTGATCGCCGGATCAAACGCGGCCCAGCGGGACCGTGCCTCAGGACAGCAGTCCCTTTTCGACATGAACGAACTGATGACTGCCGCTCCTGCCCCAGAGGTGGATGAAGAAGAAAAGGTCATCTGGTCCCTGCGGGAATACCTGAGCCATGAAAAAAACCTGCTGGGCTTCTATGTCACCGGACACCCGCTGGATGAGTATCGCGGAACGATCGAGAAAGGGACCTATGCAGAGCTCGGCAGCCTCCAGGAGCTGAAACCGGGTAAGAAACCTCACCGCTTCGCCGCCATCATCAGTGAGTGCACAGTGAAATACACCAAGCGGGAGGGCAAGCCTTTTGCCATCCTGTTAGTCGAAGATTTCACTGGTTCATCCGAGGCCATCGTCTGGAATGACGTCTACTCCAAGTGCAACCAGAACCTGGAAAAAGGCAGCGTCATTATTCTGAAGGCCCGGGTGGAGCAGGACTCCCGCACAGAAACCAATCGACTGACCGCTGACGATGTCACGCCGCTGGCCATCGACCCGACAGCACCGAAGACTCTGGCCGCTGATCAGGTGAAGCCGCCGGTCGTGCTGGATCTGAAAACCAGCGATGACGCCCCCTACTGCCTCGATGAGATCATCACCGTCGCTCAGGAGCACCCTGGCGAACACCCTCTGCACCTGCGGGTCCGCCAAACCTGCGGCCGGACCGTAACGCTGCAGGCGAGCGACACCTTTCTGGTAGCCCCGGAATTTCGCGCTACCACTACGGTGGCGAAATGGCTCCTGTGATAGAACGAACATCACCCCATGAATGCGACAGAAGAACTGGCTGACGACAAGCCCTGGGTAGAGCTGGCGGAGGCTCTGCGCGAGGAGGATCAGGAGGCCGCATCCTCGCTCCTGGCCAACATGAGCGGCGAGGAGCAGCGCTTCGCCATGGCACACCTGAGCGGTGAGCAGCAGAGTGATCTGACGACCCTGCTCACCCCTGACGACGCCGCAGACCTGCTGGAGCATCTCCCTGATGTGCAGGCAGCCGATATTCTCGAGGATATGGCCCCGGCCGAGGCAGCCGACGTCGTGGAGGAACTGGAAGATGAGGTGCGGGCAGAAGTCATTCGCGAAATGGGCGACTCCGAGTCAGAGGCCGTCCTCGCAGAGCTGGATGATCAGACGGAGGCAGAAGAGATCCGCGATATCTGCTCTCATGAGTGGGACACGGCAGCGGCGCTGATGAACCGCTCGTATGCCTTCTTCAATGACCAACTGACGGTCGATGAAGTGCTGAGCAAACTGGGGGAAGACGCAGAGGAGTATTCCGATCTGGATGTGCAATACGTCTACATCGTCGATGAACAGCACGTGCTGCAGGGGGTGTTGCGACTGCGCGACCTTGTCCTGACGCCGCGAAACAGGAGAGTCGCAGACATCATGATCCGCGAGCCTCTCTCCGCCTCGGCGGAGGCCTCATTCGATGAACTCTGCACCTTGTTCGAGGGGAAGAGCTATGTGGGCCTGCCTGTGACCGACCCCGACGGCAAGCTGGTCGGCGTGGTGACTAGCAAGGCGCTACGTGAAGCCACGGCAGAGCACCAGACAGAGGACTACCTTCACTCCGCCGGTATCCTAGGCGGTGAAGAACTGCGCAGCATGCCGATGCTATCCCGCTGCGGCCGACGCCTCGCATGGCTCGGGCCTAACATCCTTTTAAATCTTCTGGCAGCTTCTGTCATCGCCTCCCACGAGGAGACACTGGCAGCGGTGATCGCTCTCGCCGTTTTTCTCCCGATGGTCTCCGACATGAGCGGATGCTCCGGGAACCAGGCGGTAGCCGTCAGTATCCGGGAGCTCACGCTCGGCCTCCTGCGGCCTACGGAGTTTCTCCGAATTCTTTTCAAAGAGGGCATCCTCGGTGTCATCAATGGGCTGGTCGTCGGCGTGGTCCTCGCCATCGTCGCTGCCGTCTGGAAAGACAACCTGTGGCTGGGCCTGGTCGTTGGAGCTGCGCTCGCACTCAACACGATCCTTTCCGTTCTGCTGGGCGGCATGGTGCCATTACTGCTTAAGCGCCTGAAGGTAGACCCCGCGCTCGCCTCCGGTCCGATCCTGACGACCTGCACAGACATGTGCGGGTTTTTCCTCGTCCTCGGACTCGCCTCACAGGTGCTGGAGCGGCTGGTTTAAGAGATCGCTTTTGGGAGATGGAGAGCTTTCCAGAGACGACCGAGAAGCTGAGCACCTCGCCGGATGAGGGCACCATTTTCGTCAGTCGGACAGCTCCTGATCCGAAAGCGGATCGCCGGAAGACAGCACTGCTCATGCATGGACTAGGTGATCACAGTGGCCGTCACGAACACGCCCGCCTGTGGCTTGCTCAAAACGGCTATGAGGTGCTGCGATTCGACTGGCCCGGCTCCGGCCGCAGCAGCGGCGCACGCGGCGATCTCGTTTCTGTGCCATTCTGCCTGGAGCTGATCGATTCCATCCGTCAGCTTGCCAGCTATCCTCTCGGCTCTTTTTACGCACACTCTACAGGTGGACTGATCCTCCTTCACTGGCTTGTCGGGCGAGAGCATGACGTCGAGTTCATCTGGCTCAGCTCACCATTGCTTGATCCTTCTTACAATCAGCCAAAAGGAAAGATTACGGCCGGCCGGATGCTGGCGTCCCGTCTGCCGAAGTTATGCATTCCTACGGGAGTGAAATCGAGCGACTGCTTCCGAACCAAAAAAGAGCATACGGCAGGTGATGTCTCCCTCTGCCACAATCAGGTATCGCTCCGCTTCGCTACGAGCCTCCTGGAACATGCCATCACCGAGGACTTTCTAAGCGATTTCGAATGGCCGGAAACGACGAGAGTCTTTCTGTCACAGGGACTAAGGGATAAAGTCTGCCCGCCCGAACTTGCCTCGCGCCTCTTCCTAACGCTGCCCGATCAATTGCGCTGCGGACTCTGGCTGGCTGATGGTTATCACGAACCATTTCATGAAGTAAGATCATGCGTAAGGCCGCCATTGCGATGTCTTGAACCATTGACAGATTCTATGAGGTAGAGCACCTTACATGAAATTCTTTTATGAACGCATTTTCACTGGTTATTGATTTAGGAGAGGAGGGCCTAAAGCGATTTGACCTTTCGGAGGAGAAAGTTTCGATCGGACGTGCTCCGACAAATGACGTTCAGGTCTTGGTGCGCCAAATGTCCGTGCACCACGCAGAAATCGTTTTTCTGGGAAAAACCTATGGTGTCATCGACAAAGGGTCGACCAACGGCACAGAGGTGAACGACATCCCGGTAGGAGCCGCGGGAATTGAGCTGAGCTCCATGGATCGGATCGTGTTCGGTCACGAGGTTCATGCCTTCTACATCCCCTCCGCTGTCTTGGATAATTCACCGATAGACGATGTCGTGGCTGATATCCGATCTGCGGCGGCGGCTCCACCCTCCATCACGACGGCTACGGTCGGGACACAAGCCACTCCCAACACGGTTCGTCTAGGCTCGATCCGACCTGCTCGGGCAAGTCAAGCGAGTGGACCTCTCGTGGCAGCGGCTCCACCAACTGGAGGCATTCCCATGGCGCTGCCATCAGCTTCCGGACCAATACGTCCGAACGCTCCGGCGCAGGCACCCCAGCCGGTCCCACTGCGCCCGCCATCAGCCGGCCCAGCTCCCGTCGGTCCTCCTCCAGCTGCAGGTAACACATCCCCTGCCCCACAGGCAGCGCCGCTGAAGCCCCAGCCCCTCGCTCCGCCGCCACTGTCCGAGGCAGACAGGTCTCTCCCTCCAGTCGCAGCTCCATCAAAACCTCCTGGAGCGCCTGCAGGAGCACCTGCCGCAGCACGACCGAACCTCGCCACACCGGGCGGAGGCGCGAAAAAGCCCAAGCTAGCGACTCCGGCACCGGCGAAGCCACCGAAGACGCTCGCCACCCCGGACTAAGGAAAGCAGTTCAAAAGAACTGCTTTTAACTTGTGTCCTGCGCCTCCAGGCCTACCTTCCTCCCGCCCTTTGATGCGGGGCTGCCGGGTATGCCTGAACAACTTGAGCCAAGATACTACCTGTCTCATTTCCATGAGATGCTGTCCTTCGTGGAGCGGCATTATTCCTTTGCTCTCTGCCCGAAGCACCGTCGATTCATCGACACTTATGCCCAACTCTCCCCCGCTGCGCGATGTCTTTACGTCCGCCTGGCGAACCGGAAAGGGCTAGTCTTTCCCATATCAAAACTGAGGTATCCTGAAATCGGGCTCCTGGGACAGCCGATCGCCGAACTCGCTGATGCCAAGCTGCTGCAGGATCCCCAGTCTGTGGAACCTGCCTGCATTCTCCACTCGTTTCCAAAAGAAGACCTTGTCGCACTCGCCCTCCAGGTGCCAAAGTCGGGAGAGCTACCGGGCAAGAGCGCTTCTAAGAAGATCTGGGTGGAGGCTCTTGCAAATCAATTTACCTCCCTCAGTGAGTCCCTACCGCCTTTTATCGTCCAGGGATGCGCGGATGAGGTGAACTACCTCCTGTTCCTCTTTTTCGGGAAAACGCGCTCTTCTCTGACGGTCTTCGCTCTAAGGGACTTAGGGGTCATGACTACGAACCAACGAACCCGTTACGAAACGCGGTTCGCGGATCGGGCATCAGCCCTTGCCTCTTATTTTTTTGAAAGCGTCAAACGCAGGATCGATCAGGCTACCACATCAGAACTCGCTACACTTGCCCATCAAGTCCCCGGTTGGCCAGATCAGATCGACCCTGCACTCGCCAGCGCACGGGATCGAGTCATCAGCCGACTCGGGCGGCAGCTTGAGCGGAGTGAACTCACGCAGCGAGCTCTCGCCGTCTACCAATATTCCGATGCACATCCCTGTCGCGAGAGGCGCGCCCGACTTCTCTATTCCGCTGGCCGGAAAGCGGCAGCCAGAGATCTGCTGAACGAAATGATCAACAACCCGAGCAGCGACCTCGAACTGCTTTTCGCAGAAGATTTCTACGACCAGAAATTCGGCGGAACGACGCAGTCCCGGCTGACCACCCTGCTGCGTTCCGCACCAGTGCTGACTCTTGACGAAGCGGGCCGATCTTACCCGGAGGGAGCTGCCGTTTCCTTCCTGCGCCAGCGCGGACTCACCGCTGAGCATGTAGAAAATCAGATTTGGCGTCAGTTATTTTTCCTCGTCTTCTCAGACCTGCTCTTCGATCCTGAAAAAGGCCAGCACCACTCTGATTTCGACATCATCACCCCGTCACTGGCAAACGGAAACTTTTACTCGAAGCAGAGGGAGGAGATCGAAAACCGCCTCGCTGACTGGCAGGGTTCCCATTTCCAGTCTGGAGAGCTGCCGGACGCATCAAGCGGCCTACTCCCCCTGCCTGAGCGGACTCGCTCCCTGCTGACCCTGCTGATCCAGGGCGTCCCTGCACCAGCAATTGCGGACATTCTCCGCGATATGGCCACGGATTTTCGGCAGAACGCCAGCGGCTACCCTGACCTGATGATCGCCTGGGAGGGAACCGTGCAGTTTGTCGAAATCAAAAGCCCCGGGGATCAACTGCAGCGGCATCAGCTTGCGCGGATTCAGCGACTTCAGAGTCTCGGCATCCCTGTAGGACTCTGCCGCGTGGAGTGGGCCTATGCCCCAGACCAGGAATATGTCGTGGTCGACGTCGAGACGACAGGAGGGCGCTCGCCCCACCATCGAGTCACAGAGGTCGGTGCCGTCCGTGTGCGTGGCAACTGCATCGTCGATGAGTGGAGCTCTCTCATCAATCCGGAGCGCCGGATCCCTCAGCACATCACGAATCTCACGGGGATCACGCAAAGCATGGTCGACTCAGCGCCACGCTTCTCTGACATATCGGAGTCGCTCCTCGAATTTTTGGGAGATGCGGTATTTGTGGGCCATAGTGTGAAATTTGATTTCGGCTTCATCCGGTCAGAGTTCGCACGCTGTGGGGTGACCTACCAGGCCCCGACGATCTGCACGGTGGTGGAGACGCGGCGCTATTTCCCAGGGCTGAAAAGCTACAGTCTGGCTAATTTATCCTCCCATTTCCAGATCCCTCTAGACCAGCACCATCGGGCACTCTGCGATGCCAAAGCCACCGCAAAAATCCTCGAAAAGATTAACGCCCAACGAATGCTCTCCTCTACCGGCAGCCAGACAGGCTCCGAGCCTTTACCTGAATGGCTCAAGAGGCCGGGAAACGCCGCCGCTCAGGTTTCTGATTGAGCATGGCCCAGTCCTGTCTATCGTCTGATCAAAACCGCCTCCTCCCGAATCAATGGATCTTTTGGAAAAAGCGCGCCGCGTGATCAATCTCGAAGTAGAAGAACTGCAGGGCCTCAGCCAGCGGCTCGACAGTAGCTTCGAGTCAGCCATTTCACTGCTCAAACAGTGCGTCGTCACCGGAGGGAAGCTCGTTTTCATCGGCGTGGGTAAATCTGGAAACATCGGCAGCAAGCTCGCAGCCACCTTCAACTCCACCGGCGCGCCATCGACTGTCATGAACTGCCAGGATGCTCTGCATGGGGATCTCGGCCTCGTCAATGACGGCGACTGCCTGATCGCCATGAGCTACTCGGGGGAAACGGCTGAGCTGCTGCGCCTCCTGCCACACCTCAAGCGCAAGCGCATCCAGATCATCGCCATCACTGGCAAGCCAGAGTCAACCCTGGGAGAGTCGGCCGACTGCGTGCTGAACGTGGAGGTGACGCGCGAGGCCTGTCCCCTGAATCTCGCACCGACCTCCTCCAGCACCAACACCCTGGTGATGGGTGATGCCCTGGCGATGGTCCTGCTGGAGAGTCGCGGCTTCACAAAAGAAAACTTCGCTGAGCTGCACCCCGGCGGCTCTCTCGGCAGAGCTCTCCTGATGCGTGCGAGCGATATCATGCGTCAGCAGCCCCACATCGCGGTCGTAGCGGAGAGCGCTGACGTCTCGACGGCCATCGCTGAAATGAGCCGGGCACGCGCAGGCGCAGTCATCGTAACGAATCAAGACGACACCCTGGCCGGAGTCTTCACTCAGGGGGACTTCACCCGCGCCTTCCAGTCCGGGCAGCCTCAGCTGGGAGAAGCGAAAGTCCGGGACTTCATGACGAAGGATCCTGTGACCACCTCAGAGGCCAGCCTCGTCGGTGAGGTCCTGAAGCAGCTGGAGCAGTATCGCATAGACGATCTCATCGTCATCGACCACCACGGAAAGCCAGTCGGCATGATCGATACACAGGATCTCACGCGCCTTCGCGTGGTCTGATGCTTCCGTCCAGACGTGCTCAATCTTTAAAGTTCTTGCGATACTGAAGAGGGGTATAGCCCATGACGGAGCGGAACCGGGCTGTAAAAGCGCTCTGATCGCAAAACCCGTGCTCCAGGGCGAGGTCGGAAATAGAGACGTCCGTCGATCGCAACTGCGCAGACGCATCCTCGATCTTCGTCCGCAGGAGAAACTGCTGCGGCGTGATACCTGTCACCTCCTTAAACCGACGATTGAACTGCCGATGCGACAGGCCTGTCCCCTCGACCAAATCTGTGACCACCTGTAGACTGACGCAGTCTTTCCGGATCCGCTTGATAACCTGATTGATCACTTCATCAGAAACATCTTCAAAGGCCTGCTCGTAGCGAATCACCGTCCCCATCACGCCGACGTTCCTCCCTGAGGCGGAATGCACGGGCAGTTTGTCCGTTTCATACCATTCCGGTATTCCCTGATGATTCGGAAAAAGCTCCACCATGCGCAGCAGCGGAACCCCCGTAGTCAAGACCGACTCATCATCCTTGCGAAACTTTTCAGCTAGCGGGGCCGGGAAAAAATCAAAATCATTCTTCCCGAAATACTGCGCCTCGCCCTGTATCGGCAGCCTCCTGCGAAAGCAGTCGTTGGCATAAACGTGCTGAAACCGGGCGTTTTTCAGAAAGAATGAAGTCTGATCCAGCTTCTCAAACAAATCGATAAAACTGGGCTCAAAACCGAGCGCTTCCCGCATCTCTCTCTGGATGGTGACGTTATCGCGTAGAGGCATATGGCTAAGATTCAATATTTCCCTGACGAGTCAATCTAGAAACCGTCACGGGTGGATGGCAGATTGATGGGGTAATCCAAAATCCAACAGACAGCCCTTTTATGAACACAGAATCGACTCTCTCTCATCCTCGCATCGCTATCGTCGGACTCGGCTTTGGCGCGGAGTTCCTCCCCATCTACCAGCGCCATCCAAATGCAGACGTCACTGCCATCTGCCAGCGCAACGAAGAATCCCTGAAAGAAATCGGTGATAAGTTCGGCATCGAAAAGCGCTACACTTCCTACGAGGAGCTGCTGACTGATCCGGACATCGATGCCGTCCACATCAATACTCCCATTCCAAACCATGGGGAGCAGAGCATCGCAGCCCTGAAAGCTGGTAAGCACGTCGCCTGCACGGTCCCGATGGCAACCACTGAGGAGGAATGCAAGCAGATCGTCGAACTCTGCGCTGAGACAGGTCTGAAATACATGATGATGGAGACCGTGCTTTACGCCCGTGAATTCCTTTTCATGAAGGATCTCTACGATCGTGGCGAGCTGGGTAAGCTGCAGTTCCTCAAAGCCAGCCACCAGCAGGATATGGACGGCTGGCCAGGTTACTGGCCCGGCCTCCCGCCGATGCACTATGCCACACACTGCGTAGGCCCCGTCCTCGGCATGGGACGTCACGAGGCAGAATACGTAAGCTGTTTCCCCAGTGGGACGATCCGTGAGGAGATGCATGCATGCTATAATTCGCCTTTCGCGGTCGAGACGACTCATATCCGCTTCAAGGACAGCGACCTGAGCGCCCAGGTCTACCGATCTCTCTTCGATATCGCACGACAGTATCGCGAGAGCATCGAAGTCTATGGATCAGAAAAATCTGTCGAGTGGCCGCTGATCGAGCACGAGCCTCTCGTCCTGCACACGGCGAAAAAGCCTGAGCCGGAAATCCCCGAAAAGGTGACGAGTCCGGATTTTGCTGATCGCCTACCTGAGGAGATTGCACCCTTCACCACCGGCGGGGTTTACTCAAACGACGAAGGAGAGGAGCACCTCAGCTTTACACAGGGCGCCGGCCACGGAGGCTCTCACCCGCATCTCGTCCACGAGTTTGTTCAGCTTCTACGTGGAGAAGGAGATGGATATCCTAACGCTGTGCAGAGCGCTAACATTACACTTACCGGCATTCTTTCCCACGAATCTGCACTGAAAGGCGGCGAAAGAATTCCGCTTCCCAATTGGACCTTTATGCCAGAAGACGCAGCGCTCGAAACGCAGGAAGACGAGTCGACCGTTCTTGCGTGAACAGATCGGAATCTGATAAAATCCAAAACCCTCTCCAAATCATAAGGATGAACAGAAAAACAATCTTAAGCGGGCTCGCGGCACTCGCCGGGATCTCCTCAGCAGCTCATGCTTCCCCCAGCATGGCAGACGACTGGGAAAAGCTCCGACTGGAAGACGCCTTCCTGTCCGAGCACGCCGGCATCGGCGACATCGACGGCGACGGCAATGATGACGTGATCTACGGTCACAAATGGTATGCCGGCCCGGACTTTAAAGAATCTTTCACGTTCTACGAAGGCAGGGAATACGACCCGCGCCAGGGATACTCAAAACACTTCATGTCCTTTGCTCAGGACGTTAATAATGATGGAGCACCCGATGTGTTTGCCTATGGCTTTCCGGGGAAAGAAGTGCGCCTTTTTATCAATCCTGGTAAGGAACAAGCCCGCGGCGGCGCTAACTGGGAGGTGCACCAGATCGTCGATCAGCTCACCCACGAGACGCCGTTTTTTACAGATCTCATAGCTGGTGGATTGCCGGAGATTATCGGAGGTGCCAATACCGAGTATGGCTACTATGAGGCAGGGGAAGATCCTACGAAACCATGGCAATGGGTCGCCGTTTCTCCAGCGAAACGAGCTCACCCCGTTTTTGGACACGGCATCGGTATCGGCGATGTCAATGGTGATGGACTTCTCGATTTTGTCGAGAGAGACTTCTGGTATGAGCAGCCGAAAACCACTGGTCAGGGACTTTGGAAAGAGCGCAAGTGGGCACCGTCACGCTATGGTGGAGGTGGGGCACAGATCCTCGTAGATGATGTCGACGGCGATGGAGACTCCGACCTCATCACCTCGCTCAATGGACACGGATACGGATTGGCCTGGTTCGAGCAAACAGAACCAAACGTTTTTGTCGCACACCAGATCCTCGGGGAAAAATCCACCGATAACCCATATGGAGTCGTATTCAGTCAGCTACATGCCCTGGAACTAACAGATATCGACGCTGATGGACGGAATGATTTTGTGATCGGCAAGCGCCATCTCGGGCACAATGGCAAAGACCGTGGCGGTCTACAGGATCCTGTCGTTTACTGGTTCCGTAACACAGAGAAGGATGACTCGATTGAGTTCGTTCCTTACCTGATTGATGAGGAATCTGGCTTTGGTGTCGCTACTTCTGTCGGTGATCTCAACCAGGACGGAACGGTCGATGTCGTTGCGGCCAGTAAATTCGGCCTGAGTATCTTCCTTCAGAACACCGATGCGAAATTCGTCCCGCCCACTCCATGGGTCGAGCCTCTGAAGGAGCAGACGGAATATGGCAGCCAGCTCACCCCTGAGGAAGCTGTCGCGAATTACACAGTGCCTGAGGGATTCTCTGTAGACCTCATCGCTGCTGAGCCAACAGTCACGCAGCCGATCGCGATGTGCTTCGATGCGCGCGGACGCCTCTGGGTCATCGAGGGTCACACCTATCCCGTCAGAGACGAAGGCGGCTGGGATCAGGGGAAAGACCGGGTCATCATCCTCGAAGACACGGATGGCGACGGCACCTTCGAAACGAAAAAGACCTTCCTGGAAAATGTGAATCTCGCCAGCGGTATCGAAGTCGGCTTTGGCGGTGTTTACATCGGAGCAGCTCCCTATCTCCTCTTTTTCGCAGACGCCGATGGCGATGACCAACCTGACGGTGAGCCAGAAGTCCTCCTGGACGGTTGGGGCTATCAGGACACTCACGAAACGCTGAATGCCTTCACCTGGGGGCCAGATGGATGGCTCTACGGCTGTCATGGTGTCTTCACCCACTCGAAAGTCGGTAAACCTGGCACAGCCGAAGAAGATCGGGAAAAAATCAACGCCGGCGTCTGGCGCTACCACCCCACAAAACATGAGTTTGAGGTCTGGGCCTACGGCACATCGAACCCCTGGGGCGTCGACTTCAATGAATACGGCGATTGGTTTGTCAGCGCCTGCGTTATCCCACACTTCCACCACATGACTCAGGGTGGTCGCCATGTGCGCCAGGCAGGACAGCACTTCAACCCCTACATTTTTGATAACATCAAAACCATTGCCGATCACGAGCACTATGCCGGCGACAAACGAGCTTTATGGGGTGCAAGAGACTCAAAAGCTTCCGGCCAGGACAAAAATTTCACCAACCTTGTCGGCGGTGGCCATGCTCACTGTGGACTGGCGATCTATGATGCGCCGGAGTTCCCCGCTGAGTATCGTGGAAGGGCGTTCTTCCACAACCTGCACGGCCACCGGATCGTCAGTGAAAACCTCAAGCGCAATGGCTCCTCCTACATCGCGACCCATGCGCCGGACTTCGCTCGTGCCAACGATCACAACCAAGTCGGCGTAACCGTCATACAGGGCCCTGATGGAGCCCTCTACTCCAGCGATTGGCAGGACAGCCAAACCTGCCACCACCGGGATGTAGAAATCTGGGACCGTAGCAACGGCCGTCTCTTCCGCATCCGCTACGGCGATGCCAAGACGACGAATACCAGCCTGATGGAAATGGATCTGGCGGAGCTGGTCGAAACCGTCGCCCATCCGAATACCTTCCACGCAAACCAGGCGCGCCGCCTGCTGCAGGAGGGTGCTGCTTCCGGCCGCTTCGGAGCAGAAGACCTGAAAACGGCATTGGTCGCTTTTGAAGACAAGCAATCCACGACAGCCCTGCGTCTCCGCGCCTTCTGGGCCATGCACGCTACCGGTGTGCTCGATGATGCCGAGCTGGTAGCCCGACTCGATGATGCGGATCCTTACATCCGCGCGTGGAGCCTGCAGTTCCTCGGTGAAACAGAAACAGCCCTGAGCGCAACTGCTCTCGCGGCTGTCGAAGAGTTAGCAAAAACGGAGCGCAATCTAGTAACGCGACGTTACATCGCCTCGCTCCTGCAGAGACTTCCTGTAGAACAGCGCTGGACTGTTGCAAAGAATCTGATCAACAAGCGATTCGATCAATATGACCCACAGATTCCGTTCCTCGCATGGCCCGCGATCGAAACCCTGGTAGCTGAGCAACCCGCCAAAGCACTGGATCAGCTGCTTCCTGCCTCGCAATGGCCTCAGCTGACCGACTGGATCGTGCGCCGCGCTGCTGCTTTTGAGCAGGGACGCACCGAGCTTATGACCTCGCTGAGCAAGGCTCCAAACTCACGCGCATTCAACGAACGCGTCGCCTTTCTCGTAGCTGCCCTGGAGGCGAGCCCTCCTATCGAGCAGCCTAAGGGGTGGGAGCAGGTAAAGGCCACTGCGGAAAAATTCGCCGCCCCCGGCACACCCCACCGGCCCGCCTACGATCGACTGGCCACCATGGTGGGCGATGAGGATTCATTCCCAGTGTTCCGCACCATCGCTCTCGACCAAAAGGCAAAACCCCAGGAGCGTGCTGATGCGATCCGGTTGCTCGCCAGAGGCAGTGACCCCCAACTGCAGATCATCGCTGCGAAAGCGGTTGAGAAACCACAAGCCGATATTCGGAATGCAGCCCTCGATGCTCTGAAAGCCTTCCCCAATGAGAAGACCGCTCAGGTGCTTGTCGATCGGCTGGAGTCCTTCGACTCAAACCAGCGGAACGTGGCCATCAGCCTTCTCTCACGAACACCCGAGATGGCCCTGGTATTGCTCAAAGCAGTCGATGCAAAGTCACTACCAGCGTCACTTGTTTCTCCTGTGTTGCTGGACCAGTTTGAGAGATTCGGAAACGAATCCATCGACACTCTCATTGAGGCTAACTGGGCACGCGGTGGCGGCTCGGTAGACATCGCGGCACTCGGCGCTTCGATCAAAAACTGGGAGAAAAAGCTCAACTCACGCGTGATGGCAAAAGCAAATGCATCACGCGGACGCGAAGTGTATAAGATGACTTGTGGCACCTGCCATGTGCTTTTCGATGAGGGGATCCACCTTGGCCCGAACCTCACCGGCTCGAACCGGGCTGATCTGCATTACATTCTCGAGAATGTCCTCGCACCAAACGCCGTCATCGGAAAAGACTATCAACTCAACATCTTCAGTATGGCAGACGGCCAGGTCCTCAGCGGAATGGTGCAGTCCGAGACCGGCGAGTTCTTCAACCTAGCCATGCCTGGTGGGGCTACTGTCGACGTGAAGAAGGCAGATGTGAAAGACCGCCAAATCATGGAGCAGTCACTGATGCCTGCTGGGCTGTTCGACGCTCTTCCCCTTGAGCAAGTGGCCGATCTTGTGAAATACCTAGCCTCGCCCGGCCAGGTTCCCACTGAAGCGGAACTAACAGCTAAAAAGGCGGCACAAGCGCGGACCATCCCGCCAGCAGCACCTGGAGTCATCCGGATCGAGGCTGAATCACTGGCAGAGGCCTACCCCGCCGCTCAGGGACAGGGAGCTGTGCGGAGCCAGGGAATGAAGAACTTCCCCGATGCCTGGTCCGGGGACGGCCAGTTGTTCTGGAGAGGAGCGAAGGCTGGCAACATGTATACCGTGAAACTTGACGCTGTCACCGCCGGAAACTACAACCTCACTCTGTTCCCAACGACAGCGCGTGACTATGCAACGATCAAGGTCGCCATCAATGGTCAGCTGCAGACTGCCGACCTCTATAACGCCGACGTGAAACAAGGTGAGCCCCTGACCTTCTCGGGGATCAACGTCAGCCCCACCGAACCCCTCCAGATCGATATCCATATCACTGGTAAAAATGAGAAGTCTGTCGGCTTCCAGGTAGGTCTTGATCGCTTTGAGCTGGAGAAGCTCTAAGCCGCAGGGATTACGGAGTAGCCGTGAAGATGCGTTCACGGCTACTCGTCTCTCTGCCCTGTGATCTCATTTCGAGCATCACCTCCATTCAAAAAAAACCATGATGAAATCGCTGCTCTCGATCATTGCATCCCTGATTTTCCTCTGCTTAAACAGTATTCAGGCATCTGACCAACCTAACATCATCTTTATCTTTACCGATGATCACTGCAAGCAGGCCCTAAGCGCCTACGATGACTCGCGGATGATCACTCCGCATCTCGATCGCATTGCCGAGGAAGGAATGCGTTTCGATAAATGCTATGTCACGAACTCGATCTGTGGGCCCAGCCGCGCTGTCATCCAAACAGGCAAGCACAGTCACTTGAATGGCTTCGTGCGCAACGGAAATTCCTTTGATGGGTCGCAGGTCACCTTTCCCAAGCTGCTTCGTGCCAATGGATATCAAACGGCTGTCATCGGGAAATGGCATCTCAAGTCGACACCCGTTGGGTTCGATCACTATGATGTCCTCATCGGTCAGGGACCCTACTACAACCCGCAGATGCGGACTGGGAAACTCGACGGGGAACAAAGGGTGGAAGAAAACACAGGCTACACCACCGACCTCATCACGCAGAAATCACTAAGCTGGCTCAAAGAAGCCCGTGATTCTGAGAAGCCGTTTATGCTGATGTATCAGCACAAAGCGCCTCACCGCAACTGGATGCCCGGCCCGAAGTATCTCACCTGGCTGGATGATCAGGAAATCGCTCTCCCCGACACCTTCTTCGACGATTGGTCAGGCAAAGCAACCCCTGCCTCGCGTCAGACGATGACGGTTGCGAAGCACATGAATCAGCATGACCTCAAACTCCAGTTGTCGAAACGTCATGTTCAGTTCACGCCCGAGCAGCGCGCTGCCTGGAATGCGGCCTACGAGCCGAAGAACCGCGCCTTTCTGGAAAAGCGCGCTTCCATGACGGATCGCGAGATCGCACTCTGGCAATATCAACGCTATGTGAAAGACTATCTCCGCTGCGTCAAATCGGTTGATGATGGGGTCGGCGAAATCCTCGATTTCCTCGACGAAAGCGGGCTGGCGGCGAATACGGTCGTCATCTACTCGAGCGACCAGGGCTGGTTTCTCGGTGAGCACGGCTGGTATGACAAACGCTGGATGTATGAGGAATCGCTGGTCACACCACTTCTCGTGAGATGGCCCGGCGTCACGAAGCCCGGCTCCATCAACGATCAGCATATCGTCTCCAACCTTGATTTCGCCCAGACCTTTCTCGGAATCGCCGGGGTGGAAGCAGACCCTTCCATGCAGGGCGCCTCTCTTGTCCCCTTATTGAAAGGCCAATCTCCTGAGGGGTGGCGCGAGTCCTTTTACTACCATTTCTATGAGTTCCCGGCGGTGCACTCCGTTGCGCGGCATCATGGCGTGACGAACGGCCAGCATAAGCTCATTCAATATTACGGCCCCAGCCACGTGAAAGGAGAGCAATACGATGAGTGGGAACTCTTCGACCTCCAGAAAGACCCTGACGAGCTTACTAATGTCTACGACGCCCCAGCCTACAACGAGATACAGCAGGCCATGCATGCCGAGCTCGACAAGCTGATGGAGAACTATCAAGTGCCTCCGCTCGATCGAGGGCCTGAAGTCCCCTCTTTCCCATAAAACTAACTTTCCAAAACGATGAGAACTCCAAAAATAATTCTTTTTCTTATCTCTATCTTCACCTCAACCACACTCTTTAGCCAAGCAGAAGCGCCGAATTTCGTCGTCATATTCGTAGACGACCTCGGATATGGTGATCTTGGCTGCTATGGCTCAAAAAATATCAACACACCCAATCTCGATGCCTTTGCAGCAGAGGGCACACGCTTCACGGATTTTTATGCCCAAACAGTTTGCGGCCCCTCGCGCTCTGCGCTTCTTACCGGTCGATACCCAATTCGGAGTGGCGGATGGTCGATGCCAGCAAGCGAGATCACAATCGCTGAAGTCTTAAAAGGTGCCGGCTATCAAACCGCCTGTATCGGCAAGTGGGACACCTCGAACCGTGAGCCCATCCTGGCACGGATGCCGAACCAGCAGGGCTTCGATTACTTTTTTGGAGGTGTAGGCGGCAATGATGGCGGCCGAGTCAAGCTTGCTTTCGAGAACGAAACGAAGCTTCCACCCCACACCGATATGCAGCACCTTACTTATGAGACAAATCGAGCTGCAATCGACTGGTTAAAATCCCGGAACGAAAAGCCGTTCTTTCTCTTTCTTTGTCATTACATGGTCCACGCAAAAGTTGATGCTTCGGCAACATTTCGCCATCGCTCTGCGGGCGGCTTATATGGAGACGCCGTAGAAGAACTCGATCACGAAACCGGGCGATTCCTCCATGAAATCGACCGCATGGGCTTAAAAGAAAATACGATTGTCATTTTTACCTCAGATAACGGAACCTGGAGTAACCACACTCAGGCACTTACAAAAGCGCACGGCGGCGAAGTTGCCTGGGGTTCGTCTGGCAACCTACGAGGAGCAAAAGGTTCGACATACGAGGGTGGGCCGCGGGTTCCGTGTATCGTTCGCTGGCCTGGCAAAACTCCATCAGGAACCTCAAGCAACGCTCTCTTTTCTACGCTCGATTTCTTACCGACATTCGCTGCACTCGCTGGGGTCAACATACCCGAGGATCGGATCATAGATGGAGTGAATCAGAGTGAGCTGCTTCGCGGAGAAGACCCGGCTGGAAGGCGCGAAGCCTTCCACTATTTCGTCAGCCATCAGCTACATGGAATTCGCGATCGTCAATGGAAATTATTGCTCCCCGACCGCACAGGACATAAAAGCTATGATAAAGATCTGGGTGAAACGAAACAACCTGAGCTTTACAACCTTGCTACTGATCCATCCGAAAAAAACAACCTGGCCGCAAAGCATCCAGAGATCGTTGAGCGGCTCACGTCCCTCGCCAACAAGCTGCCACTTCCGGAAAATCGACCGCCTGTCGATATCAAATGACTCTCTATCATAGAACTCGAACGCCTACCCTCGATATGATCCGAAATCTTTCTGTAGCGCTAGCCTTATGCCTTCTATGCAATCAACCCACATTCAGCAAAAACCAACCTAACATCGTCATCATCTTCACAGATGACTTAGGCTACGGCGATCTTGGTTGCTATGGAGCGACTCATGTGGAAACACCGAACATCGACAAACTTGCAGCACAGGGAAGACGCTTCACAGATGCTCATTCAGCCTCTGCCACCTGCACTCCCTCGCGTTATGCCCTACTTACCGGTCAATATCCGATCCGCGAGGACCTCTTTGCACCCGTTTTCCTCAAAAGCCCCCTCATCGTCGACCCCAAACGCACGACGATTGCCGACCTTGCACAAGAGCAGGGCTACTCCACCGCCTGCATCGGCAAATGGCATCTCGGCTGGGGAACAGAAGCACCAGTAGACTGGAATAAGCCCCTCCGGCCAGGGCCCAATCAGCTGGGGTTTGATTACTACTACGGAGTGCCAGTGGTCAATAGCCACCCACCGTTTGTTTATGTGGAAAACGACCAGGTAGTCGGATATGCCGCCGACGATCCTTTCGTCTACGGTAAGTCATCAGTCACAAAAAGGGGCTGGGATGAAAAAATGGCAGGCAAGAGCATTGGTGGAGCAGAAGCAGCCCACCGCCTCTACGATGACGAAGCCGTAGGAGAAGTGCTCACGGCCAAGGCGACGGACTGGATCCGCAAACAAACTGAGCAGGAGACGCCCTTCCTCCTCTACTTCGCCACCACGCACATCCATCACCCCTTCACCCCGGCTAAGCGCTTCCAGAATACCAGTGAGGCCGGAATCTATGGGGACTTCATTCACGAACTCGATTGGATCGTTGGTGAAGTTGTCGATACGCTGGAAGAAAGCGGCGCGGCAGAGGAGACCATGATCATCCTTACCAGCGATAACGGTGGAATGCTCAATCGCGGAGGGCAGACTGCTCGTAAGCGAGGACACAAGAAGAACGGTGAACTCCTCGGGTTTAAATTTGATGTCTGGGAGGGCGGCCACCGTGTCCCCTGGATCGTAAAATGGCCCGGCAAAGTGCCTGCAGGTTCAGAGTCCGACGCTCTTATTTGTAATGTGGACCTGATGGCTACCTTCGCGAGCCTCTGGGATCGCCCGCTCGGCGAGGGCGAAGCAGAAGACTCCTTTGATCTTCTCCCTGCCTTCACCGGCTCATCCGATGTCGAGGTGCGGGATCATCTCCTTTACGCGCCTGCTAAACCAACCCACGTCGGGATCCGATCAGGAGGCTGGGTCTACATCCCCACGCGTGGTCATGGTGGGTTTTCAGCTAATCGAGTAGGAAGCCACGGTTTCGGGGGCATCGCTGCGCACCCCTTCACAGGTCATGTCCATAGCGATGTAGAAGACGGAAAGTTCAAAGCAAACGCCCCTATGGAACAACTTTACAACCTCAGGACAGACCCCTTTCAAAAGCAGAACATCATCCGGGAAAACCCCGAAAAAGTTAAGGAGCTAAAAGCACTCCTCAAGCGCGTCATAGAAACTCCCACAGCACCCCATTTGTAGCTTCAAAAAAAGTCTCAACCCCATTTGCTCGATTGAGAAATGACTAGCGCGGAGGTAGGATCTCCATATGAAGCGTAAGAAAGGAGCAGGACCCGGTGTATTTCTTTTCGGTTTCGGACTCATCGTCGTTCTTGTGCTCGTTCTCTGGGCCAACGAAAATCGCTTCGACTACCACAAAGCGGCGAAGTCGCGTGCGCAGATAATCGATGTCACTGCGCTAGGCGCTGGTCAGCAATTCGCTTTCACTGGGTCTCTCCCTGATGAGCTCACCCTCAGCGGTGACTACCTTTCAGCAATCACAGGCTACCTTGTCGCCTACCGCAAAGCCGAGATTTACTGCTGGGATCGCGACGAGGATGACGAGGGCCATGTCACCTGGCGTAAACAATGGATGAACTCGGTCCAGAGCAATTCCCGCAATTCAGGGATTGTTCAGACATTACGCAGCGGCACCCTCCTCGCAGACGCCTACACACTTAGCGGACTCCCCATCGACCGGCAGGATCTTCAGTTCGTCGATAAAAAACAGCCTATCCAACCCGGCCAGTGGCCTCGCACACCGGCTGCTGAGCAGCTCGCTATAGAGGGAGAATACCTCATGAGCTATGCCGACCGCTCGGATAACATCGGTAACGAGCGTCTTTCCTGGCGAGGGATTCCACTGGCATCCACGCTGACTTACTTCGGAGACTACAGCGGCATGCAGGCCATTGCAGACCGCACCGAGCAGCGAGATGGCTTCATCGCCTCGCTCATCGGTGACAGCGGCATCCTCCACCATCTCGTCTCCGGGGAGCGCGAGACCGCCCTCGCCACCATGAAGAGCCATCTCGCCTTTCGCACTCGGCTCACCCGTGGCATCGGCTCAGCTGCCATGGTGCTGGGTTTCCTCCTGCTGCTTGCGCCGATCAGCAAACTCCTCTCCTCGATCCCGCTGATCGGCCCGCTCGCCAACGCCGGAATCTTTCTTCTAGCGCTCGCTCTCGGGCTTGGGCTGAGTGCCATCGTCATTGTCACGGGCTTCTTTTTCTCCCAACCATGGCTCCTGGTCATTGTCCTTGGCGGGTTGATCGCCCTGCTCGTCGTCGGTTTCCGACGACGCAAGCAACAGGCCACGTTACAAAAAGCGGTCTCCGCCGAACAGGCTGAAATGGAGGATGAAGAGCAACCGTCGCTCGCTGATCAACGAGCCGACGACATCAAGACTCTGCGTGGGAATCCCTACGCTGCTCCCATGGCTTCGACAGAAGACACCAGCTCTCCGAATGACCCTGAAAAGACGCTTAAGCACCTCATCCGCCTGGCCCTCGCAGACGAGCAGATCGACCGCAAAGAGATGAAAGAGATCCGTGCCGCGGCAAAAGACGCCGGCATCAGACAGAAGGACTTCGGGCGGTTTATGCGCGAAGTGCTGAAGGCGGAAGCAGCCTGAAGCAGTCTTCTCCGAATTTCTCACGCCTCGCTCCAATTTTTCCCACCTTTTGTAATCGCCCTGAAGCGTTGATGTGGCTATAAAGAGCACGTCATCGAAATCCTGAGGGGGAAATGCTAGAACTACTCACCGAATCCATCGCCTCTTACAACCTGCCGCTCACCGTGCTGCTGGGCCTCGTGATTCTCTATTGGGTGATCTCAGCGATCGGCGTGCTGGATCTGGAATTTGACTTTGATCTGGATGGCGATTTCTCGGTGGAGGCAGGTTCCGCTCTTGGAGCTCTGGGCGGCCTCCTTCGTTTCGTCAACGCAGATCGGGTTCCAACGATGATTGTCGCCACCGTCTTTGTCCTGTTTCTCTGGGGTATCGGCATGGCGCTCAGCCTCATTTTCAATGAAACTGGCTCCTATCTAACAGCAGGCATCCTCTTTCTGCCCAACTTCATCGTCAGCCTCGTCTGCACAAAGCTAGTGACCCTGCCCCTGAAGGGATTATTCACGAAATTCCGACTGGAAGGCGAAATCCAGGAGCCGGTCGTCGGTCGCTCAGGCATCGTCAAGTCCGCACAGGTCGATGAAAGCTACGGCCAGGTAGAGGTCATCACAGACTCCGCCCCTCTGCTGCTCAATGCACGAGTAACAGCAGGCTCCGGCCTCAGCCTCGCCAAAGGCACTCAGGTTCTCATTTTTGATCACGACCCAGAGCGTGATCTTTTCCTCGTCCGTGAAGACGATTCTAACTCCCACCCTACTACCTAAGACCCAACTCATGCATATCAGTCCCTACCTATCGCAACTCCCTATCGCCGACTCGCTCGGCTGGCTTGGCACAGTTTTCACCCTTGCCGCCATCGGACTGATCGTCCTGATGGTTATTACGATCGTCAACTGCTGGAAACGCGTCGAGCAAGGACAGGCACTGATCATCAACAAACCGAGCGGGACGCGCGTGAGTTTCCGCGGTGCGATCGTCATCCCAGTGATTCATAAGCACGAATATATGGACATCTCGCTCAAGCGTATCGAGGTGGACCGCACGGGCACCAACGGACTGATCTGTAAGGACAACATGCGCGCCGATATCAAGGTGGCGTTCTTCGTTCGCGTAAACAACGTGGCCGATGACTGCCTGCGTGTCGCCCAATCGATCGGTTGTGATCGTGCTTCCTCTCCCCGTGAGATCGAAGGTCTCTTCGATGCCAAATTTTCCGAAGCTCTCAAGACGGTTGGTAAACGCTTCGACTTCACAGAGCTCTACGAAGAGCGCGACACCTTCCGCGATGAGATCCTCAAGGTGATCGGCACCGACCTCAACGGTTTCGTCCTCGATGACTGTGCCATCGACCACCTGGAGCAGACACCTCTGGAGTCCCTCGACCCTAACAATATCTTAGACTCCGAGGGTATTAAGAAAATCACCGACATCACCGCGCGCGAAGCGGCTCTCGCTAACCAGATCGAGCGCGAGAAGCAGAAAACCATCAAGCAGCAGGATGTAGAAGCTCAGGAAGCGATTCTCGAGCTGGAGCGTCAGCTGGCAGAAACCGAAGCTCGCCAGTCCCGTGAGGTGAAAGTCGTAGCTGTCCGTGAAAAAGCAGAAGCAGACAAGGTAGCTGAGGAAGAGCGCTACAAGTCAGAGCAGGCTCGCATCAAAACAGAGGAGGAACTGGCGATCGCCGAGGAGAACAAACAGCGCCAGATCCTCATCGCTCTGCGCAATAAGGAGCGCTCCGACGTCGTCGAAATCGAGCGCGTAAAGCGCGAGCAGGAGATGGAATCCATCGAGCGCGAACGCCTGACAGCCCTCAAGGACATCGAGCGCGAGAAGGCGGTCGAAATCGAGCGCAAAGCGATTCAGGAAGTGATCAAAGAACGCGTCGCTGTTGAGAAAAACGTCGTGATCGAGCAGGAGAAGATCAAAGACACGGAAGCCTTCGCCGCTGCTGAGCGTGCCAAGGAAGTTGCCGTGACCAATGCCGCTGAGCAGGCGGAAGCAGATCTCATCCTCCGCACGAAGGAAGCGGAAGCCTCCAAGACCGCTGCCGAGCTGAAGGCAGAGGAGGAATACTTCCAGACCTTACGGAATGCCGAGGCGTCCAAGAAAGCAGCCGAGCTGCGCGCAGAGGAGGTCATCGTCGAGGCGGAAGCTCGCGAAGCAGCTGCCGAGAAAGATGCCAAGGCGAAAATCGTCCTTGCTGACGGGGTGACCAGAGAAGCGGCGGCCGAAGGCCTCGGTGAAGCCGACGTCATCCGTGCTCAGGCGGTCGCAGAGGCCGAGGGCATCAAAGATAAGGCGGCAGCCATGAAGCTCTTCAACGAAGCTGGTCAGGATCACGAGGAGTTCAAGCTCACGCTCGATAAGGAGAAGCAGGTGGAGCTGGCAGAGATCGACGTGCATCGTCAGGTGGCAGCGGAACAGGCGCGCGTGGTATCGGAAGCGCTCAAGTCGGCTAACATTGACATCGTGGGCGGTGAGACGGAGTTCTTTGATCGCATCACGAATGCCGTAACACGAGGCAAAGCTCTGGAGCGCACTGTCAGTAACAGCGACACCCTGGAACAGGTGCGGGAGGCTCTGCTGGCAGACGGCGGCAGCGGCACTCAAAATCTGCTGGAGCGTCTCGGCCTGGAGTCTGAGGACCTGAAAAATCTCAGCGCAGCCGCCCTCATGGCCAAACTAAGCGGTGGTGGAGATCTCCTGAAGAAGCTCGAAGGTAGCGAGTCCTAAGCGCTCCCGAGACCAGACCCACACTCCTCCATCCCTATGTCTGAGGCACCCACTCTTGAGGGCGGCACTTATGAGGTCCTGCGCAAGCGCCTGTCTGATCAGGCAGGCGATCTGCGCAGCCGCGTGCAGAAGCTCAACGAGTCACGGCAGGAAACCTTCGGCTCTGTGGAGCCTGAGCTCATCGCGACCGACCGCGTCTCTACCCCACACCGCTGCACGGCGCGGGATATGGTATCGATCGGTGATGAGTGCTTCCTCTTCGGCTACAACATTCAGTTCGGCCTCAAAACGACGACGGAGGTAGCCGATGTCTTCTCCACCTATCGCTGGGATGGTGAGCAGAAGCACTTCCTGCCAGTAGAGCTGAAGCTCAAGGAGGCCAGCCGCTTCGATACCGACTTTCGCGAGCTGTTCCGCTTCTACAAGGATGCGGTCTTCGTAAAATTCCTCGTCATCGGGCCGCACCTCTACACAGCTTTTCGAATCGGGCGTGAGGTCACAGACCTCAAGGTATTTAAATTTCTTCTACTCGGTTCGGGTGAGCTGGAATATCTCGGAAATCGATTCGATCACGAATACGTCTTCCCTGAGCAGCAGAGCTTCACCTGGGAGCGAGCGCATCGGGAAATGCAGCGCTCTGGGACAAACCCTCACATTTCCATCGATGACCGAGTTTTCGTGGAAACTGTCGGCGGCGACCTCACGATCAAGATCGAGGACAATACGGCAGACGGACTGGGTATTTATCGAGAGGACGTCACGGATCGGGACCAGTCGCTCGACGATGCTGAGATTTTCTACGCCTTCGTCGGCAGCCTTATTCTGCTGAAGATCCTTCCCTATCGGGAGGAGGATTATCGCTACCTCGTCTTCAACGAAAAGACCAAACAGGTCACCCGTTGCGACGCCATCGACCATTCCTGCATTCTCCTGCCGGAGGATCACGGGATCATCTTCGCGAATGGCTATTTGCTGGACACCGGTGACAGCAAAATCTTCGACACCAATCTCGATGGACTGGTATTCGAGCGCCGCGTCGCCAGCAGCAATGGCGAGGATTTCCTTTACGCGTTTTACCACCGGCTCAGCGGGCACTACGTGCTCCTGCCCTACAACCTAATCACCCAGCAGGTGGATACGCCGATCATCTGTAACGGATTCTCTCTGTTCGAGGATGGGACGCTGCTCTACTTCCGCTCAGAGGATGAACCTGCCAAGCACCACGCACTCCAGGTTTGGAACACTCCCTATCAGACACAGGAGGCCGTAGCCACAACGGAGGAAGACCCCAGCTTTCTCGCCAAACTGGGCAACGCGGAGATCGTCCGCGCGCTGGCTGAGTGCCAGGAAATCCTCACCCTTACTCGTAAAGACGACACCTTCGGCGACCTCTACATCTCTCTGGTGCGCCAATCGGGAGACGTGCTCGACCGATACTTCTGGATCGCAGACGAGAAAGCGCACAACCTCGCCGAACCCCTGTCGGGAATCCAGGAAGCAGCGCAGTCTGCCCTCAATGAATTCGACAAAGTCACCCAGCTTCGCCAACGAGCGACGGAGGAACTCGCCCGACAGGAGGAGGCCAGCAAGGCTGTCATCTCGAAGGCTTCCTACGCCTCCTTCGACAGCATCGAGCAGTTCGTAGAACTCCTCAACGAATTGCGCACCTCTCGGGGGCAGGTGATCACGGCCCGGGAGCTCCGCTACATCGATACCGCGACACTTGACGCACTGGAGAAAGAACTGGAGGAATCGACCGACAGGATCTCGGGCAAGTGCGTCGACTTCCTGCTGCAGGAGCAGGCCCTGCAGCCATACGAAGAAAAGATTGCTGCCCTACAGGAGCAGATCGATTCCCTGAAAAAAGTTCAGGAGGCGAAGGCTCTCGAAGAAGAAATCGCAGCAGTGGGCACCGAGCTGGAGATGCTCATCGATGTCGTGAGCAACCTCAAGATTGAGGACGCTACAGAGACCACCCGTATCATCGATGCGATCTCCGCTCTTTACGCTCAGATCAACCAATCACGAGCTGCTGTTAAGAACCGTCGTGAGGCACTGGCGCAGACAGAAGGAGCGGCTCAGTTCAGCGCTCAGCTCAAGCTGCTTCAGCAGTCCGTCGCCAGCTATCTGGATCTCATTGATTCACCCGAGGCAGCCGACGAATATCTGACGAAGGCGATGATCCAGCTGGAAGAGCTGGAGGGGCAGTTCGGCGATGTGTCCGACTTCCAGGATGAAATTGCTGATCGGCGTGACGAAATCTATTCCGCCTTCGAAGGCCGCAAACAGGCGCTCATCGAAGATCGCAACCGCCGGGTCGCCAATCTTACCAAATCCGCAGATCGCCTATTCACCGGCATCACCCATCGTCTGGAAAGCTTCGCCACCATCGAGGAAATCAATGGCTATCTGGCTGGTGATCTCATGGTGGAAAAGGTCCGAAACCTGGTGACCAACCTGGAGGAACTAGGTGACTCTACGAAAGCAGCTGACGTCAAAACCCGGCTGAAAACCGTCGGCGAGGATGCCATCCGTCAACTGAAGGATCGGAACGAACTCTACACGGATGGTGGAAACGTCATTAAGCTAGGAAACCATGCCTTCACCGTCAATGAGCAGGAGCTGCAGCTCTCCATCATTCCACGGGACGGTCAGATGGCATTCCACTTGGGAGGGACTGATTATTTCGAAACGATCGAAGCGGAGTCATTTGGGCAGTTTCGCGACCTCTGGGAGCAGCAGTATATCTCTGAAAGCCCTGACGTTTACCGATGCGAATACCTTGCCTACCTCTTTTACGAGCACGAGCGAGAGCAACCAGGAGATCAAACGATACCCCTTCTGGAGCGGGTCCAGGCATTCATGTCTCCACGTTATGGCGAGGGTTACACGAAGGGAGTGCACGACAAGGATGCCGTGAGCATCCTTGAGACCTTTTTCCCGACTCTCGCAGCTGCGGATCTGCTTAGATTCGGTGCGGCGGATCGAGCCCTCGCGATCGTTTCCTTTCTCGATGCACAGTCTTCTCAGGAAGCGCAAGATCTGGCTCTGAAAGCTCGTGCCTCAGGTCTGGTAAGGTCGAAAACTGATGACCAATCCTCTGCTTCTCCCTATGAGCGCGAAGCCCTCAGCCTCATCGATTCTTTCTTGTCGCAACAAGCTGCCACCCGATTGTTTGATCATGCCAGCTCAGAGCAGGCTGCTACCTATTTAGTGGCTGAACTTGAGCGAGGCTCTTTCCCGGACGCAACCGGCGAAAGCTCTGAAGGGTGCAGTCTCAGCCTGACCGGCAGCCAGGCGCTTCACGACTTTCAAAGCTTTCTCACCAGCAAAAGGCTGAAAACCGCCCTCAAGGAAACAATCGACAGAACCGACTCCCGGCTTTTCCGTTTTCAGATCATTCTCGACAGTCTCTGTCAGGCCCTGTCATTCGATGCCACCGACTCGACCCTTCTGGAGGCAGCAGCTCACTACCTCCTCAGCATCGAGTCGGGGAAATCGCGGATGCTCGAAGTCGAAGTGCAAAGCGCCATCAAGCCGATGCTTGGATCGCATAGTCGCATCAGCCAGGAGGACAGCGCTCTATCCTTTAACCTGCCGGAGTATTGCCAACGACTGCACGACTTCGCCTCTGTCACCGCACCGCGCTACGAGGCTTTCCACATCGAGCGCCATCGGCTGATCGAGGAAAAGCGCCGAGAGTTAAAGCTGCACGAATTCGAGCCGAAGGTCATGTCCGCCTTCGTTCGCAACCGTCTACTCAACGAGGTTTTCCTTCCGCTAATCGGTGACAATCTAGCGAAGCAGCTGGGAACAGCCGGCGATCAGTCGCGGACAGATCGGATGGGCATGCTGCTCCTGATCTCCCCTCCCGGCTACGGGAAAACCACTCTCATGGAATACGTAGGGAACCGCCTGGGGATGACTTTTGTGAAAGTCAACGGACCCGCCATCGGGCACGCCGTCACATCTCTCGATCCCGGAGAAGCTCCTAACATGAGCGCTAGGGAAGAAATGGAGAAGCTCAACTTCTCTCTCGAAATGGGTGACAACATCCTGCTCTATCTCGATGACATCCAGCATTGTAATCCGGAGTTCCTCCAGAAATTCATCTCTCTCTGCGATGCGCAGCGAAAGATCGAGGGTGTCTATCAGGGAGAAGCGCGAACCTATGATCTGCGGGGCAAGCGCGTAGCAGTCGTCATGGCGGGTAACCCCTACACCGAGGCGGGTGGCAAATTTCAAATCCCTGACATGCTGGCCAACCGCGCCGACACCTACAACCTGGGCGATATGATTGGCGGGCATAAAGAGGCCTTCGAAGCCTCCTACATTGAAAACTCTCTCACCTCGAACCAGACCCTTTCACGTCTCGCTGCCAACTCCCAGAAGGACGTCTATACCCTGATGGCAATGGCTGAGGACGGGACAGGCGATACCGGGGAACTGGAGGGCAACTACTCCCCAGAGGAAGTCGCCGATTGCGTGACAGTCCTGAAAAAGCTCTTCCGCGTGCGGGATGCCATCTCACGCGTGAACCAGGAATACATTCACTCAGCAGCACAGGCGGATGAATATCGGACCGAGCCAGCCTTTAAGCTGCAGGGATCCTATCGGAACATGAATCGGATCGCCGAGAAGGTGCTGCCTCTGATGACCGATGAGGAAGTGGATGAGCTCATCATGGATCACTATCAGAATGAGAGCCAGACCCTGGCCGCTGGAGCCGAAGCCAACCTGCTCAAGTTCCGCGAGATCCTCGGGGTGCTTAGCACCGAAGAGAACGAGCGCTGGAGCGAGATCAAAACCCTGTTCGCCCGAAATCAGCTGATGGCAGGTGGTGAAGATGATCCGGTTAGTCGTGTCGTCTCCGTTCTCGCAGGATTAAACGAGGCCTTGGGAGGGATCAAAGAAGAGGTTCGCAAAGCAGCCAATTCTACGATGGATCGCGAGGGATAGGCCAATAGCCAAGCCGGGGAGGCGGGAATTTATTCCCACGGGCAGAAGCCTTGAGCCGTTCCATCAAAGAGGGGTAGCGCAAATTTGAACGCAGTAAACACCCTGGTGAAAGACCTCCAGAGTCTGGCGCCACCTGCTGTCAATCATCTCCTCCTTGGCTACCCAGAGCGAATAGCCAGCAAGCGCCAGGCTTTCGCAATGGGAATAAATTCCCACCTCCCTGGCTCGAATTGATCATGTCAGGAAGGCAGGCAATTTTTCTGAAGTCGGAGACCTGTCACAAAGAAACCGCTCGAATGCCAAGCACTCCGGGCACGCCTTCCAGCGCGGAGAGCACTTCGGCAGCAGGTGCCGAATCAAGATTGATAATGCTCAGAGCCTTGCCCTCGACAATACCGCGAGAAAGAGACATGCTGGCGATGTTGATCCCGGCATCACCGAGGATGCTGCCCACAGAACCGACGATACCCGGCGCATCGGTGTTCTCGACGAGGATCAGGTGACCGGTAGGAGAGGCATCGATGTGATGCTGCTGCACCTTCACGATGCGTGCTTCAGCACCGAAAAAGGTTCCCGAGACGGAGGCTGTCTCTTTTCCGTTTCCTACCGTGACGGTCATCAGCTCGGTGTATTCGGACTCATCGGCCGGGCGGGACTCGGTGACACGGACGCCACGCTCTTCCGCTAGCGCCGGGGCGTTCAGATAGTTGGCAGAGCCGGATGTCGCCCCGATATCGAGGAAGCCTTTGAGCGCGGAGCGAGTAATGAGAGTCGTGTCAATGTTGCTGACATTTCCCTCGTATTCGATGCGGAACAGATCGGGCTGCTGAGGAGCCAACTGGCCTGCCAAAGCACCCAGCAGGCTCGCAATGTCGAGGTAACCACCGATCTCCCGCAGGGTGGACTCATCGAGGTTCGGCATGTTGACGGCATTGAGCACAGTGCCGTGGAGCAGTTGATCGCGAATGGCCTCGGCGATTTCGATCCCGACGTTTTCCTGAGCTTCCTCAGTAGAAGCACCCAGGTGCGGGGTGAAAACGACGTCCTCACGGCCAAGTAGTGGGTTGTCGGCAGCTGGAGGCTCCACTTCAAACACATCGAGGGCAACACCCGAGATCTTCCCTGCATCGAGAGCCGCGAGAAGCGCTTCTTCGTCGATCAGGCCTCCGCGGGCACAGTTGACGATGCGGACACCCGGCTTCATCATGTCAAAACGCTCAGCATTGAGAATGTGAGTGGTCTCGGGTGTTTTCGGCATGTGCAAAGTGATGAAATCTGCCTGCTTAACGGCTTCCTCCACTGTTTCGCAGAGACCAACACGCAGGGACTCTGCTTTCGCCTCTCCCAGGTAGGGGTCATAGGCGACGACCTTCATGCCGAAGCCCTGAGCGCGCTTGGCAAACTCTGCCCCGATGCGGCCCATGCCGAGGATGGCGAGTGTTTTGTTGTAAAGCTCCACCCCTTTGTAGGCTTTGCGGCCTTCTTTGAAACGATCTTCAACGACGGATCGATGAGCATGAGGAATGTTTCTGGCCAAGGACATCATCAGAGTGAAGGCATGCTCTGCTGTAGAAATGGTATTTCCGCTGGGAGTGTTCATGACGACAACCCCATGCTGGGTAGCCACAGGGATGTCGATATTGTCAACCCCTACTCCAGCGCGCCCGATTGCCTTGAGGACGCCTGATCCGGCCTCGATCACAGGTGCTGTGATTTTCACACCTGATCGCACAATGATACCGGCATAGTTGGGAGCGAGATCGACGAGTTCTGACTCACTCAAGCCAAGTTTGACATCTACCTCGATACCTTCTGCTTCCTGGAGCAGTTCGATACCTTTTTCAGCGATGGGATCAGCGACTAATACGCGGTGGGCACTCATGAAATTTCTTTGATGTAAAGGGCCGGGAAACTCGAACAGCTTGCACGTTTGGCAAGCTGGAAATCGGCTCTAGAATCGCTGAAAGCTTGCCTTTTTCTGCCGCATACGCTTTGAAATTTGGGTATGCCTCGCCTCATCAGCTTATTTGTCGCTGCTTTTCCGCTGTGGATTCTCCTGTCCAGTGCGGTCGCACTGGTGAAACCGGAGGTTTTCACCTGGTTTCATGGCCCCTGGATCCGCTATGGCCTTTCTGCCATCATGCTGGGGATGGGATTGACACTGAAGCTGGAGGATTTCCAAGCGGTGCTCAAGCTCCCGAGAGCAGGTGTCATCGGCGTGGTTTGCCAGTTCCTCATCATGCCCTTTCTCGGTTGGGCCACCGCTTACGGCCTGGGTCTTCATCAGATCGACCCCAGTCTGGCTGTGGGTTTGATCCTCGTCTCCTGCTGCCCGGGCGGGACGGCGTCGAATGTCATCGCCTATCTCGCGAGAGCAAATGTCGCGCTATCCGTGCTGATGACGATCGTCTCGACAAGCGCCGCTATTTTCCTCACGCCACTGATGACAAAGTGGCTCGCGGGAACGCTGGTAGACGTCGATGCCTGGGCCCTGTTTCGCAGCACGATCTCGGTCGTGCTTATCCCCGTCGCTCTTGGGGTTCTCATCAACCGCTATGCTCCCAGATGGGCGGGAAAGATCGGGACTGTCTCTCCCTCCATCTCTGTCCTCGCGATCATCCTCATCGTCGCCAGCGTTATCGGGCAGAAACAGGAGATCATCCTTCAGGCTGGGTGGCGTCTTCTTCTGGCACCGATGATCCTTCATTTGGGTGGCTTTACCCTCGGCTACATCGCCGCACGGATCTTTCGCCTGCCAGAGGATAGCGCACGCACGATTTCGATCGAAGTCGGCATGCAGAACTCCGGCCTCGGGACAGTATTGGCGAATCAGCATTTCCCCGGCACGCCTGCCTCCGCACCCTGTGCCCTCAGCGCGGTATACCACTGCCTCGTCGGCAGTCTCGTAGCGGCTTTCTGGAGACGGCGCGGAAGTCACTCGAAATAATTTTATGAAAGTTCCGCCTAGGAAACGAACATTCACCGTCAGAATATAAAAGGGGTATGGAATTCTTGATCATCGTCGCAGTCATTGTCGTTTTCGCTATTCTCATCAGGCGGCTAGGTTCTCTCGGGAAAGAGATCCGCGAAATGAAAGAGCAAGTCGGAGTCCTTCTGGATATGGCGAGGGCTCAGCATCTGCGGGATATCGCTGAAGCGAAGAGGACCGATACCGTTGAGGAGGAAAACGACGCCGAGGAATCCGCAGTGGCCGAAACGTCTGATCCGGCGGAGAGCGCCGCAGTTCTCGCCGAGTCTCTGGATGATGCGCCGACATCTGATATCATCAAGGTCAATCCACCTGCGGAGCCTGAAGAGCCTGCACGCGAGCACCTAACTCCTCCACCTGTGCCTCAAGAGGAGACGTCTCTGGTTGCCGAAATCAGCTCGCCAGAGATCGAGACCTCGCACGAACCATCTGCGCTTGAGACGAAAGCGCGTGAAATCCTGGCAAAGATCTGGAACTGGATCGTCGTCGGTGAGGAGCACCGCCCCTCAAACGTGACGATGGAGTATGCCGTCGCCACCACCTGGCTGCTGCGGCTGGGGGTCCTCTTCCTCGTTGTCGGGATCGGCTTTTTTCTGAACTACTCCATTGCGGAAGGCTACATCGGACCTGTGGGCAAGGTCGCCCTGACCGCCGCGGCCGGAGCTGGGCTACTCCTCGGCGGGCTGAAACTCTTCAGAGGACGCTATGACCTACTGGGTCAGGGGCTGACGGGCGCGGGCATCATCACGCTCTACTTCACATTTTTCACCTCGCAGGGCCTTGGGCTCACCGGACCTGTCGTGACTTTTTCCTTCATGGCCCTCATCACCGTTGTGGCCGGATTACTAGCAGTCCGCTTTCGCTCTCTCCTCGTTGCTGTGTTAGGCCTTATCGGCGGATATCTGACTCCGTTCCTCATCGAGACGGATCAGCCAAGCCTCCATGCTCTTCTGGCTTATCTTCTTGTTCTTGGCCTGGGAGTATTCGGGGTCGCGATGCGGCGAGAATGGCGACTGCTGCACTACCTCTCGTTCCTGGCCACGTGGCTGCATATGGGCCTGATCATTGAAAAGGCCTACCAGCCCTCTCTCCTTTGGACATTCCTCCCCTTTGCAGTCGCTTTCTTCCTTCTGTTTTCCACGATCACCTTTATCTACCAGCTCATTCAGAGAAAGCAGGCGACTCTGTTAGAACTACTCTTCCTCGTCCTGAATGCTGCGGTATTCGTCGTGGCTGCCGGGCATTTGATCGACGAGGCAACCTCCCGAAAATGGCTCGCGCTGGTGACCTCTGGCCTATCCGCTTTTTACATCGCTCACGCGCAGATGTTTCTGCGACGGAAGATTCTTGACCGTGGCTTACTGCTAACTTTTCTGGGACTTGCCAGCGTCTTTGCCGCGCTCACTCTGCCGATTCTTCTATCAGGCGCCTGGCTCACGGCGAGCTGGTCTCTGCTGGCATTGATGACGCTATGGATCGGCTTGCGTCTGGGCACCCAGTTCCTCGCTCACTTGGCCCTGCTTCTCTTCGCCTTCGTCGTTTTTCGCCTCTTCGTGATCGATCTGAATGTCGAATACCTCGGAGATGAGGGCACGCTTTCGAACCTGGAAGCATTCAAGGCTATGGGGCGGCGAATCATCGTGCTCGGCATACCCATCGCCTCCCTTTTGGCTGCCGGAAATCTCCTGAGAACACAAAAAACTCCAACTGGAAAACCGAGCCTTGTTTCAAGTAAAAATGACACCCCGGTGAGATTTTCCTTCGGACCAATTGCTCAAACCCTGTTCTGGGTGGTCATCGGCGCAGCCTTCTTTTTCCTGCACTTTGAGATTCATAAAACAATCAGCGCTGTCTATGCACCACTGCAATCAGCCTTGCACACCATTGTTTTCCTTGGCCTGCTTTATCTCCTGCTGACGCGATACCGAAGCCAGAAGCATGTGGCCCTTTTGACAATTTTCTGGGTATTCGTCAGCTTACTACTCGCGAAACTGCTGGTGATCGATTTAGCATTTTCCCGGATCACTGCTGATATGAGCTATGCTCTGCAGCCCTTCGCCAGTGGACTCCTCATGAGACTTCTCAACTTCGGCCTCGTTATCGCCTTCCTCATCTGGGTCTGGAGACAAGGCACCCAATCCAGCAACGACACATCTCCGAATCCTCGCGTCCTCGCCTGGCTTTCTCTCGGATCATTCTTCCTTTTCTCCAGCCTTGAGGTATGGACATTCTGGACTCATACCTCTGCATCTTTCCGAACGAGCGGGATCTCCATCTATTGGGGAGTCTTTGCCCTAGCCATGCTCTTTTACGGCATTTCGAAAAACAGCGCCGTTGTGCGCAGAGTGGGTCTAGCGATGATCGCCATCGTCGCAGCGAAGGTCTTTCTCATCGATCTGGCGGGACTTGGCCAACTCCCCCGCATCATTGCCTTCATCGTTCTCGGCATCCTCGTGCTGGTCTGCTCTTTCCTCTATCTGAAGTATCGCCATCGCTTCTCGCCTGAAGAACTGACTGACTCCAAAAACTCACAAGATCATGAAGCTCCATAAGGTTCTCGTCTTTGCTCTTATCGCCAGTAGTCAGCTTCTAGCAGATACTCCGGCCAATGATCGAAGAACTGCATTCCCATATCGATTTCCCCTCGAGGCCGAGCAAAGATCCGAGACTGAGGGAGTTGGCGTGCTTCAGGTCACGTCAGAGATTCTTGAGAAGAGTGACCAGAGTCTATCGGATCTGCATCTTTTTTCCGGCGCGAACATCGTTCCCTACCAACTCGTGAAACGCGAGTCAGGCAGACAGCTCGAAAGCTCTGTGGAAATCGCCTCAGAGATCAGCAGCTTCCAGGAAAGCGAAGACGGGCGCATCACCTTGGAAGTCGCTCTGTCCGACACCACTAACCCCACCCCAGCCATCAGCTCCATCACATTTGTGACGCCCAGGAAAAACTTCGAGCACAGCGTAACCGTAGAGGCATTCCAGGACGGGGAAACATGGCAACAAACCGGCGAGCGTCAGTGGATTTACGACTACACTAAGCATATAGACCTCAGAAGCACAGAGGTCACCATTCCCGCGGTGCGCGCGTCACTCTTTCGTATCGTCATCACCCCGTCGACCTATGCCGACTCTTCTGCTATTTTCCGACGGACGACAAGGCCTGCCGCATCCACAGCGTCGACTGTCGAGCGTATCGAGGCAATCAATGGCCAACCATTTCGCATTGATGCGATCCGTTTGTCGAGAATTCCTGAAGAAGAAACAATCCCTCCGATCAACTATCCCGTGAACTTGGAGCGCGTCACCGAGGCGGGAGACGGCGAAAGCACTGCATACATCATCAACACCAACAGCGCTCCGGTCCGCACGCTTTCACTGACGACGATGGATCGAAACTTCCGCGTGCCAGTGCGGATTGAGGCTCAGAACGAAACACTCAATTCGGATCAGGAGCCGAGCTGGCGTTACATCGGGACTCAATTCATTCACCGCTTCGACATTGGCGGACTTGCGGAAGAAGATCTGGAACTGAAACTCCCCAGCCCGAACATAGCAAATCGACCAAAGCTGCTGCGACTCACCCTACTGACGGGTGCCAATCACTCCATCACTCTCGATGACGTGAAAGCCACTGGAGACAGCTATGAGATGCGCTTCCTTGCAGAGCAAGGGACGAGTTATACCCTCTACGCAGGTGCTGGCGGAGCTGTCACCCCTGACCCAACTGACTTCGAGACTGCCCCGATCAAAGCAGCCTTCGCGAGTGACCAGGTAGTGAAACTGCCGTTTTCTGTCAAAAAAGTTGAGGACAATCCCCTCTACATTCCCGGTGCTTCAACCTGGAAAATCACCGACTCTCCACTGCTTTTGTGGGCGAGTGTGGCGCTTGCTTTCGGAGCCTTGATATGGGCCCTCATGAGAGCCGTGCGACAGGTCGATGAAAAGCTTGGATAACTGGATCCGGAGCGCACAGCTGAATGTTAGAAAACAATGATGATTTGCGTGCTCGGGGCAGCAATTTTCTTACCACTGCCTCTCAAACCATGATCACCATGCCAGCCGCAGGGTAGGAAAACCCCGCCTCCCCGGGAGTCCAGCCAATTTGAGTAAGATCAGGCGTTTGTCAGGATATCGAGCATTCGCTGCGCGACGTTCTGCTTCGTATCTCTCGGCAGCTCGATCGTTTCTCCTGCAGCCGAAAACAGGATGATCTCGTTGTGATCGACCTCGAAACCTGAGCTTGTCCCATCCACCCGATTGGCAGCGATCCAGTCACAAGCTTTGCGCTCCAGCTTCTCTCGGGCATAACGCTCGAGGTCCTGTGTCTCGGCCGCGAAACCGACGAGTGTCTTCTGAAACCCGAAGACTTCACGACAGCTCCCGAGGATATCTTTTGTCCGAACCAGCGTGAGCTTCATCTCTTCCCCCGTCTTCTTCAGCTTCTGCCCCTCAACGACAGCAGGCGTATAGTCCGCTACGGCAGCGCAGCAGATGACGAGGTCCATCCCCGAGATATGCTCTGCCACGGCGTCATACATCTCTGCCGCAGTGGTCACGTTCACCATACTCACGCCCGTCAGCGGATCCAGGCATACCGGTCCTGAAACCAAGGTCACATCCCATCCCGCATCACGGGCAGCCTCTGCAAGGGCGTAGCCCATCTTTCCCGAAGACCGATTGCTCAGAAAGCGCACAGGATCGATCGGCTCTCGCGTCGGTCCAGCAGTTATGAGCACCTTTTTCATAACGCGCTATTGCGCTTCGAGAATCTTCACGCAGGCATCGACAATCCCCTCAACCGGCCACAATCGCCCAGCACCTTCATAACCGCAGGCTAGCATGCCCTCTTCTGGACCGATCCACTGCGCGCCGCGCACGGTTAGGACTTCCCGGTTACGCAAAGTGGCAGGGTGGTCCCACATCTTTCCATTCATGGCCGGGGCGACGAGGAGCGGCGCACGAGTAGCGAGGTGGATGGCAGACAGCGCGTCATCCGCAATTCCATTGGCAAATTTGGCGAGGACATTGGCGGTGGCCGGAGCGACGAGGAACAGATCTGCCGCATCGGCGAGTTCGATGTGACCTGGGTGCCAGTCCGACTTCTCGTCATAGAGGTCAGCCGTCACCGGATGACGCGAGAGCACCTGCAGGGTCAGCGGCGTAATGAACTCGCAGGCATCTTTCGTCATGACAACCCGCACGTCATAGCCATGCTTCGTGAGTTGGCTGGTTAAATCAGCAGCCTTGTAAGCCGCAATAGATCCACTCACCCCCAGAACAATCGTTTTACTCATATCTGCTTGTTCTCCTAACCCATCATGCGGGCCGTGCGTTGACGCTCCGCTGTGATGATCGCTTGGAAGTGAGCGAAGTCACGGTCCCGATCCTCGCTGACGATGGTGTAGCTGTATTGCGGCCAGGCTTTCATCTCGTCGCGGGCTGTTCGCAGACGCACCTGCACCTGGTCATCCGTCTCCGTGCCACGAGTCGCCAGACGACTGATGAGTGTCTCGTCTGAGTCGAGCACGATGAAGATGTCGACGAGGGCGGCGCGCACCGCTTCATCCTCGTGCACACGCAGAGCTGCGACCCCCTGAACATCGAGATCCATCAGCACATCGATGCCTTTATCCAATCGCTGAAACACCTCACTTTTGAGCGTGCCGTAGTAGTTGCCGTGGACCTCTGCATACTCGAGGAATTCTCCCGCCTCGACTTTCGCGAGGAACTCCTCGCGGGAGAAGAAGTGATAATCCTGTCCGTCCACCTCTCCCCCACGCGGAGTGCGAGTCGTAGCAGAGGTGGCGTATTGAGCATGCGCATCCTCCGCCGTCATGCGATGACAGAGGGTCGTCTTCCCACATCCAGAGGGACCGGACACCACGCAGAGCATCCCCTGTCGGAGCGCTGGAAGCTGATAGGATTCGTCAACCATAACGCGCCAAGGTTAGCCGCCGAGCAGCTGAGAAAACCAGATGCCGCATTTGTAATAAAGCGGGATACCCAGGGTGAGATTAAATGGAAACGTGACGCCGAGAGCGAGCATGAGGTAGATGCCGGGGCTTGCCTTCGGCAGGGCGATGCGCACGGCCGCCGGTGCAGCGATGTAGGAGGCGCTCCCGGTAAGTGCCCCGAAGACAGCAGCTCCACTCGGATTCATCCCGGCGAGAGTCCCTGCCATCACGCCGAGGCTCCCGTTGATGATCGGAAGAATGATTCCACAGAGAACGACGGGGATCCCGGCGTTTTTAATATCCTGAAATCGGCTGGCCGCCACGAGGCCCAGCTCCAGCATGAAAAGACACAGGACGCCGTAAAAGGGTGTTTTAAAGAATGGGCTGATGAGGTCGATACTCTCGGGCGAGGAAATAGCTCCGATGAGCAAGCCGCCGACGAGGAGGATGATGCTCTTACCAGTGACAATTTCATGGATGGCTCGCCCGAGACTGGCTTTCTGCCGAGGCTTGATCGGCATCGTATCGGACGAGTTCTGCCCTCCCTTAAGCCGAGCCAGAAGCAGACCGACGATAATGCCCGGGACCTCGAGAATCGCCACGAGGGCTGGCAGATAGCCCTCTGGACGGATCTCCATGCGCGATCCAGCGTCGAGAGCGGCCAGAAAGGTCACCGCACTGACTGATCCATAGTGTGCTGCTGTCGCCGAGGCATCCAGCAGATTGCATTTCCCCAGCTTCCTCAGGAAGAAAAAGGCGATCAACGGGGTCAGACAACCAAGGACCAAAGTCGCAACGATCGGCAGGATCAGCTCACTCAGCGGCGTCTGCTGGATGGCTACACCACCTTTGATCCCGATGGCGAAGAGCAGGTAGATCGATATCGCCTGATACATCACGCTGGGGATCGAGAGATCACTCTTGATCCACTTCGCAACGATGCCGATGAAGAAGCTCAGAACGACAGGTGAAAGCAAATTTGCCAGAAGCAATTCCATAAATTATAGAATCCCATCAGGGAGGGGGTAGGCCCACTAGGCAGGCCGCCCCATCGTTCCACCTTCCCTGCGATGATGCAACGGGAAAGGTGGCTATCCGGTGACGTCGGGGTGACTCACTTATTTCAGCGACCCGCTGTCTGATTCGGCGTCTCGGGAAGGTGTATGACACGCAGATCTTTGCATTCTGCGAGCCCGTTAGAAATGTAAAGATTGAACCCCTTCTTTTTCGATGCCAAAGCCGCGTGAGACCCAGAGAGGGTGTGTTCATCAGCATCAATTCGAATCTGATCCCCAAAATTAGAGATTCGTATCGAGATCCATTTATCTTCAGGAAAATCCACGAGTTTTGAATCGAGAATCTGAGAGTCAGCGTCTCTGCCCCCGCTCTTTTTCTGGTCTTTAACCAGCTGGATGCGATCTCGGAAAAAATCCACTCGGTAAAGGTGATAGTCCACCCCATCGCGGCGGTCATTCAGAACACCAATCGTATGACGTTTTGCCGACCTGAATCGCAACAAATACTCTACAGTAGCCGATTCATGGGGTGCCTCAACATGGAGTGAAGCACCATGATTTTCCTCTGGAACCTCTGAACCAGAGAAAACAGCATCGCCGATCGACCAGGCGCCTTTCACTTTTTCTAAATGACGCACTTCGAATTCACTAGCATCGAAAACAACGGCATCCTCATAGCACTGAACAAATTCCTCATTTAATAGAACCGGATTCTTCACTCTGCCGGGTTCTCGGCTCGCTCTAGCGAGCTCTGCGTCGAATTTCGACGACAAGCTTCGCAGACGCTTGGCTACCGCTGGGTGGCTATCGACAACATTTTCCGACTCTGATAGATCCTCTGAGATGCGATACAAAGAAAGAGGAATCGGAAGGTTTTTGGTTTCTCCCGGCATTCCATCTTTTCCCGGAACGATGACTGAGTGCGTTTCTGAGGGTAAAAACAGTTTCCACTCACCGGCCCTCACCGCGCGGCGCTTTACCTTTTGAAAATGAAATTCGTTCCACGGGCTTGAGAGATCTTCCCCCTTCATCTGAGCCACCACACTATGCCCGTCGATGTCAGTGGACAGCTTTTCCTCAAATCCAATCATGTCAGCCAGCGTTGGAAGCAGATCCAGATTCGTTACCAAAGGCTCAACCACCCGTCCCTCTGGGAATCGTTTCGGATAGCGAAAGAAGCAGGGAACACGAAATCCACCGTCGAACAAGGTGTGCTTCCCATCCCTGAACGGAGCCGCACTGCCACTATGATTCCCGTATGACAACCAGGGACCATTGTCGGAAGTGAAAATGACGATGGTATTTTCTACTAACCCATTCTCCTCTAGGCTCGTGAGAATCCTTCCGATTGAAAAATCCAATTCCTCTAAAACATCCCAATAAAGATTGCCATCGTTTCTTCCCCGAAATTTATCGCTTACAGCGAGAGGAACATGCGGCATAGGAAAGGCCACATAGCCGAAAAATGGCCGCCCCCCTGCACTGTTAACGAACTGCACAACTTCGTCAGTGAGCTTTTGCGTTAAAAGATTCTGATCATGCATCGACATTTCGTTGTCAATCACCTGGTTATTCACGAGTAAGGGAAGGGGTGGAAACTTATCGCCATGACTCGGATGCTCGGGCCACATATCATTCGAATACGGAATCCCGAAGAATGTCTTAAACCCATGCTGGAGAGGAAGAAATGGCAGTTGGTCACCCAGATGCCATTTACCGAACGCAGCCGTTATGTAGCCACGTTCCAGCAAATGCTCCGGGAGCAGCTGTTCCTGAGCATGGATCCCGATACGACTCGCTGGCCCGATCGCTCCACTGAGCCCAACTCTCTCAGGATACATCCCTGTGAGCAATCCCACACGCGAAGCTGTGCAAACAGATTCAGCCACGTAAAAGTCTGCAAACCGGATGCTCTCGGTAGCCAACTGATTCAAGTTAGGCGTCGGCAAATCAAGATCTGAATGCACCCCCACATCCGCATATCCTAGATCATCACAAAGGATGATCAGGACGTTCGGTTGATCAGCTGCCCTCCCGTTGTCAGACTGACAGAGCAACCCGGCGAAGAGAGAAATCTGGACAAAAAACCGAGTCAATCGCGTCGTAAAGATCTGTTGCGTATTCATAGGGATTTGAAGGTGTCCGTGGTTAGTAGTTCGAGCAGGAAAGTCCTCGTCCTCAGCTCACCCGCGCTTTGGAGTTTCACGACCAGTTTCTTCACCTCATCGCGCTCCGTGTAATTCAATCTCCTCCCGACTCCATACTCCAGAAGGCGCACTCCTAACCCAACACCGAATTGATCAATATTCTGCAGCATC
Organism: Verrucomicrobiota bacterium; assembly: GCA_020627905.1. Classification (GTDB taxonomy): domain Bacteria; phylum Verrucomicrobiota; class Verrucomicrobiia; order Verrucomicrobiales; family DEV007; genus Arctic95D-9. Next base: position 45,161 of record JAHDFZ010000003.1, read on the forward strand.
CATTGCCTCAAGTCTTCAACATCGCGCAATTCGCGACCGTCGAAAGTAGTGACCTCTGCATCGATCCGCGCTCCGGTTTCATAACTTTCCCTTACCCGACCAATAGGATCAAAACGTTCTAGAACAACGCCGAAAGGGTCGATCTTCTGGTGACAACTCACACAGCCCTTGTGGGCCGTGTGCTTCCGCAGGAGCGCCGCGGGCGTTCTTGCGCCGTTGGTGTCAGGTGTGATTGCGGGAACCGCCTCTGGAGGACCGGGAAGATCTCTTCCAAGGATCGACTCCAAAAACCATACACCTCTATGAACGAGCTCAGTATCGACACCGTTCGAGGTAGCCATCAAGGGAGCCGCCATCCCAATTAAGCCTCGATTCGGATGATCAGCAGAGATGGTGATTTTCTCTGGAACCCATTGATTCGCAGGACGTCGATCAGGCACTAGCACGTCAGGGATACCATAGATCCTACTCGCTACAAACGGACTGGTATAGACAAAATCCGGATCAAAAAAATCCTCTAGGGGTCGATCCTCTTCGACCATGAGCTGAAAAAACTTCACTGGCTCCTCTTCGATTCCTCTGAAAAGCCGGTCGTTGAAACGGAATTTCTGATCAGGCATGATCTGTCGTATGTCAGAGACATGAAGCCATTGGCCGACAAACTCCTCATAGAATGCTTGAGAACTCGAGCGCTGCAGCAGCTCGGCCGCATGCTTTTGCATACCGCTTTTTGAGAACAGCTCACCAGCTTCCTGCCACAAAGAGCCCGATGGAGGTCTTGACGACAGCATAAACGAGAGTCGTGCGGCCAACATCTCCTCCTCTGATGCCATGGGATGCTGGTGAAAGAGGAATCTGTCGCTGACGACGAGTTTTGCGACGAGCTTCCTGGTGATCTCCTCGATTGTGGCACCAGCCTCTTTCGAGGTTCCAATGATGAGGTCTGTGTAACAAATCACCTCGCTCTCGGTCGGATAAGAGCGAAATGCACGTCGGAGAACTCCCCGTAACCAATTACTTATCTCCTTCCGGTCATCAGAGAGGCGCAAAGACTCATCAATCGCATCGCCAACTAACAGGCGCCCGTAGAAGAATTTTAAGCTCTGCTCGATACGCTCGTCCCTGGGCGACCAAAACGGAGCTAAGGGGCCCTCAACAGAGACACCAGAAAGGGCGAGCGATGGCCCATGTTCAACGTGATGGTGGACGAAAGTCTCAGCAAACAAAGCGCGCGATTGTTTGATCCAATGAATCAACCTTCGATAGCCAGGATGCCCCTTACCGACGCCACGATTTCGGTGCTCCTCAAGCTTTGAAAGATCGAGGAGCTTTTGGTAACCTGCGGACCCTCGCCACTGACTCAATTCATGATGTTCAGCCGATAGCAATACAGAGAGAAATTCTGGATGCTTTCGAAAAAGCGAATCCAGATAAGTTTCGAATAGATCTCCCTCCAGTTTCAGCGGAGAACTTGAAAGATAGAAAAGCGGCACTTCACCCGCTTGGAGCGCTATCTCAACAGTCGTTACCCGTTCGTGATCACTGTTGAGCTCTACGAACGCTAAATGCCGCTTCGTCGAGATTCCGCCCTCAGGGAGCAGAGGGTTCTGGGCATGAATGTCGAGCCGCAACGGGGAGTCATCTGAGAGACCCGCTAATCGAAAGGTTAACTTGTAAATGCCATCCGCTGGAGCAATAAATCGTGTTGGCCAGGTAGAGGACCGGATGACATCCTCGACTCCGGAAGCAAGCCATACTCGATCACCTTTCACCGTGATCGATGAATAGCTGTTGTTAAACTGCTCAACGCCAAGTTCCCAAATTTTCGGCTCTACAATTTCTTCTCTCTGCAGACTCAATGCATCAACCACTCGCTCGCCAGCGGCCTGATACATGGTAAGGAGGTGCGAGGAAACAAATGAACCCTCGGCAATTCGATCAAAATGAGCCTTCCGATTGCGAGGAAAGGACATGTCCGACAGATCCAGAGATAGCCGAAATGTCTCCTCAAGAGTGCTCTCAAGCTCGGATCGTGTCAGCGGCCGCACGCCCGTTCGCTGAACGCTTCCAGCGTTTAGTAGTGCCCTATCAAGCCAGCTCAGGAATTCCGTGCGTTGAATTGAGGTTGGACGTTTTTGATCCTGTGGCGGCATGACTCCATCCGATACCGCCGTCATCACCCTTTCCCACATGGCTACTTTTTCAGCAGAGGACACATCGAAATCGTAGACACTCAGGTCAACGCCCGCCTCTGCTAGATCGCTATCGTGGCATTCAAGGCAGTTCGTCTCTAAAAAAGTGAGTCCCTGATCCGGTATCTCCGCTGAGATAGGCACATCCTGAGAGATAGCTACTCGGGCACCAAATGAGCTCGCTGCAATGGCAAGCCCAAATAAAACAGCCTGAACAAGTGACCTCGAAAACTTCATCTACTTCTCCAGCTCACTGATACCGGCATGGGCTTCGCAAAACTTACGATTCTCTAACCCATGCGCTCTTTCGATTGACAGGAAGAGATCCCCAAGAAGAGTCTCCCCGTTCGAATCATACCGCAGATGGCCGACAGACTTGACCATTCCACCTGCCACGAGCGTGGGCAGATTGAGGTTTTCATGCCGGCTTGCATCGCCCATACCAGTCCCTAATAAGACTGTCGTTGTATCCAGAAGAGTTCTGCCTTCGGAATCTGAGATACCATGCAACTGATCAAGAAAGGCACTAAGGCACTTCGTATGCTCGCGCTCTATGCGAAGCAGATCCTGAATCTTTGAAATGTCATTCCCATGGTGGGAGAGCGCGTGGTAACCAGCTTGTAACGGCTGTCCATCAAAGGTGAATACAGGGCCTTTGCCATCAATGTTGAGCGTGGCGACACGAGTCGTGTCACTCTGCAACGCGAGGGAGATCAAGTCATACATAATCGACTCACTCTCAAGCATCCGTGACGGCGAAACGGGATCCGTTTCAGGAAGTTTATACGGGATCTCCACCGTCTCCATATCGAGAGCGTTCAAGTTCTTAGCCATCCGTAGCTCAACGGAACGCAGTGCCTCTAGATATTGATCAAAACGCTGGCGATCATGATGGTTTAATTTACCGGACAATGATTTCGCGTCATTCAGGACATCATCGATGACGCTGCGCCCACTCGTGAGGATGGCTCGATTCCGCTCTCGATCGGATGAAGAAGTAAAGATTTGAGAGTAGGCTTGGCTGGCACGATAGATTTCGGGAAGTGGGACACCCTCCGCAGAAAAACTCATCGCCTCGACCGGCTTCCCTGCGGCCAACTGCAATGACTCGAGGCGACAGCCAGTCGATAGATGCCGCGCCAAGCGCTGATCGAGAGACTCACTACCTATTTTTTTGCCGCACAGAAACGAGGACCAGTTGTGATGTCCGCTAGCTGCCCGGTGGTCCAGCCCCGAGAATACACTGTAGTGATCCCGATGCCGCTCAAGAGGCTCAAGCAGCATCGGAGAAACGAAGTCTTTACCGACTGCCTCAGGGAAAAAAGAGTCCTGATGGAAACCCAAGTAGGCTCCGACCGCGACAAATCTCGTCGGATTCAGATCACCACGTTTGGATGCCGCACCAAGCAGTGAATCAAACCAAGGGATCGTAAGGGCAGCACCTCCGCAGCCTTGCAAAAAGCTTCTTCGTTTCACCGCTCTCATAACATGCCTCAGGTTCAGCCCCCCAAAAAACCCAACCGATGCAAGTTCAGAGGGGAGTCACTGCCGAGATAGCCCAAGCCTAGTATTCCCGTGTCTTTTTAATCCCGGGCTCCGGAATGGGGTAAAACCCCTCATCATCGGGCATGAGCGGGCTGTCACCCTCGAGGCTTAGCTCCTTTATGTTTAGAGCAAAGACATGATCGGAGTTCAAGATTTGGTCATACGTGATTTCCTGCCCAGTATGCGCTGCCATCCTCCCCATAGAAGTGACCATCGAAGCCGCCACTCCACGATCAACTTCGTTAAATTCCTCATCATACCGAATCGCAGATATCAGCGCCTCCCACTCGATGATCAAAGGGCTAGGCTCCCGCGGCTCCTGTGGATAAGCCCAAACAAGATTATCAGGCTTACCTCTCCATTTCTTGGAGATATTCTGGTCGCTGTAAATTCGTGATCTTGCAGGAACGTGCCCCGAGGAGGAAATCACAGCTGATCCCTTCGTTCCGTGAGCATAGGCCGCAAACTCGTTGTGATGCCCAGCGATGTTTCGACCGTCGTAGAAAAGCTTCGTCCCATCAGCAAATGTGTATTCGACAGAATAGCTATCAAAGTTCTGCCCGACATGGTCTTCGTCTCGGTAGTGACGCCCTCCAACAGCCTGAGCACGCACAGGGAACTCACCTTTGATCATACAGCATTCGTCGATCCCATGGATGTAAAAGTCACTGAAGGATCCGCCTGACAACCAGAGGAAAGAATGAAAATTCTTAATCTGGTAGATCAAAGAAGAATCGTTCCCTGGGTTTTTGCGAGTGAATGCACTGGCGATCGGCCCCTGCATGCGGTAAGAGCGTAAATACTGAATTTCCCCAATATCTCCCTCGTTGACCCTCTCCAAAAGCGCATTTCTCGAAACACAATGGCGGCACATCAAGCCGACCCCGACTTTCAGGTTTTTCGCTTTGGCCTTCTTATTAATTTCCAAAAGCATCCGGCCTGAGAAACCGTCTGTAGTCAGAGGCTTTTCCATAAAGCAGTGAATACCTTTTTCGACCGCGTATTCGAACATAGGCCATCGAAAGGCACAGGGAGTTGTGAAGATGGCGACGTCTCCCGGATCCAGGGCGTCGAGAGCCTTTTTATAGCCATCGAAGCCGACAAATCTTCGGTCAGGCGAGACGTCCAGCTTTCCCTGCATCTGAGGTTGTTTTTCGAGAATCGAGTAGCTGCGCTGGATGTTGTCCTCCAGAACATCCGCCATCGCATACAGCTTGATTGGTCCTAGCTCGTCTTTTACATCAATCGCATTCCTCACCGCCCCAGTTCCGCGACCACCGCAACCGACGAGAGCCAGTTTAATCTCGCGGTCTTTCGGGTTCGCATACACCCCCGACCCTAACGCTCCAGCCCCAATAGCAGCACCTGACGTTTTTTTTATGACATCCCTGCGTGTTTTCATAGGACTTCAGCATATTGGATTTCCCTGAAGTCGCGAGATACGCAGGTCCGCGCGAAAAGAGTGGCAGATTTTTGGCCGCCACTATTTTCAGATTTAGACGGATCTCAAATGCACCTATTAGAGATCCGCCATTGGCGATAAAAACCTAGAGAACGTCGGCGAACTTCTTCTCGACTTCATCGAGAAGAAAGGTCCTCACGCCTTCGCCTTCGAGACGAGAGATCGCCTCGTTCATGAAGCCGAGGCTGATCATCTTCCGTGCCTGATCAGCGGGAATACCGCGGGCCTGCAGGTAGAAGATCTCTTCGTCGTCGATCTGACCACTGGTAGAGCCATGTGAGCATTTCACCTGATCAGCCTCGATCTCTAACCCGGGCATCGAGTTCGCCTCAGCCGTATCACAACCCAGCAGGTTGCGGCAGGTCTGGAAGGAATCGGTGTGGTGAGCGCCCGGCTTCACCTGAATCAGGCCGGAGAAGATGGTGCGGGACTTCTCGTAAAGGGCGTTTTTGAAAAGCAGATCGCTCGTCGTGTGCTGTGCCTCGTGCACCTGCAGAGTGCGCTGATCATACTCCTGCATACCGTTAGCGAGAGCTGCTCCAAAGATCTGGATGTCAGAGCCCTCCTCACGCATGCGGTTGATCGATTCGTTTCGGATCCACGCCGCACCGAGGTTGATGAACGCGGTTTTGATCTTCGCATCACGCCCGGCGTAGGAGTGGTTCTGCACGACGTGCTTCGCCCCGGCATCACTGAGGTTCTGCAGACAGGCATACTGCACCTGGGCTCCATCACGCGCGATGATATCGACGGCACCGATGGCAAGGACGCTTTCACCCTCTGTGATAGAGTGAAGACTTTCCAGGACGGACACCTTCGAGTTAGCCTCTGCCACAATGAGGTTGTGAGGAAAGCTCAAAGAAGCATCTCCTCCGAGATACTGGTGCAGCTGGATGGGTGCCTCGCACACGCAGTTTTTCGGCAAGTAGACGAAGACGCCACTCAGGGTCCCTGACGCATGCAGAGCTGCGAATTTATCACCACCAAGACTCTCGGACTGATGATCGAGGTGCTCGCGGATGAGATCTCCATGCTTGACGATCGCCTCGTTGATCTCCATGACGATTGCTCCCTCAGGGAGATTCGTCACCTCGGTGCCGATCAGTTCATTGTTGGCAAAGATGAAACGGGCTCCCGTGCCCTCGATCGCCCGATTCTGGGCGCGGGTGAGAACGGCTTCCTCGTCATCGTGCGGCTGGGAGGCCTGCAGTCCGGCGAAGCGCACCTTCTTCAGATCGCTGAAGCGCCAGGTCTCCTCCTTGCGGCTGGGAGTCGGCGTCAGTTGATAGCGGTTCCAGGCTTCCTGCTGGCGGTCAAGATACCACTGAGGAAAGTCGGTTCGTGTGGATGTGATAGGAGCAGAATCGATCCAGCTCTCTTCTAAAAGCGCTTGAGTAGCAGCTGTAGACATAACGGCGGTTTTCTTTGTGTAAGAGTTTGTGAACGGTGCCTCTACGCAGTGTTAGCCTACGCTGCCTTCCATCTCCATATCGATCAGGCGCTTCAACTCGACGCTGTATTCCATCGGGAATTCCCGGACGAGATCATTGACGAATCCATTAACGCTCAGAGACATGGCCTCGCCCTCGCTCAGACCACGCTGCTGCATGTAGAAGATCTGATCCTCGCTCACCTGGCTGACGCTGGCCTCGTGCTGCGTGGCATGCTGATTCCCTCGAACCGTGATCGCCGGATAGGTATCGGTGCGGCTGTTGCTGTTGATCAGCAGGGCGTCGCACTCAGTGTTATTCTTACATCCTTTGAGATGCTTGGGAATGTGGACCTGGCCACGATAGACAGAGCACCCCTCACCTACAGAGATCGACTTTGCGATCACGTTAGATGTCGTTTCGTCTGCCGCGTGGATCATCTTGGCACCGGTGTCCTGCATCTGGCCATCGTTTGCCAGCGCGATAGAAACAACTTCACCACGAGCCTTGCGGCCCTTCATGATGACGCCCGGATACTTCA
>JAHDFZ010000125.1 GCA_020627905.1 Verrucomicrobiota bacterium
GCCGGCCTGTCACGCCGGAGGTCGCGGGTTCGAGTCCCGTCCACTCCGCCACTTTCTGGAAACTTCTCAGAAGATGCGGGGTCTTATCGTCTATGACTTCGCCATATGCTTCTCGTCGATCTTTCGTTTCCGGATGTTCCGCACTGCTTAGCGGCAGCCTTCTTGTGCCGGATTGGTTGCGGGCTGAGGGTGCGCTGTCCCCACTGACACCGTTTCAGGCAGAGGGCCCGTTTTATCCAACGGAGTTCCCGCTCGATACCGACAATGACTTGATTCAGGTGAATGATTCTTCGGAACTGGCGGTCGGAGAGGTGACATATCTCAGCGGAAGCGTAAAGGAGGCTAATGGCCGCCCGATAGCGGATGCCCAGGTTGAGATCTGGCAGGCAGATACAAACGGCGTCTACCTCCACCCTGGTAGCGATCGCGCCGGGGAGCGCGATCAACGCTTTCAGGGCTTCGGTCGAACCATCACAGACAGGGAGGGGCGTTATTTCTTCAGGACGCTGCGCCCGACGCCCTACACTCGTCGGACGGCGCATATCCATGTAGCTGTGGTGTATCGTGGAAAGCGGGTCCTGACGACGCAGCTTTATGTGGAGGGAAACGCCCTTAATGAAGGCGATCGACTGCTCAACCGGGCTCCCAGGGATCTGCAGCCGCTCATTATTCGGGATTTTCAAAAGGTCGAGGGAATGAATGCTCTCCAAGTCGACTTCCCGATTGTTGTGGGCATCACGCCCGAGGGCTGAAAAACGCATTTTTTAAAATCTGCCGCACGAAGTCGGCCGTGTATACGGGCAGCGAGCGGATTGTCTTTCTGTGTGAGTTTCGTTAAGATCGGCGGCTCACAACAAGCCCTGAGTTCATGATCCGTATTCCCCGCGCCCTTCTGTCGTTATTTTGCGCCATCTTTTTTGTCCTGTGTTCGTCAGCGTTCGCCCTCGAAAAGATAGAGGGCACTGCTAATCCGCAGGCAGTCGATGAAAAAGAGCGCAGCTCTGATGAAGAAGTCATCTCCGCCGTCGTCGTGCCGGATGACTTTCAGGTTCAGGTTTTTGCTCGGGAGCCGTTTGTCATGGATCCCACGGCCATCGATATCGACGAGCAGGGCCGTGTTTTTATCACGGAGACTCACCGTTTTGATCGGGGAGTGCCCGATAATCGGCGCAATCTCCATTGGGTGGCGGATGATCTGCGGAATGAAACCGTCGAAGACCGCATGGCCATGTATGAAAAGCATGCTGCGGTCACACCGATCGCTGACTTCAAAAAGTATGCAGAAAAAGTCCGGGTGATCGAGGATACAGATGCCGACGGCCGCGCGGACAAGTATTCGGTCTTTGCCGATGGATTCAATGATCCGCTGGATGGGACGGCGGCTGGGATCATGGCTTTCGAGGGCAATGTCTACTTCGCCTGTATCCCGCACGTCTGGTTGCTGAAGGACACTGACGGTGATGATGTGGCTGACGAGCGCCAATCGCTACAAGGGGGCTTCGGGGTCAATGTCAGCCTGAGCGGCCACGATCTCAACGGCTTCGCCTTCGGTCCGGACGGTCGCATCTACTTCACCGTAGGGGATCGGGGCTACAATTTTACGACAAAAGAGGGTGTCAGCTACAAGGCGCCTCACTCAGGCGCCATCTTTCGCATGGAGGTGGATGGAAGCAATGTTGAGCTCGTCCACCGCGGATTGCGCAATCCGAAGGAAATTTCCTTCGATCAATATGGGGCTGCCTTTTCTGTCGATAACAACGCAGACATGGGAGACAAGGCGCGTGTCGTCTACATGGTCGAGGGGGCAACGTCCGGCTGGACGCGTGGCAACCAGAACCTGAAGAACTTCCGTCAGTTCATCGATGTAGAAGACCGGCATTCACCGCCATGGATGCTGGAGAGTCAGTGGGACCGCACGGGGCCATTCCGCCCGCGTTTTTACCTGCCGCCTTCCGGCCATGTGAGCAATGGGCCGTCGGGTCTAGCATACAACCCAGGTGTGGGGCTGCCGGAGCGCTACGACAATCAGTTTTTCATCTGCGATTACCGGGGAGCCCGCAGTTCGCTTATTGCCTTTGAAATGGTTCCGGATGGTGGCGGCTTTCAGCTGGCGTCGAATGAGACTTTCTCCACCGGTATCCTCAATACAGATGTGGCATTTGGGTATGATGGAAAGATGTATGTGTCCGACTATGTCGGCAGCTGGCCCACTCATGGCTTCGGGAATATCCTGACCATCCAGCACGACTCCGCATCCAGCGATCCAGCGATTGCCGAAGGGGCTGAATTGATGAAAAACAGTTTTGCCAGCCTGCAGACTGAAAAACTCGCGAGCCTGCTCAGTCATCCGGATCAGCGGGTGCGCCTGCGTGCTCAGTTCGAGCTCGCGAAGTCGGTGGAGAACCGCAGCCATTTTATAGCTGCGCTTAGCTCGACGAATGGACTCATTCATCGCTTACACGGCGTCTGGGGGCTAGGGCAGCTGGTGCGGAAACAGGAGGATAGCGAGTCTCTGCGTGTGCTTCTCGACCTGACCAAGGACACCCACGCGCGTCTTCGCGGTCAGGTCTTCCAGGTATTAGGAGAGGCACAGAAGACGGCCGAACTGGCCCCGGCAGTCCTGGCAAAGCTCAACGACGGCCTGAGTGACCCTTACAAGAACAATCAGATGCTGGCAGCGATCGCTTTGGGTAAGCAAGCGGGACCCGGGCAGGCCTCGAAATTCATCGAGCTGCTGCGCGCTAATGCTGGGAGCGATCCTCACGTGGAGCATGGAGCCGTCTACGGGCTCGTGCGCCTGATGGAAAATAAGCCCAATCTGCTGGCGGCATATGAGCCTGATGAAAGCGATGCCGTGCGTTATGGCATCGTCCTCGCCTATCGCCATCTGGGAAGTGACCGGCTGGCGAACTTCCTCGACGATCGCGAACTCTCCATCGCTGTTGAGGCTGCGCAGGGGATCAACGACCAGCTGATCGAGTCGGCGATTCCTGCACTGGCCAATGCTAGACAGCTCCTGGGCCGCGCGAACCTGCTGACTGATTACCGCATCATCAATGCTATGCTGCGCGATGGATCCGGCCAGAGCCTGAAACAGCTCCTGGCAGTTGCGGGAGATGGCGACCTCCGCGAGGAGACCCGCATCGAAGCGCTTTTCGCATTAGGACGCTTCGCAGAGCCATCTGAGGCAGACCCTACCACTGGCCTGATCCGGCCTCTGGCTACCGATGGGCGCTCAGAAATTCTTGCTGAGTCTGCCGACCTGCTAGCCGAGACGCTTGACCAGATCGTCGCCGCTTCGGCTGGTGCTCTGCAGGCAAAGGCTGTCGACACAGCTATGAATCTGGAGGTGAGCCTCCCTGCTGTTACCTTGGAAAAGCTCGCTAAGGGGTCTGAACTCAGCCCTGCGGTGCGCTCCGCCAGTATGGAGGCATTGGCTGCACAGGTCGGTAAGGAGTCGGCTCCGCTCATGCGTGAGCTAGCTGCTGATGGTCATGTGAGCGTCCGGCAGACTGCCTACGAGCTGTATGCATCTCTCGAGCCAGCAGCGGCGGCAGACCTTCTACTTACTGTTCTCGATAAAAAATCCACCCGCGATCAGCAAGCTGCCTATGCCGTGCTGGCGGGGCTCCCATCGCCGGCAGTAGCCGCGCGCTTGCAGGCAGATGTCGAGAAGCTAAGGGAGCTCCCCTCAGCGATCCAGCTCGACGCCTTGCAGGCGGCTCGGGCTCGCTCTGAGTCAGAGGTGAAAGCCGCTGTAGCCGCCTACGATGGATCACTCCCTCCCGGCGATCTGATGGCCCCATTTCATCTGGTGGCTGAAGGTGGCGACGTCGATCGGGGGCGTGATATCTTCTACAATAGTGGGGCTGCGCAGTGCTCGCGGTGCCATATGGGTGAACGCGGCAAACCTGGTGGAAAAGCCGGCCCTCATCTATGGAATGTGGCGAAACGAGGCGATACGGCTTACTTGATCGAGTCCCTCGTAGCCCCAAGTGCCAAGCTGGCTGCCGGCTATGCGACGGTATCCATGACGCTGAAAGACGGATCGACCGTCGCGGGCACACTGATGAAAGAGAGCCCGAAAGAGGTGTCGATCAAAGATCTCTCAAGTGGCGCGGTTACTTCTTACCCGCGCAGCGAGATCGAGTCTATGCCTCCCGGCATGTCGACCATGCCACCGATGGGGCTTATCCTGCCTAAAGAAGACATTCGTGACCTTGTTGCCTTCATGCAGACGCTGCTTCCGGCTAAGAAAAAGAAGTAATCGCTTACCCAGTTTGCGGAATCGCGACTTCAGTCGCCAGCCGCGCTGATGCGGCCTAGGCAGCTACAGGTAAAGTCCGCGAACTCCGCGTCGCGGAAGCGAAAGATTTTTCTGCAAAAGGCATTGCCTTCCGAGTAGTTTCGATCGAAACAAACGGGGTGTCAGGTTCTCGCTGACGCCTCAATCGTTTCTTCTTATCCTTTCTCAGCTATGCAACTTGCCTGTCTTGATCTCGAAGGTGTCCTCATCCCGGAAATCTGGGTGAATGTCGCCAAGAAAACGCAAATCGACGAGTTGCTCGTCACCACGCGCGACATTCCTGATTACGATGAGCTGATGCAGCTGCGCCTCAGTATCCTCGATAAGCACGGGTTGACGATTTCGGTCATTCAGGAAGTGATCGACACGCTGACGCCGTTGGACGGAGCGAAGGAGTTTCTCGACTGGTTGAAGGCGCGTTTCCAGGTGATCATTCTCTCTGATACATTCTACGAGTTCGCGGCTCCGCTCATGCGACAGCTCGACTACCCGACCCTCTTCTGTCACAAGCTGGAGATCGAGGAATCAGGTCGCATTTCGGATTACACCCTGCGCACGACGATGCTAAATGAAGCTGACCGCGGCATCCTGTTCTGCCCTCCTCAGAATGTCATCGATGAATTCCCGCAATTTCCAGTGACAACAAACTACGAGGAGCTGAAAGCCGCTTTCCTGAAGGCTCAGGAAGAAATAACTGCCGGCTAGCCATTCTTGCGTATCTACCGGAAAGCGTCGAAGGACTGCTGAAATCTATCCTCCACTTCACACGAAGGCATGTCGGTTACTTATCTGGAAGCCATCCGAGAAGCACAGGCTGAGGCTCTTGCTTCGGATGATAGCGTCTACATCTACGGCCAGGATATCGCTGGCTTCGGAGGGGCTTTTAAGTCAACGAAAGGACTGGCCGAGCGCTTTCCGGGTCGAGTGCTGGATTCGCCCATCAGTGAGGACGCCATGGTTGGTTCTGCCATCGGTGCGTCGATCGAGGGGATGCGGCCGATCGTAGAGATGCAGTTCGCTGACTTTTCTTCGGTGGCGTTTAACCAGATCGTAAACCATGCGGGCACTCACTACTTTCGCACCGGCGTGCCCTGTCCGCTGGTCGTGCGTCTGCCATCCGGCGGCACCGAGGGTAGCGGCCCTTTCCATAGCCAGTCGTTGGAGTCCATTTACGCTCACTTTCCCGGGCTGGTTGTCATGACCCCGGCTACCGTAGAGGATGCATACTCTATGATGCTGGAGGCGGTAAAGATCGATGATCCGGTGCTCTTCTGTGAGCACAAGTTTCTCTACTACCACTTGAAGGCGGACAGTCTGCCGGAGACATCCGACCCTGCCGGCACGGCCCGCATCGCGAGAGCGGGCCGGCACGTCACGATCGTCGCCTACAGTGCGATGGTGCATGAGTGCTTGAAGGCGGCCCGCAAACTGGAAGAGCATGGGTGGATGGCTGAAGTCGTTGATCTCAGGACCGTGAAGCCGATCGATACAGATACCGTCCTCGGCTCGGTGGCGCGGACGGGTAGGCTCCTTTGCGTCAGCGAGGGCTTTCCGTGGGGTGGTGTGAACTCAGAGGTGATTTCCCGCGTTGTTTCCGAGGGCTTCCATCTGCTGGATGCGCCGCCGCGACGGGTTAATTCTCGAGATACGCCGATCCCGTATCACCCGAATCTCTGGAAGGCCCATCGCCCCACTTGGCAGAGCATCGCGGATTCTGCTATCGATCTGCTGCGGCAGTGAGGAATCACGTTAGCGGAGCTGTGATTCGTTTCAGCAGGGGGTCGATGCGGAGGAGAGCTGCCTGCACGGCGACATCATCCACCACTTCCTGCTGAAAAAGTCGCTGCAGCTCACACAGGCCGTCTACGTCAGATGTTGTCAGCTCGACAATATCAATCCGGCTGCTGGTGACAGATGGGCTGAACCCGAAACTTGAGAACAGCTCAGGGTCGAAAAGAAAGTCGGGGTGACTGAGGGCGACAATTTTTTCTCGACGATTCGAGCTGAGTGACTGCTGGAGTAAATTGTTCCAGAAAAAGACATTCTCCGACGGTTCGAAACCGATCAAACTGGAGGAACCGCGCGCCTGCCAGCGCAGACATACCTTCTGGCTGCTCGGGTAGTGCTCCTCGCTTTGGGCGAGGGCGGGGTGGAACTTGCCAATTTTGGAAAACAGCTCCTCCAGATCATTGGAGTTTAAGCGCTCGGGATTGCCGTTGTCCGGGGTATGGTCGATGAGTCCGGGTGTCGATTTGGATTCCGGAACGTCCTTAGCCGGTGACTCGGGTTCTGAAGGCTTGATGGTAAGAGAGCCTGCTATCAGGGAGTCTTCCCCTCCGAGCACAGGGTCGGAGGCAGTGGAAGCTGAACCATCAAATGAGGTCATAGCTACATCGTCGATGGCGACTTCAAATTGCTCCGAAGGAGAACTCGCCTGGATCGAGATCTCCTCAGATAAATTCTGAACGACCGGAGCAGGCAGTGGGACAGCGATAGGGCTCGGGTCGGGTTTCAGAGGCTCCGGCGAACTTTCGACCTCTGAGGCGGGGGGGGCGGGCTGGGCTGCCTCTGGCTGAGGTTCCTCCAGCTCGGTCAAAGCGGGCAGGGAATCGATTGGTTCTGTTTCCTCTATGGACGGGGCCTCGATCGTCGAAGCACCGTTTCGCGAAACAACCGAAAAACCGGAATCGAGAATGTCCTCGATCAAGCCGTCGACTGTCTGCTCACCATTCTGGTTCATGCTCTCAGTCGCGGTATCGGCTGACGTTGTCATTGTCGGCGTTTCTGCGGTCTCATCGGTAGTCGCGGCCTCTTCCTCGTCTACGGAAACTTCGGGCACCGGTGAATCATCGGTGGGTGAAAAGTCAGCGGAAGGGTCCCGTGGGTAGGGGTCGCCAAAACTCGGGACGATGCTCTCAACCAGCTGCGACGAGCCAGGGAGGCTCTTGGGCGTTTCGTCCACCTCCAGCCACGACAGAGCATCCAGCGGACTACCGGCAAGGAGCCGTTTTGCTTCGGAAGGAGAAGGTAGGGAGAGTTCGGAACGCTCGGCTACTGGCTCGGTGATGGCGAATGCACTGGGCGCAAAGGACTTCTTTGCCGGCATTGTCTGGCTCTCTGGTTGCACCTGTTTGATGGCCGGTTGATCAGATACCTCGTGTTCAGGCAGATCCGTTTCTGGCGCAGCTGGACGCTCTGTATCGGGTGTCTCAGGGACTCCCTCAGTGATCGCCTCATCCAGCTGGGTAAGGGCCTCCGTTTGCAAGCTGGCTCCGTCATCTTGCGCGCTCAGGTGAGTGGCCGTTGACTTCGGTAAAATCGCTTTTCCTGCAGTCTGTCCACCAGTGGAGACAGATACTGAGATATTTTTCGCAGGTGTGGAAGGCGCTTCCTTGGGCGCTGTGGTAGAATGGGGAGCACAGGCCTCAACCTCGGCGGTTGCTATCTGTTTATCAGTAGCTTCTTCGCCATCAGGAGCACGCTCAGGAGCTATTTCTACAGGCGCAAATGGCGGAGTATCCCACACGGCGCTGGCGAGTCTCAGGACAGCTCTAGGGTAAAGCACACCTTGCTTCTCCGCTTCTTCTTTAAAGCGCTCCACGAAGCGTTCTGGCACTTTGTCTGCGTCATAATCGCTCAGCCGTGAATTCACCATTTCTACGGCATCGTCTGTGGAAATACTTCTCAAATGCACGGAGCGGTAACCCAGTAGATCGAGCCACGCTTCCGGGAGAGTCGTTTCGAATGACTTTTCCCAGACATCCGCGTTCACAGAGATGATGGAGGTGATTGCCTGATCGCCCAGTTGCAGAGCAAGGTCGACGACCTCAAAAGCCATGCGAGCGGCCCCATACACGAAGTCCAGTGGATCAAAAATCAGGAGAATGCGAGAATAGTGGTCGACGAGGCGTAGGAGCTGAAAGCTCTCCTCCTCGCTCAGAGCAAGCAGTGAGCGCCGAATCGCTCGGAGATCCGCCGCCGCTGGTTTCTGGAGGAGTCGAAAGAAAAACTCACTCCAGAATCGCTTCTGACCATCACTCAGGCTCAGCGTCGACGAGCCGGAGGGAGTCAGCAGTTTTGTTGTCCCATGTTCCTGAAACAGCGGATTGAGATCCAGCTGTGTTTGTTGAGAGAGAAAGGAGCGGGCAATCGAAAAGATGGGTGCGCATCCATCTTCGGCGTGATCGAGGCAGACTCGGAGAACTAGTTCGCGAGGCGCGTCATCACGCAGGTTCGTAAACTGCGAAGCACTTGTCACCCGCACCACCGAAAACTGATCTGGATGGGATGAGGTGAGCTGATCCAGCAGACACGTTTTTCCATATCCGGCAGCTGGAGACTGGAGAACGATCGGTCCACCTGAAGAGGCTCGAGCCTGCTCCGAGGTGGCATCTAAGCCTAGATAAGCCGCCAGATGACGCTTGGTATCGCCATGTATCGAACGGACCGTGTCAAAGCCCTGCAATCCCGAATATTCATGGATATCCGCAAAAAAAGGGTGTTCTTCGATAACGTTCATCTGTGAAAACAAGCCAACAGTCAGCGAAACACTGAATACCGAAGTCGGATCATCCAGTCTCCCGATGACAAGTCTACGCTCGAAAGGATAGCGGACAAAAAAGGTAAAAAAAGGATTTATTTATAGTTTTTACGAAAAATTGTAAAAATATTGAATTGGGAGTGGTTGCAGCTGGCAGGTGATCCTCTCGGCAGGATTACTACCGCCTTGCGCAGATCAGGTCAGAATTTCGCTTGTTATTGCGACAGCTTTTGTCTAATGCTCTGCGCCAATAGGTCGATAAAATCGGCCATTTTTATCAATCTATTACTTAAAACCTATTCTTTATGAGTGAAAATAAACCATCGATGGCTCTATTCTGGGGCTGTTTCATCGCGTTGATTACAACAGCATTCGCGTTTTTTACGCGGATCTATCTTTGCAGTAGCCGCCTGAAAGATGATCTCGCTCTGGATGACGGAAAAGTCGGTGAGCTTATTGGCGCGGGTGTTTGGCCCTTCGCAATATCTATCATTTTGTTCAGCCTGATCATCGATAAAATCGGTTATCGCGTGGCAATGTTTTTCTCCTTTGCCTGTTATGCCATCTACGTCGTGATGGCCTGTATGGCTTACGGTGTGATCAGTGGAGTTGAGGGCGCCGGACTCGCCGAAGCTCAGGGGAAAGCATACAGCCTCCTCTACTGGGGCAGCATTATTCTCGCCCTTGGAAACGGAACTGTAGAAGCATTTATTAACCCAGTGGTTGCTACAGTGTTTAATAAGGAGAAAACCAAGTGGCTTACAATCCTCCACGCGGGCTGGCCAGGAGGCCTTGTTCTCGCTGGTTTGATTACAATTGCACTCGGCGGAGTCGCTGCAGAGGGCGATTGGAGAATCGTCATCGGAACAATTGCCATACCTGCTATCATCTACCTGCTGATGCTTGCACCAGCTAAGTTTCCCGTCAATGAGCGCGAGAAGGCTGGCGTTTCCTATCGCGAAATGCTTTCGGAGCTTGGCGCATTCGGAGCCTTCATCTCTTTCGGCCTAATCTTTTGGCAGTTCGGCCTAGTTTTTGGTTGGAGTAAGTGGGTGATCATTGCGTTGACTCTGGCCGTGACAATCCTGTTCGGCCTTTATACAAAGGGCTTTGGTCGCATGTTCATGGCAATCGTCATTATCATCATGATGCCCCTAGCGATCACGGAGATCGGGACGGATGGGTGGATTTCAGGCCTTATGGAACACCCCATGGCAGAAAAAGGCTTAAACGCCGGATGGGTTCTCGTTTATACTTCAGCGATCATGACGATCCTTCGCTTCTTTGCAGGACCGATCATTCACCGTGTCTCGCCGATTGGAATCCTCGTGATCAGCGCGATTCTTGCTATCGCGGGCCTGCTTGCACTTTCTCAAACGGGAGGCAAGAGCCTTGCGATTATCTTTGCAGCAGCGACTCTTTACGGGGTTGGCAAAACATTCTTCTGGCCATGTATGCTCGGTATCACTGCTGAGCAGTGCCCGAAAGGCGGTGCATTAACGTTGAACGCTATTTCAGGAATCGGAATGATCGCTGTCGGTGTGATGGGTTTCCCTCTCATCGGAGCTATCAAGGAGTCCACTGCTTCAAATATGCTTAAGGATACTGCACCGCAGGCAGCTCAGGTCGTCGTGTCTGAGAAAAGCTATCTGTTTGGGCAATATCAGGCTATCGATATGGCGAAAGTCGGCGAGCTGGAATCTGAAACAGATAAAGAAGCAGTCGACGCAGCCAACCAGGCGGGTCAGTTTAACGCCCTAGCTAAGGTTGCTTTCTTTCCGACCTTCATGCTCCTCATGTTCCTCGGCATGTTCTTTTACTTTAAGTCGAAGGGTGGTTACAAGCCGGTGGTGATCGGTGAGGGCCACTAATCCCTCCTTTTCTTTAAATGAGCGAATCTCGGCATGACTGAGAT
>JAHDFZ010000126.1 GCA_020627905.1 Verrucomicrobiota bacterium
TGCCGGCAGAAGAGCACTGGGCTCGCTTCCGCGGATCGAACGGAAGCGGGACGAGTAACGCAGCCCTCCTGGCGAGCGCGCCTTCGAAAGCCGACTTCCGCTGGGTGACCAAGCTTCCCGGCGAGGGCCACTCATCTCCCATTATCTTCGGAGACACTGCCTATGCGTCGAGCTATATCGAAGAAACGAATGAAATCGCACTGACGGCGGTCAGCCTGACGGATGGCCGATCGAGATGGACCTGGACCGCTACAGTCAAAGATCACCCGAAACATAAGTTCAACCACATCGCCTCCAGCACACCCTGCGCTGATGATCAGGGCGTTTACCTCAGCTGGGCATCAGAGGCGCACTCGTTTCTGACGGCCCTTACTCACGAGGGTGAGCAACGGTGGCAGCGAGAATTCAAAAGCTTCACTTCGGACCATGGCTTCGCGTCATCGCCGATCGCCGAAAACGGTGTGGTCGTGGTTCAGTCGGACGACAAGGAGCGACGCACTGGTTCGCTATTGGCACTATCCACCAGGGATGGAGCGACCCTCTGGCAAGTATCGCGAGCCGCGCCAGCGTCTGATGCTGATAAGTATCTCACCGCTTACAGCACGCCAGCCATGCTGAACCTGCCACAGGCACCAGCCTGTCTCGTGACCGTGCAAACGCATGAGGGCTTCGTGGGTCGGGATCTGCAGACAGGTAAGGAACTGTGGCGATGCAATCCCGGCTTTCGCTTTCGCTCAGTGAGTTCTCTCGTGAGTGGACCGGAGGGTCACCTGTTTGCCGCCTTCGGCTCGGGAGGAAAGGGAAAAGAGGGCAGCCTTGTCAGGGTGAGCTATAAAGATGGGAAGTGGGACAGCGAAGTCGCCCGATCTTTCGGGATCAGCGACGGCCTGGGGTATGTCCCCACAGCACTCCTGACGGACAGGCTTCTCTACCTGTGGGGAGATGGCGGGGTCCTGACCGTTCGCACACTTGCCTCCGGCGATGCGGTCTATAAAGAGCGAGTGAGGGGGAACTTTTTCGGCTCACCGATCCTCGTCAACGGGGAGCTCCACGCGCTGAGCCGGGAGGGTGAATGGCTAACCCTACCAGCCGGTGAGACGTTTTCAGAGCCCAACAGACTGTCCATCTCCGAGGTAGATCTCTGCACGACACCTGCTGTCGCCCGAGGCCTCGTGCTGGTGCGGGCTGGTGACGAACTGATCTGCGTCAGCGGGAGAAAAGACGAGTGATGACAGGTGCCCGGAACGGGTTTGAGAAGCATGATTGAATCCAACAACCATGCCCACCCCATCCGCAGTCGAAACGGTAGAAGACTACGCCGAGCGCGTTCTTTTCTCTACTGACCTTGCTGACAAGCTCCGTCAGACGCCGCAAGCGCAGGTCGATTTCCGGGCGGTCGCACGCCGCAGTCACGCGACCACATCAGGCACCCTCCCCGGAAGACCTGATCATCTCCTCTTCGCCAGGAAGGGCGGCGAGAAACCGGCGCTCCCCTCCTCTGCCAGACTCATCAATGATAAGAGCCGTGGCACGCTGCTCCACTTCTTCGCTAACCACGAGCTGCTGGCTTGCGAACTGATGGCCCTGGCGCTCCTGCGCTTCCCTGATGCACCCACGGCCTTCCGGCGGGGCCTCGTCAACACCATGCGGGAGGAGCAGGAGCACACGAGGCTCTATCTGGAGCGGATGAGAGAGGGCGGCACCGAATTCGGTGAATACCCGGTCAATGGCTATTTCTGGGAGGCGGTTTCGACGATGCAAAACCCCACGGATTATGTCTCCCGACTCAGCCTCACATTCGAACAAGCCAATCTGGATTATGCCCGGTTTTATGGAGGGCTATTCTCAGATGCGGGAGACGGGAAAACAGCATCGATCCTCCATCAGATTTACGAGGATGAGATCTCCCATGTCGGTTACGGCCTGCACTGGTTTCAGAAGTGGAAAGGTCAGGACACACCCCTGTGGGATGCTCTCGATCAGCAATTGACGATGCCCCTCTCACCAGCCCGAGCCAAGGGCACCCGCGCACCGTTCAATCGTGAGGGACGCACAAGGGCAGGGTTCCCTACCGCCTATGTGGATCGCCTCGAGCAGTTTGAGCGCTCGCGTGGTCGAACGCCGAATGTTTTTTACTTCAACCCGGAGGCGGAGCATCGGATCGCACAGCATCCGCAGGCATTTCATCCGAAAAAAGCACTACGCAGCCTGATCCATGACCTCGAAACTCTGACGGCCTTCATTGCACGGCCCGATGATGTTGCGCTGGTTCGCCGCCGCCCATCCCTTGAGCACCTGGCACACTGCCGGTCTCATGGATTGGCTATGCCGGAATTTGAGGAGATTCCGTCGGGCAGAGTCGAGGTCGGTCAATTGCTAACAAAGCGGAAAATTCACCAGCTCCACCCCTGGGCGGTAGCCCCGGATCTGCCGCAGGTCTTCGCGCCTCTCTGCCGAGCCTTTAAGAACGAGAAAACACGTGTAAAAGCCGCTGAGTGGCGCCCCGCCTGGGCGAAACTCTTTTCGAAAACAGAGCAGCATAGGTCTTTAGCACAGTGGATGGGCGAGGGCGCCTCTCTCGACGATCGCGAGGCCTTCTGCTCGACCCTGCATAGATGGGCGGATGAGAAAGGAACTTCTCGCATCATTCTCAAGAATCCACATTCGATAGCCGGAGGCGGGCACACCGTCATTCCCATTGACGAAGCGCTAGAGTTAGCGGCTCAACCCGCCAAAACAGAGAAGGTGCGCGAATGGCTAGCTGAACCGTTCCACGATCGCGTTTTTGATTTTTCCGTCCAGTTCGAGATCCAGGCGGACGGCAGGATCAGAAAGGTCGGCTATGTTGAGCAGTTGATCGGAGCGTCAGGCCGTTATGAGGGCAGCCTCATTTCTCCCAAGTTCTGCAAAGGCATGGACTCAGAGCTCGCCCAATTCCTCATGCAGACCGCCCTGCCGCTCTACGAACAAGAGGGGCAGCTGTCAGGAGCACTCGCCGCCTGGGCGCAGGAGGCGGGCTACAGCGGGCCGATCGGACTGGACAGCTATGTTCACCGCTGCGAGCAGGATGGCAGCCTGAAACATCGGGCCATATGCGAGGTCAACCCACGCTACACTATGGGTCGGGTAGCGATCGGCGCAGCGAAACAGGTGGCCCCTGGCAGCACAGCTCTCTTCGAAATCCTACCGGTCGCCGAGGTCGGCTCATCCTCTTCACCGGTGACCATGAAAGATGGCAGGATCGACTCCGGCCAGCTTTTGCTCACGGAGGTGCGGGCCGACACCCGCTGGGCGGCTCGACTGACCATCAGCAGGCAGGGGCGGCAGCACCTATTAGGAGGCCGTTGAAAAACTAGGTGAGCGATGACCGTAACCCTGTTTTCGGCTGGCAAGGCGCGAGGAGCGATGGTAGCCATAGCTACCTGAGCAACGAGGAACGCAGCCAGACGGAATCAGGGTTGCGGCCCGAAGGGGGAGAGCAGCCATTTCATCTTCAGCTGTGTAAAAGTCATTCCCCATATCTCCTCTCATCATCGTTTACATAGTTTCTCAGCGGTCTCTTAGAGTCCGGAAATCGCTAATCCAGACTCTGCAGATACCGGAGAAAGAAATCCCCTCCGGCCTCGAGGTCTTCCACGCTGATAAACTCGTCCTTGGTATGCGCCTGGGCGATACTCCCGGGTCCGCAGGCTATAGATGGAATCCCGGCCTCGACCAGCCAGCCCGCATCGCAGAACCAGGGAGCTGAAACACAGGAAGCCCCGTTCTTGCAAAGCTTCTGAATCCACTCCTGCTCGGGATCCTCCGATAGAGGAGGCGCTGTCGGCGACGGGATGATCTCTACTGATTCCACCACTCCCAAATCGCGCAGGGCAGCACGCACATGATCCTCTGCTGAGCCCGCTGCCAGGAGGGCTGGCGTCAGCCTTAGATCGAGGGTCACTCGGCAGGACGCGGCTACAATATTCGGGCTGCTACCACCGTCGATCAATCCCACACTGACCGTAGGAACTCCCAGGAACGGGTCACGAAAGCTGGCAAAGCGCTCCTCCAGCGCCTTGACGAGATTCGGTAGCCAGCGCGCCATCTTGAGAATGGCATTCTCGCCCTTTTCAGGCTCTGAACCATGGCAGGCGCGCCCTTTGGTAACAATCTCCAGCCAGCAACTCCCTTTGTGCGCATGCACGATGTCCAGACTTGTAGGCTCTCCCACAATCGCAAAATCATAATCTGCAGCATACCTGGCCCCGAAATGTTTCGACCCCGGTTGCCCGGCCTCCTCTCCCATCAATCCGACGAAGGATACCTCTGCCGTCATATCAGCGAATGAGTCTCGATGTTGACTGAGCGCCCACAGCATAGCCGCCATCGAGCCTTTGGTGTCGGACGCACCCCGGCCCCAGATTTTCCCATCGCGCACCTCCCCGGCAAACGGTTCGATCGTCATGCCCTCGATACTGACGGTATCGAGATGTGGAGCAAAAACCATTCGAGGCCCCCCACCTCTTGTCGGAAAGCTTCCAATGACATTCGGCCTTCCACTCTCAACTTCATCGAAATGCACCTTCGCACCGCATGAATGCAGAAAATCGCCCACAAACTCGGCACACGCCTGCTCCGTGTGCCCGTGCGATGGGGACATGTCGATGTTCACCGACGGGATCCGTATGAGATCCTGGAGAAGGTTAACCACCGTTGTTTCGTTCATCTGCTGAAACTACGCCTATCCGCGAGACATTTCTAACGCTTATAATCCACCGAAAGGAACCACAAACAGCTTCACTTCCTTTTTCGTTCCAGTAGTTGACAGTGGGTCCATCCTCACCATATCTTGTTCAAATTTCTATAATCTCGGCCATGAGCGATCCCAAGCCTCCAAAACCACCAGCGCCTTTGACGCCCCCTTCGCCACTCAGCGGCAAGACTTCAACGGTCCCGCTGAAGAAAGAAACCGTCAAAATCAGCCTCAAAGCATTGAAAGAAGAGGCAGGCCCAGTCCTTCCGAAGGTTGCTGGAGCTGGCCAGGGAAGCCCTGCCACGGGTCCAATTGCTCCTGCTGCAATTCCCGTGGCGCCGACAGGACCAATCGCTGGAATCCCGGCTACTGGTCCAATTGCACCATCCGCTCCAGCTACGCCTGTTCCACTATCGCCCTCGGGCCCGACGGCTCCAATAGCTGGAATGCCGGCTACCGGCCCGATTGCTCCAGCCGTCCTGCCAGTTCCAGGAGCGCCAAGTGGTGATCCAACGAAACCTATCGCACCAGCACCACCATCAGCTCCCGTGGTTTCCGATGCGGCGACCGGGCCAACCGCTCCGATCGCAGGAATGCCTGCTACAGGCCCTATTCCTCCCGGCGCACTTGGTGCCGCTCAATCAGCGACCGAGCCCGTCAAGCCAGTCCCACCTTCTGCCCCGGCTCCCGCTGCTGCCCCTAGCCTAACGCCACCTCCGGCGCTTTCGATGCCACCATCTTTAGGTGCTCCGCCGAAGCCACCAATCGCAGAGACAGATTCTGATTCCGAAGAGGGGTCCGATACCGTGCCTCTAGAAAAAGCACAAGAGGGCACGGCGACGGTTCCACTTGCGAAACTGAACGCCCCACCTGCGCCGAGTGCTACAGTCCCGCTGTCTGCTGCAGCCCCGAGCACGATTAAGCTTTCAAAAGACGAAGAAGACGCTGATCCTGCGCTCGATCCCCTCGGGCCTACTCAACCAGTGTCAGTCATACCGACGACTCCGGAGGGCAGTGAAGTTGACCCGCTCGGACCAACTAAGCCTGTCGAGACTGCACCATCAGCCGAACTGGATCCTCTAGGCCCCACAGCGCCTGTTCAGGCAGTTCCGAAAACGATTCCACTTCAGTCCATGCCAACAAATCCGGCAGGAGCAACCACGGCACCGCTTGATGCGCCTGGTGAGCCTGTCACTGGTGCTCCGCTTGTTTCTGCGACCGTCCCGCTGACTTCGGTTGAAGAAGGCGCAGGAACTGCCACTCTCTTACAAGATCCAAACGCCGCCTCAAACTACGTCGTCGTCGAAGACGATGACGAAGAAGAAGACGAAGCTACTAATAAAACACTCATGATCATCTCCGTAATCGTATTACTTCTCGCTATCGCAGCACTTGGTGTCCAGCTCTACACGATGCTGGGTATCGGCTAATCGTCCTATTCTCGCCAAGCCCCGTCACTAAAGGCAGATTTTCGCCCCTGGCAGTCCTTTTCGATTGCTTGGGCGTATCAGGCGACGCATTCCCTTTTTTTACTCATGGCTCACGAATCAATTGTTGAACTCACCGCTGATAATTTCTCTACTGAAGCTGAAAGTGCAGATGTCCCTCTTGTAATTGACTTCTGGTCTGAACACTGCGGCCCCTGCAAGATGCTGGCCCCTGTCCTTGACGAAGTCGCTGCCGAAGTCGGCGGAACCGCAAAAGTAACCAAAGTTGACGTCATGGCTGAGCGCGACCTCGCCATGAAATTTGGCATTCGCGCGGTCCCTACCCTCATTTTCATGAAGGGCGGAGAGGTCAAGGAGACGAAGACAGGCATCATGATGAAGGATGCCATCATCGAAAAATTGCAGTCGCTGAATTAATCGAGTTCCCTTAGCGCTACTTCGGTAGGGCTAGAAGCTCAAGAAACCAAAAATCAGCGAAGCGGACCGAATGCTCTTATGCATTCGAAACGTTTCGCTTTTTTTTCGCCCAGATGCTTGCCCTCCTTTATCGCTCACAGGCAGCACAACTTTTTCTAGTCATTCTGTGTGCCATTTTTCTGCGCATGCTTTGCGCGCACTGGGAGTTTCTGCCAAATTTTTCACCGGTAATGGTGCTCTGCATCGGAGCTGGATTATGGCTAGGCATGCGCAGCCTCTACATGATCCTCCCCGCTATCATGCTGAGTGATATAGCCATCGGGGGGTATGTGAGTGGTATGGGGCCCGGGCGTTTCTGGCTTTTCACCCTCCCGTTCTTCTTCCTACTAACGTTCGTTGCCAGTCTCTCCTTTACCAGATTGAGACATCACTTTGCACGCAAATCACTGACGTTGGGCATCTACTCGATCGGCGGTGCAATCGCCTTTTACTTCCTCGCGAATACGTTTTCCTGGCTAGGGAACCCCGCCTATCCCCAAACAGCGAGCGGCTGGTGGCAGGCGAACACAACCGGACTTCCTGGCTACCCTCCCTCCTGGACTTTCTTTCGGAATTTACTCGTGGGAAACCTCGCTTGGGGATTGCTCTTCGTTGCGGCTCTCGCCATTTTTACGCGAGAACGCTCGTTCATCACCACTGAGCACGAGCCTTTACAACGCTAAAACTGCCAACTGTCGCTTTATTCCCTTCTCCCCACCTTATGTCTGAAGACGAAAGCTCATCCTGGCTGCCGAACCTGACCTCTCACGAAGCGAGAGTCCTCGGGTGCCTTTTAGAAAAAGAGGCAACTACTCCGGATCACTATCCGCTGACACCGAACGCGCTTTACTCGGCCTGCAATCAGTCCAGCAACCGCAACCCGGTAATGGATCTAGGGACGGATGAAGTGGAGGACGCCATTGCAGGCCTTCGCACTCACCGTCTCGCTCTGATGATTCGTCAAAGTGGTGCACGAGTCCCCAAGTTTAAGCATTCGATCGAAGAGCGCTTCCCTTACCTGACAAAGTCTCAACGGGCTCTTTTATGCGTGCTTCTGCTGCGTGGCCAGCAGACCGCTGGAGAGCTGCGCCAACGATCCGAGCGCCTGCACGTCTTTCCCGATACGGAAGCCGTCGAGCGAGCCCTCGATGAACTGAAGGAGTTTCAGCCTGCTGCACTTGTTGAAGAAATCCCGGCGGGCGGAGGACGGCGGGTGGCTACCTTCGTCCAGAAGCTCTGTCCACCAGCTGTATCAAGTGAGCAAGGGGAAGCCACTATCAGTGCGTCTCAGTCAGGATCAAACACTGACGCTGAGCCAGTCCAGGATTGGCGCTCCCGCATGGAGGACGAGATCAACTCCCTGAAGGCCCAGCTAGCCGACATACGGGAAGCGCTCGGGATCGAGTCGGACGGAGGTTAAATTTGCATACCAGCCCATAGCCGCGCTCCGTGAGGACGTGGAAAAAAGGCAACCTTCTGCCGAAAGACAGACCGCCTTCTGCAAATCCACGAAGTCACCTTCGCGGCTACACATTGCAGATGAGGCAATGCATCAGCCCGTAGCCTCGCTCCGTGAGGACGGGGACCAGAAGGAGCAATTCTCTTTTGAAGCACCATCCCCACGAAAAAGCTCAAAGCCGCTTGCTTAGGGTTGCACCCGCCGCAGGGGGTTCGTAAGCTTCTGATCTATGCCAGTTTCTGCCCCTTTCCTCACTGAAGACTTTGCCATCCGTTGGTCAACCCTCAGCGCTGACCATGTCGTCAGTGACATCCGCGCAGCTTTGGAGTCCGCAAAGACGGCTATCGAGAATCTTGCCACCCATGAAGTAGAGGGGGGCGTCACCTATGAAAACACCATCGAGGCTCTCGATGCGGCCACTGAACCACTGGGAAACGCATGGGGGCTCGTCTCGCACCTTAATTCTGTGCGCGATTCGGAAGCTTTGAGGGAGGCTTACAAAGAAGTCCTGCCTGAGGTCACCCAGTTTTTCACCAGCATTGTTCTCAATGAAGGTTTGTGGAGTCGCCTGCGTGCCTTCTCCGAAACAACGGAAGCCGTCGCTCTTGCAGGCGTGCAGCAGCGGTATCTTCAGGAGACATTGCGGGACTTTCAGGAGAACGGAGCAGACCTCTCTGCCGAGGAAAAATCAGAGCTTGAGAGCGTGCAGGCAGAACTCGCCGAGCTCACTCAGCAATACAGTGAAAACGTCCTCGACTCCACCAAGGCATGGGATCTCGTTGTGGAGGACAAGTCAAGACTGGCAGGCCTACCCGAGAGCGCCCTCAATACCCTACAATCGGAAGCCGAGGCTAAAGATCTATGCAAAGACGGTGAGGAACCCGTCTACCGCATCACGCTGAACGCCCCCAGCTACATGCCCATTCTTCAATTTTCGGAAGATGAAGAGCTTCGCAAAACGGTTTGGGAGGCGAGCACCACCATCGGCTACGCGGGAGAATTTGATAACACGGAGCTCATCTGGAAGATCCTTTCCCTGCGACAGAAGAAAGCAGAGCTGCTGGGCAAGGACAATTTCCCTGACTTCATCCTTCAGCGTCGTATGGCCGGCAACGGTCAAACCGCTTTGGACTTCGTTACCGATTTAGCCGACAAAACGCGCCCGTTTTTTGAGAAGGAGTGGGAGTATCTATGTGATTTTCGCAAGAAAGCAGACCCGGCATGGGACGGCGCATTCAACCCCTGGGATATCCCCTTCTGGTCTGAGAAGCTGAGGAAAGAGGAGTTCGACTTCGACGAGGAAGCCCTGCGTCCTTACTTCCAGATTGAGCGAGTCGTCGATGGCATGTTCTCGCTCTTTTCAGACCTCTTCGGTCTGGAAATAAAAGAGCGCCAAGCAGTTCACCTCCCGCTTGGCAGCGATGAGTCGATCCCTGACGGAGCCGTCGAGGTCTGGCACGAACAGGTGCAGTTTTATGATCTTTATGACGCAGAATCGAAAGATCATCTAGGATCCTTTTATGCTGACTGGCATCCCCGGGACGAAAAACGCGGAGGGGCATGGATGAACTCGCTGCGGACCGGACTACCGGCGCTCGGCGATCAGGAGCGAATCCCACATCTTGGCCTCATTTGTGGAAACCTGACTCCATCATCGAAAGATCAGCCCGCCCTGCTGAGCCATTACGAAGTCGAGACCGTCTTCCATGAGTTCGGTCACCTCCTTCACCATTTGCTCGGAGAAGTGCCTATCAAGTCGCTCAATGGAGTCAACGTCGTCTGGGACTTTGTGGAACTGCCATCCCAGATCCTCGAAAATTTCTGTTGGTCGCGTGCCAGTCTCGACCTGTTTGCCACTCACTATCAAACCGGCGAGCCAATCCCCGAGGCGCTATTCGAAAAAATGACCGCTGCCCGCACCTTTCATGCGGGCCTTGGGCAGATGCGACAACTCTCGCTGGGGAAACTTGACCTTTCTCTTCACCTAGAGCATCACACTGGTTCTGATGAGCGAGATCTGGATGCCATCAGTCGCCAGATCCTCGAGGGATACACCATCGATCTGCCCATCAAACCACCATCGATGTCGCGCCGCTTCACCCACCTGTTTGCCAGCCCCACAGGTTACGCCTCCGGCTACTATTCCTACAAGTGGGCGGAGGTTCTCGATGCAGATGCCTTCAGCCGCTTCGAGGAGTCAGGTGTCATTTCAGCTGCAGTCGGCAGGGAGTTCCGCGAGAAAATCCTGTCGAAGGGAAATTCTCAGGAGGCAGCGGTTCTTTTTGAGGACTTTATGGGTCGTCCCGCCAGTAGCGATGCTCTGCTGAAGAGAAGTGGCCTGGCGTAGGCAGAGGCGGGTCCGTCAGCGGTCAGAAAAACTCTGTGTCGGATCAGGAAAGGGCTTCGCGTCCCTAGCCCTTCCTCTTTGGTGGTATAGCGTGCTATGTCATGCGCCTCCTGATCCTACTCTTC
>JAHDFZ010000127.1 GCA_020627905.1 Verrucomicrobiota bacterium
AATACAAGTATGAGCAGGCGAAGCAGAAGAAGTCTGAGAAGCCGAAGAAGCGCGAGAAGGAAGTGAAGTTCCGCGTCAACATCGGGGATCACGACTATCGCAACAAGCTCACGCATGCGGAGGATTTCCTGGCGCACGGTTTCAAGGTGCGCATCCAGCTCATGTTTAAGGGGCGTCAGATGGCGCACAAGGAGCTTGGTTTCGAGCTGATGGAGCGTGTGAAAGAGGATCTTTCAACGATGGCGCAGGTCGATCTGGAGCCGAAGCTCAACAACCGGAACATCCTCATGATGGTGTCACCGCTGGCGAAAGAGAAGCAGAAGCGTCGATTCCGTCGGGAGGACGAGGAATACGATCTGGAGGAGACGGAAGCGGCCAACGAAGATGTCGAAGAGGATGAGGACGACATCGAGGAGGAAGAGGAGAATACCTCGGAATCTTAAGATTCGTTTCCTTCCTGGCTTCCCGGTTAGTTGAGGTGCATGGCAAAGAAGCTCCTGCTCTTTGATATCGATGGCACCCTGCTGGAATCTGGCGGGGCGGGCATGGCTTCGCTAGCGCAGGGATTTGCAGCAGCTTTTCCCGAAGTCGCGGATCAGCCGTTCCCGAACCTCGACCTTGGCGGCGCCACCGACGGTGGAGTGAGCCAGTTCCTCTTTTCGCATTTTGAGATGGAGGACTCCCCGGAGCAGCGGGAGCGCTTTTATCTGGGGTATCTGGACACGTTGCCCAGGCAGATTGCGCACTTCCGTGCTGCTGGAGAAGGCTTTGTGCTGCCAGGGATAACAGATCTGCTGAGCGGTCTGCAGGAGCGGGAGGATGAGTTTATACTCGGCCTGCTGACAGGAAACCTGCGTCGCGGTGCCGAAGTGAAGCTGAGGTCCTACGAGCTGGATCATTTTTTCAGCTTCGACGATGGCTCCTATGGCGATGATCATGACGATCGCAATGAACTGGGCCCCATCGCCCTGGAGCGAGTTCGTCAGACCTATGGAGTGCCGATTGATCAGGCGATCGTCATCGGCGATACCAGCCGCGATGTGGATTGCGCCCGAGCGGCAGGATTTCCCGTGATTGCTACGGCGACCGGTCATGCCAGTTATGATGCGCTGGCAGAGACCGATCCTGATTACCTGCTGCACGACCTCAGCGATACCGAGATGGTTCTGTCGTTGCTCGATGAGGTTTAGGCCGGAAGCCCAGCCGGGGAGATGGGAATTTATTCCCATTGCGAAAGCCCAGCGTGCCGAGGCAGATGTTGTCCGCGAATAAATTCGCTACTCCCCAGCGTGGCCGATACGAGCCGGGGACGTGCGAATTCATTCGCACACGCGAGAGCCCTGCGTTCAAAGCCGGATGCCGTCATTTCCCTTTTTCTAGCTTTGACAAACAGGCGCCCCGCTTGTTACACCCTCACGCATGAATCGGTTTTCTATCCTCGTCACCATGGTAGCGGTGAACCTTGTGCTGCTCATCACGCTCGTCGCGCTGCAGTTTCTTCCATCGTCCAGCGGTGCGGCCTCCGCAGACTGGGAATATCGACTGATGACGCCAGCGCAGATGGATAAAATTGGTATCGAGGTCGTGGCAGCGGAGGAGGGGATCGCCAAGGGAGAAGACGGAAACTACCAGTTTCCTAGTGATGTGGTGAAAGAGAAGCTCAATAAGCCGAACGTTCTAGGAATCGCTCTATCCGAGCTGAAAGAAGATGGCTTCGAGCTGATCTCTGTCACCTCTGATCACGTCTACATTTTCAAAGGGCCTGCTTCTTGATCTGCTAAAAATAACGTAGAAGCTTGGGACGCGGAATCCTCAAGCTGGTTAAGACAGTCGAATTAGTAGACTTTGGCAATCAATCATTATGAGAAGAAGGGGTTATCTATGGAAATTTTATGGGTTCACGATGACTCACATGTGGGGACTCCACTTGGTGTCAGGGGCACTGGCGGTTGCAGCGTTCGCGATGATGACCGCTGCGATTTTAGGAATCGTCTCCCATGACAGTGAGATGTTTTACCGCCTTTTGGCAGGCTCAGCAGCGATCATGCTGGCAAATATAGCGACGATTCTGTATTCCCTCTTTGCCATACATTTTTATCGATTCCTCGCAGAGATTGATAAGGGGGATGAGCAAACTCGCGCTGGCGACGCCGGATGAGGCCACTTACTCTGCGAGTATTGCGACTGTCACCGCACTCTGGGTCGCGACCCTCTTGTAGGGGAATCGGTTCTTCGATTTGGCTACCGACTGCCCGCGATCATCTGGCCCAGCTGAAAGCCAAGCGCTACGGCGCCTAATCCGAGCAGAAAGGAACAGCTCAGATAGCCGATAGCGGCACCCCAGGCCTGGTCGCGGATGAGGGTAAGCTCAATAAAGGCAAAGGTGGAAAAGGTCGTGAGGCTGCCCAGAAATCCAGTGAGCAAAGCCCCTCGCCAGAGCAGTCGTTGCTCTTCCGATGCGATCGACTCCAGCATGGGGGTAAGAAGACCAAAGAGCAGACACCCGATCACATTCGCCGCCAGCACGCCGAGTGGAAAGATAAGCCCGGTAGCAGCCTTTTCATCGATCCATGTCTGAAGGAAGAATCGACTCAGCGCACCTAGTCCTCCTCCGAAAAAGATGGCGATGATCAGCGGCCAACTCATTCCGGATAGTTCAGAGACTGCAGTGATTTCGGGATGAATTGACCATCTTGGCGGATGAGTTTTCCGTCGAAGGTGATCTCTCCGCCTCCGTAGTCGGGACGCTGGATGGAAACGAGGTCCCAATGGACAGAGCTCTTGTTCCCGTTATCGGCAACGTCGTAAGCCTGCCCTGGTGTGAAGTGAAAGCTCCCGGCGATCTTCTCATCGAACAGGATATCGCGCATCGGCTCGTGGATGTGAGGGTGAAAGCCGATGGCGAATTCACCGATGTAGCGAGCTCCGGGATCGGTATCGAGGATGCGATTCAGCGCTTCCGTGTTATTCGCGGTAGCCTCGATGATCTTCCCTTTTTTGAAGACGAATCTAACGTTATCGAAAGCGATGCCCTGATAGATGGATGGGGCGTTGTAGGTGATGACGCCCTCCACAGAGTGTTTTACCGGAGCGGTGAAACACTCGCCATCCGGGATGTTGTGGGTGCCGGCGCAGGCATGAGCATCGAGGCCTTTGATGGAGAATGTCAGATCGGTTCCGGGGCCTATGATGTGAACGTCTTTCGCGTTCGACATAAGCCGCTCGAGGGCGTTCATCCCACGTTTGAGACTGGGGTAGTCGAGCAGGCAGGCTTGAAAGAAAAAGTCCTCAAAGGCCTCCGTCGACATGCCGGCACTCTGCGCCATGCTGGGATGAGGCCACCGCAGCACGCACCAGCGGGTGTGATTGACTCGGCGGTTGATGACGGGCCTCATCTTCTGACTGACCTGGCGCATGGCGTCCGCCGGGACATCGGAGAATTCATTGATATTGTAGCTACCCCGGACGGCGATGTAGCAGTCCATCGTCCGCATCTGATGCATGGCAGACTTGGCGATGAGGTCATACTGAGCCTCGGTAGCCTCCACCGCCAGCTCACGAGAGAGGCTGGCCTGATGGACATTGACGAAGGGCAAGGCTCCTGCCTCGCGGATCTCGCGGATGAGTGCGATGCCTACCTGGTCGGGGACATCGAAAAGCTCAACCAGCACGCGATCTCCGGTTTTGGCTGAAACGGAGTAGTTTACCAGCTGTTTAGCCAGTTCGGTGACGCGTGGATCCTGCATGGCGAAATTTGCGCTGGAAAGCTCGCTGAGGAAAGGGAAAAGTTGCTCCCTCATCATTACAGCGATGTCTCGATCTGTCGCTGCCTCACTATGAACCTGCTATCATCCTGCGAGCTGGCCGACATCCGGAGAGAGATGGAGGCGAATCAGCAAAAACTGGTCCTGACGAATGGCGTCTTTGATCTGCTGCACGTCGGCCACGTGCGCTACCTGCAGGAGGCTCGCAAGCTGGGCGACGCACTGGTGGTGGCGATCAATGACGACGAATCCGTGACGGAGCTGAAGGGGCCGGGGCGTCCCATCAATAGCGCAGAAGATCGTGCAGAACTGCTGCTCGCACTCTCCTGTGTCGACTATGTGGTGATCTTTGCAGGGAAGCGTGCCTCTGATACCATCGAGACGATCGTCCCTCACATTTATACGAAAGGGGGGGACTACACGAAGGAATCCCTCATCGATGAAGAGCGGAAGTTGCTGGAGAAGCTGGGTGTCGAAATTGAAATCCTTTCCCTGGTGGCAGGGAAGTCGACAACAGCCACTCTGCAAGCCATGACAGCGGGAGAAGGCTCAGAGGCGGAGCGAAAGCAGCGACTAGCCATTCTCGGCAGCGGCGCAGGGAGCAATGCTGATGCGATCATGCAGGCCATCGCCGATGGTGAACTAACAAATGTCGAGGTCGGTGTCGTGATTTCAGATCGGGAAGATGCGGGGATCCTGGAACGAGCAAAAGCCCATGACGTGCCGACGCTATGGATTCCACCAGGAACTGACAAGGGGGGAGTTTTGACCGATGCCGCCCTGAAAGAGCTGACCGATCGCATGAAGGCTCTCGACATTGATCTGGTCGTCCTCGCCGGCTACATGCGCATCGTCCGGGGTGTGCTGCTCGATAGCTTTGCCGGAAGGATGATCAACATCCACCCCTCGCTGTTGCCTGCCTATCCCGGGCTGCACCCGATCAAACGGGCTCTAGCCAGTGGCGAAAAGGAGACGGGCTGCACGATCCATCGCGTAGATGCGGGGATCGATACCGGCGAGATCCTCGCGCAGGTGAGCGTCCCGATCCAGCCTGATGATACAGAGGAGTCACTCACTCTCCGCGTCCATCAGGCTGAGCACAAACTCTACCCAAGAGTCATTCAGGAGCTGGTAGATTCAGCGTCCGCTAGTCCTTCCTAACGAAGACATCGATCTCTCCGTAGAAAGTGGAGGCAATGTTTCGATTCGACCCGACCTCGGTCGGAGACACGTGAAAGATGAGGTAGCGGTAGGGGCCGATTGATTCCTGCTTCTTTGCTGAACGGATCGATGAGCCCTGTTGAGCAGGACGTTCCGTAGGGGTGCTCACTTGGAAAAAGAGATCCGAGTTCACCTTTGCGATTCTCGGGAGATCTCGAAGATCGCGTGTCAGCGTGTCCGGCTGCAGAGAAGGAAGCTCATCCGCGCCGTAAAGGGAGAATCGCTGAAGGGCGCGAATTCTATCGCCGTCATTTGCCAGATTCTGGTGCCAGGTGAAGACGTTGATCTCATCGATTTCTCTCGGCTCTCCCAGGTCGATGATGATCGCCCCATCCTGATTGTTGTTAAAAAACAGGCTTTCTTCAGGCACGTCGCGCGCTGATTGCCCTCTTCCATCGTTTACGACCGTCATCGGGCCGCTGCCGTGATTAGGGCTTCGTCGGAATAGTGTCCCAACGATGGAAACTTCAGCGTTCCCCTGAGACTGATCCGCGTAGTCAGTGGAAGAGGGGGACGGAATGCTTGGGAAAGAGAAATCAGAAGTTTCATCCCCGGATTCGATCCGAGCGAGCACGGGGTGCGCGCCAGCTTCGATACCAAGTGAATCACCGCGCTTGAGCCGGTGTTTCAGGTCTGGGGCACCCTTGGCAACGACATCGACTTCTCCTGAGGTGACCTCGACCTGGCTGTGTCCGTCCAAATCGGTATGAGTGAGAAATTCTGTCCCATAATCGATGACTTCTGCTGAAGGCGTTTTAATTGTGAATCCGTGAGATTCCTCTGTCTCAGCACGGGCGTAGGCTTTGCCGGAGAGCAGAAAGCCGGAATTCGCCGTATCGATGGAGTAGAGGCTGGGGCCGTAAAGTTTCACGACAGCACCTGTCTCATAGGTGATCTGCACGGTCCCGGTTTTGAGGTGAAGCTGCTCCCCGATAGATAGTTCCTGGTCGACTTCCAGGTCAGCCCCGAGCCAGCTGGCATTGCCGGTGGCAGTGACTTGCGCGACCTGCTGAGTGCCATCTGCCTGTGGCACGATCCCATCTTTGAGTAGAACAAAAAGGCAGAGTAAAGCGGCGATCGCGGCTGCACCGAAGAATCGACGACGCTGGGTGCGAGCCCGCTGTGACTCCAGCTCGCTGGCGAAGTCAATGCAGGCGGGTTGTCGTCTCGGGGAGCGCCTCGCTCTCTCTCCTGAGGTGGGTGTCGATGGCGATCAGCTCGTGGTAGGCAGCGCGCAGATTCTGGTCTGATGCCATCCGGGCTTCCAGCTTTCTGAATGCGGGCTCGTCCAGCCGGTTCTCGATGAGATCCGAAAGCAGGAGCCAGTCCTGAGACGAAATGTTTGAAGAGGACTCGTTCATCGTGCGGTTGGGGTGGGGAGTTGCTGTTTGACGCAGCTTGTCAGCTTCTCGCGCAGGCGGCCGATTTGCTTGTAGAGGCTGTTTTCGGTGCGGTTGAGGCTTTCAGCGAGACTCTTTACAGATCCATACCCTGAGTATGGGGCGAGGATGATGGCGCGGGCGCGTTCATCGATCTGGGAAAGGCATTTGCTGAGCGCCTGGGCTCGCTGCTGCATGGACTCCTCGTTGCTTTCAGGAAACTCATCCGCGATCAGGGCATAGACCTCATCTGAGAAGACGAGAGACTCTCTCGCCGACTTGCGGCGTGCCTTTAGGCATTCGAGTCGCACGATCACTTTCGCCCAGGGGAGAAAGCCCTCGGCCTCCTCCAGCTGTGAGAGTTTCTTCCACATGACGACGCTGGCCTCCTGCAGAACGTCGTCCACGCCATCCCAGCTGGGTAGTAGGCTGCGAGCGTAGGCCCGCAGGACATCTTCGTTCTTCAGGAACAGTCTGAGGAAGTGTTCATCTTTCATGATTGAGAGGAAATCGAGGTAGCCTGCTACAAACCTACCGCTTTTCCGGAGGAATCCTGCCGAGTTTTTGTCACCGTTTTTGCGTTATTTCCTGCTGATGACCGTATCCTGCTGCCAATGCAGGTCATCACGCTCCGGGTAGTCGAGTGTGAAATGAAGACCTCGGCTCTCGTGCCGTCGGGCAGCGCAGTCGACGATGAGGGAGGCGACCTCCACGAGATTCCGAAGCTCAAGCAGCTCGGATGACACGCGGAAGTTCCAGTAAAATTCCTGCACCTCACGCTGAAGATTGCGCAATCTGGTGGCGGCCCGCTGCAATCTCTTCGAGGTGCGAACGATCGAGACGTAATCTCCCATGAGTCGGCGGATCTCATCCCAGTTGTGGTAGACGACGACCAGCTCATCGACATCGGTGACATCACCCGTGATCCAGTCGGGGATATCGATCCGCTCCGCTTCATTCCCGATCGGTCGTTTTTCCAGACAGTCCGTCAGGGAGAAGCGAGATACGACCACTCCTTCCAGCAACGAATTGCTGGCCAGACGGTTCGCCCCGTGGAGGCCCGTGCAGGCGACTTCGCCGACAGCCCATAATCCGGGGAGCGAGGTGGCTCCATTGACATCTGTTTTGACACCTCCGCACTGATAGTGGGCAGCCGGCACGACCGGGATGGGGTCTTTGGTGATGTCGATCCCGACAGTCAGGCAAGTCTCGTAGATGTGGGGGAAGCGATCTTTGATGAAGTCTGCCGGCTTGGCGGTGATGTCGAGAAACACGCACGGCCCACCTGTTTTCTTGATCTCCTGGTCGATCGCGCGGGCGACGATGTCTCGTGGCGCCAATGATCCACGCTCATCGTATTTTTTCATGAAGGCTACACCATCCCGATCAACCAGTTCAGCGCCCTCTCCCCGCATGGCCTCGGTGATGAGGAAGGATTTCAGCTCATGGTGATACAGGCAGGTCGGGTGAAACTGCATAAACTCCATGTTGGCAATTTCACAACCGGCACGCCAGGCCATGGCTACCCCGTCCCCGGTAGCGACGCTCGGATTCGTTGTGTAAAGATAAACGCGGCCGCTCCCGCCGGTGCAGAGGATCACTCGATCAGAGCGCAGAGTGAGGACCTGGCCGCTCTCCTCGTCCAGAGCATAGATCCCCACGCAGCGCGATGGGGAGGTGAAGGCCAACTTATCCGTCGTGATGAGATCGATGGCGAAGTGGTGCTCCATCATCTCGATCCGGTCATCGGCCCGCACGGCCTCCAGGAGCTTCGTCTCGATCTCTCGCCCGGTGGTGTCTTTATGGTGAAGAACTCGCCGTGCGGTGTGGCCTCCTTCTTTGCCCAGCGCCAGCGGCGGGGGACTATCGCTCCCCCCAGCTTTTGCCCGATCAAACTCGACTCCCCAATCGATCAATTCCTGAATAGCAGGGGGACCCTCGGTGACAATATCGCGAACCACCGGCTCAGGGCAGAGCCCGCAACCGGCTTTCAATGTATCCTCCACGTGGGCATCGAAGCTGTCACCATCATCCTGCACGCAGCTGATACCTCCCTGCGCCCATGCAGTGTTTGTCTTCGCCGCAGCTCGTTTCGTGACGATCGCTACGCTCCCGTGTTCGGCAGCGCGAAGGGCGAAGCTAAGGCCGGATATGCCGCTTCCGATGACGATAAAATCGTAAGTCTTCACTTTTTCACCCTAAACAAAGGCAGGAATCGAAGCAAAGGGAAGTTGCCGGCTTCCATGGATTCCTCAAAGAGATGGGCACAAAAAAGCCCCGCCTCTTCCAAAGAAGAGCCGGGACTTTCAGAGAGTGGACTACTTTACCTGCCAGACCTCGACCACACGGTTCGGGCTGCGGTTTTTTTCACTGAAGCGCTTCGTCTGGCCGAAGTAGACGGCCTGAATATCTCCGGACTCCAACTTGGTGATCTGCTGGACGGCCTGACCGACTTTCGATGCCCGTTCTGATGAGAGCTTGCGATTCGATTCCGCTGAGCCTTCCATCGATGCGTATCCTACAGCAAGGAACTTTGCGCCCTCTGGTGCGCCGGCCAGCTTCTCTTTGAGCGCCGCCATTTCACGTTGATTTACAACACTGGAAGCCGGGCTGAAGGACACCCTGTGCATCACCTTATAGTTTCCAGACTCAAGGATTTTCGCGTAGGCGGCTTCACGATCAGATTCAGATTCTCCGATGCTCTGTAAGCGCTTGAAGAGCGGCCGCTTCGTAGCCGTCAGATTTGCCGGATCATTGACAAGGAGGGGAAAGTCGAGAGCAGGCAACTTGGGCGCCGCGGCCTTCGCTTGTGGCTTTGGCTTGGCTGCCAGGAGTTTTTCTAGCTCAGCGATGCGCTTCTGGAGAGCCGCGTTGGCTTTCTCAACTTCTGAGCGAGCCGCGATGCAGGCTTCCCATTCTTTCTTCAGGTTTTCGAGCTCTTTAAGTCGGTCAGCAGCGACCTTTTCAGCTTTTGCACGAGCAGCAGCGCAGGCCTCATGCTCGTTTTTGAGCTCGGCCAGCTGCTTTTTCAGGGCTTCCAATTCTGCGTTAAGAGAAGCCTTTCCGTCGGCTGCCATTTTCTGGGTTTTGCCCTGAGCAGCGAGCTTTTTCTTCAAATCGTCGATTTGTGCGAGCAGCTCTTTCTCCTTCGCGCGGGCGTTGGTGAGATCTGTAGTCAGCTTTGCCGAGGCCTCTTTCTGAGCAGCGAGTTCTTTCTCTAGTTTATCGATGCTGGCATTGAGTCCGATCATTGCGGTGCTGTTCGTCTCCAGTTTGCCGGCTTTTTCTTCTGCAGATGCCTTGAGGGCGGCAAGTTCGTCCTGTAGCCTTTTCACTTGGGCTTCCAGGTTTCCCTTTGTGGCGGTAAGAGCGTCGATGTCGGTCTTACTGGAGGCTTTTAGGGCTGCAAGAGTGGCAGTAGATGCCGCGAGAGCTGTTGACTTCTCGCTAAAAGAGCTCTGGAGAGAGAGCTTGGAGGTGTTTAGCTCATCAAGTTGTTCGGTCAGCTCCTGATTGCTTTGCTCTACCTGGACCTTTGCTGCTTCCAGCGCAGCGATTTTCGCAGTCAGATCTCCCTGTGCTGTTTCGAAGGCTTTGATCTTAAGCTTCAATTTCGAGTTTTCGTCCTGCAGTTCTTCAACCTCGTCAGATGATGCTGAAACAACCGTCGGCGCGGCGACTGCAGCAGCGACAGCCGGAGCAGCGAGCGCCACCTGCTGCTGACGCTCCAGCTGGGTGGCGAGTTCGAGGCGTCGGGCGCGCTCAGCTTCCAGCTCGTCAGACAGATCGACGACCTCTGGGTAATCTGTATCACGGCTGCAGCCACCGGTGGTGAAAACCCACGCCGTGAGCGTAAGCGCTGTGATCCCACTCAGCACAGCGAAAACGCTGGCTCCAACTTCATCTTTGATTCGAAATCCGTTCATGTCGTTTTGATGCTGGCAGCCATGAGACGGTGCACATGACAACTACATTTCGGACTGACGCAGAAAGTAGACGTCAAGTCACGCGAAAAATTATGAACAAAGTTACGATTTTCTCACCCGCCGCGCAGGACATACTGGAAAGCGAGAGCTCCTGCGATAAGGAGGGCGGCAGCAACTAGAAGGCCAAGAAGAATACTCATGGCCCGAATAGTAGTCAGGAATCTGAAAAAGCAAAAGCAAACCTTAAAAACAACTCAGTAGATAATTCTACA
>JAHDFZ010000128.1 GCA_020627905.1 Verrucomicrobiota bacterium
CCTTAGCCGTGGCAGCTCGGATGGAATCCAGAGGCAGGCGCAGCCCCATGGCCGACGCCCCGGGGATGAGATGCAGGCTGCCGCGCCGCAGCTCCCAGCGGGAGTGAATCCAGCGACGGCGTATTTTTGAATGAAATACAGGCAGGACAAAACCGGTCGGCACCTCCAGACCCCGCTGCTTCAGAGTGGCGATCGTGCGCCGCTCCAGGGAGGCCTCGGCCTCTGCCTCGCCCACCTCTTCTGCTGATGGCAGGGTGCTGATCTTCCAGCGGTAGTAGTCGATGTCCTCAAGAGCGGGAATGACAGCATTCTCCGGCAGCGCGAGAGAGTGCGCCACCCGCTGGGTCAGCCGACTGGCATCATCTATGTGATACGTTCCCGGCTCCGCCGGACTGGCTAGCGAAGACCGGTCTCCCCAGAGATCCTCCCCGTCTTTTCTCCAGAAGACCCCATAAGCCCAGCGTGGCACCGGCTCACCGGGATACCACTTGCCCTCGCCGAACCAGATCAGCCCTCGCTCGGCATAGCGATCCGCCAGCTTTCCAGCCAGCTCGATGGAGAGCTTGCGCTTGGTGACGCTATCTGCCTCGGTATTCCATTCCGGGCCAGCCATGTCCTTCGCATAGACAAAAGTCGGCTCTCCCCCCATGGTGAGGCCGACGCCTTCCTTGGCAAATTCAGCATCGATCTCCTGCCCCAGCTTGTCGACCCGATCCCATTCGCCCTCGGGATAAGGCAGGGTCACACGCGGATCTTCGTGCACGCGCTTGACGACGTTTTCATAGGAAAACTCCGTCTCACATTTCCCGGTCGCGCCAGCGATGGGTGCCGCACTGCCCGGCTCAGGCGTGGCAGCCAGCGGGATGTGCCCCTCACTGGCGAAGAGGCCGGATGTCGGATCGAGACCGATCCAGCCCGCCCCCGGCACGTAGACCTCGGCCCAGGCGTGCAGGTCCGTGAAATCTTCGCCGAGCTTTTCCGAACCATCCGTGGGATCTTCATCCTCGACCAGCTGCACGAGATAGCCAGAGACGAATCGGGCAGCCAGTCCCAGGCGGCGCAGCAGCTGCACAAGTAAAAAGGCGAAATCCCGGCATGAGCCGGAGCCTTTCTTCAGAGTCTCCGCACAGGTCTGAACCCCCGGCTCGAACCGGAGATTGTAGGACAGCCGCTCATAAACGAGCTGATTGACCGCGACGAGGAAGTCATTGGTGTCGATCTTCTTCTGCGGTGTTTTCTCCAGCAGCTCTTTCAGGTCATGGGTCTCGTCAGTCAGCTTGAGGTAAGGCTGCAGCTGCTGCTTCAGCTCATCCTCGTAGGTGAATGGGAATTTCTGCGCGGACTCCTCCAGGAAGAAATCGAAGGGGTTGATCGGTGTGAGATCAGCGAGGACTTCTACCAACACCTCGAAATGATCGGCGGGTTCCTCGAAAACAATGCGCGCCAGGTAGTTCCCGAAGGGATCCTGCTGCCAGTTGATAAAGTGATCAGCAGGCTGAATGGTCAGCGAATACGAGAGGATCGGCGTGCGCGAATGTGGTGCCGGACGCAGGCGCACGACCTGAGGGAAAATCTTGACCTCTTTGTCGTATTGATAGGTCGTGCGATGTGTAATGGATGCATGGATAGCCATATGGAAAAGAAAAGTGGGTAGCGGAATAAGCGAAGGCGCCTTAGCTACTGCTGAAAGTTGTCCGCTATAGACCGTGGCACTGGCATACGCGACGTTTTCTTGGTGAGATAAAAGTAACGTCGCTCGATCGCCTCGCCGATCTCATTGAAGGCTACCTGCAGGCTGTCCACATAGTCATGTAGCCCCATGGCCTGAACCTCCTCATGCGCCATGTAGTCGAGACGAGCAGAAAGCAGGCCGATAGCGCGCTCCACTTCGTCAAAGGTCTCCCCTCGACGTCGTGTAGAAATCGCCGTGATATTCTCATCGATCTCACGCACGCAAAAGCGGACCGATTTCGGGAAGTTTGTCGAAAAGAGCAGCAGGCTAGAGGCATTTCCTCCATTGACCTCTCCCCCATACACCTCGCGATACTCGGACATGGCATCACAGGCGCGCAGCATGGTGTTCCAGGTAGCGGACGAACTCTTCTCGCGGATAAAATGCGGCAGATCTACCAGGCGACTGATCTTATCCACACGCTCCAGTAGCGAGCCAAGCTCCAGAAAGAGATAGGTTTCTCCCCTCGGCAGCGCCGTCGCCTGAAGGCCTCGCATGGCTAGGATGGACTGAATGCTGGTCTGGCAGATCTGATCATTTCGCTCATGAGAGGCCAGACTGCTGTCCTGAGACATCTGCTTGAGATCCAGCCAGAGACTATTCACATGCAGCCACATCTCATCTGAGATCTTGTCACGCACGGCGCGGCTGTTCTCCCGCGCCTGAAACACGCAGTTATAGACAGAATCCGGGTTGTCGGCGGATGACACCATGTAGGTGATGACATCCTCATCCGAGGTGGCGTCCCCCATCGCCGTAGCCTCCAGCAGCGGGTGCCAATCCAGATCTAACGATCCAGCAGACGTGGCATCCACCAGCTCAGACTGATGCGCCAGCACGAGTCGAGCGAGACTCTCTGCCCGCTCCAGGTAGCGACCTAACCAGTAAACATTCTGTGCGACGCGAGAAAGCATAACAAAAATCAGTAGAACTATTGACGCAGAACCCAGGTATCCTTACTCCCGCCACCCTGCGAGGAATTGACGACGAGGGACCCTTTCTTGAGGGCGACCCGCGTGAGCCCGCCGGGCACGATGACTGTCTCCTCGCCACTGAGGATGAAGGGGCGCAGGTCGACGTGACGCCCCTCAATCACTCCGTCGCAGAAGGTCGGTTGGCGAGAGAGAGCAATGGTCGGCTGCCCGATGAAGCCGCGCGGCGATTCCTGGATCTTCTCACGAAAGACCTCACACTGCTCAGGAGTGGAGGCAGGCCCCACTAGCATCCCGTAGCCCCCGGCTTCGTCCACTGCCTTGATGACCAACTCCTCGATGTTGTCGAGCATGTATTGCAGATCCTCAGGATTCGAGCCAAGATAGGTTTTGATGTTCGGTAGGATCGGCTCCTCCCCCAGATAGTGGCGGATCATATCCGGGACATACGCGTAGGTCGCCTTGTCATCCGCGATGCCTGTGCCCACTGCATTGACGAGGTTTACGTTCCCCGCCAGATAGGCACGCATGAGCCCCGGGACGCCAAGCGCGGAGTCAGGACGGAAATACTCGGGATCCAAAAAGGCATCATCGATCCGGCGGTAGATGACGTCCACCTGCTCCAGCCCCTGCGTGGTATACATGTAGACGCGGTCATTCTCGACCACCAGATCACGGCCCTCCACAATCTCGATCCCCATCTGCTGAGCCAGGAATGTGTGCTCGAAGTAGGCGCTGTTGAAATGCCCGGGTGTCAGCAGCACTGCCACGGGGTCATCCTGCTGCCGCGGCGTGACAGAACGCAACATCTTAGCCAGCTCATCCGGGTAATGGCTCACTTTCTCTACGCCGAGCCGTCGATAGAGTTCGGGAAAGGTGCGCTTCATCGCCACGCGGTTTTCCATCATGTAGGAAACACCTGAGGGGCAGCGCCCGTTGTCCTCCAGCACGTAATACTGGCCGTCCTCACCGCGAATGAGGTCTGATCCGCAGATATGAATGTAAACATCATGGGGCAGATCCACCCCGCAGAGTTCCTTGCGGTAATGTTTGGAGCTTTCGACCAGACGCTTCAGCTCGGGGATTTCCTCAAAGATCGCCTGCTCCGAGTAGACATCCTTCAGAAATGCGTTGAGCGCCTTGATCCGCTGCCGGAGGCCAGCATCGATCTGCACCCACTCGGTGTGGGGAATGACCCTCGGCATCGGGTCGAAGGGGAAAATGCGCTCTGTCCCCTCGCCCTCAAAATAAACGGTGAACGTAACCCCCTGCTTGAGAAACGCCCGCTCTAACGAACGGATACTCTGCTGCATCTGCTCGTCCGTCAGAGCATTGAAGTAGGCTGCTACTTCCGAGTAATGTGCTCGGAATTCTCCCTTCTGCGAAACCGCTTCATCGAAGAATACTTCTGGGTCATAGTTCTCAAACATCTATTCCTAGAATTATCATACGACGATGCGAAATCAACTAGGAAGCTGGCATTTTCCAGCTATTTTTCTAACAGTTATCTAGCATGTTGTCGTCAAACGATCGATAAGCTGATGCATGTCGAAGTTTAAGATGGCGGAGAGGTGAGTTCCTGCAGTTGTTCTGTTAGGGTGTGCTCTACGGCTCTGCCTGCGGCCCAGCCACTTACGAATGTTGTGAACACCTTTCATGGTGTCCATGAGTTGATTCAATTTTCAAGCTGGCGAGCACCGCGTTTTTCCGGGGCTGGGATTGTTGGTCCCTAGCTGGTGTGGACGAGGAGAGTGACCGCTTAGGCAAGCACGGTTCGTAAGGCCAGCGGACGCAGGATCTCAGGCTCCGGTAATCAGGGCTTCCATTCCGCGAATAAATTCGCTGCTCCCCGATTTTCTTCCGCTAAGCTAAAAGGGAGCGGCGAAGTCGAACAGGCTATCTAGTTACAGAATCTTTTCTGCCAAGCGTCCCAGTAAGATGACGCCGCATCAAAAAGCTCTTTGGCGCTAATGATTACGCCATTATCAAGCGCCAGAGCGAAATCAAGAAAGTCGACCTCAAGCTCCCCGTTACTGCCGACTACCTTGATCGGAATATCGACGCACTTTGTGTGTCCAATGTCGAACTCTGCGCCACTGATCTGGTAAAAGTCACCCGTCGCTTCATCATCCCATCGCTTCATCGTCAGCTTTCTGCATGAGCGAAGAGTAACAATCAGCTCATCACCGTCATCCGAAAACATCCGTCTAAGGT
Organism: Verrucomicrobiota bacterium; assembly: GCA_020627905.1. Lineage (GTDB taxonomy): Bacteria > Verrucomicrobiota > Verrucomicrobiia > Verrucomicrobiales > DEV007 > Arctic95D-9. Next base: position 4,879 of record JAHDFZ010000128.1, read on the forward strand.
AGGGAATCCACACACGAATTTTGACATCACCGGGGATACGCCCCTCGATGTCACAGATCTCTCCATCGTGAAGGACGTTCCAGATATCCGCTCGCGGATTGACCTCGCTCATTTTGCAGGAGACCGCTGAGCGCTCCGCTCACGAAGCAATCCCTGTGCCTGTGTGTGTCCAAGAGCTGCTGCATGCGCCAACCACTTTGCTGCCTCAGGCTCATTCCACGAAGAGAACGCATGAAATTCCCAGAGCCGGAAGGCAGCGTCCTTATCACCGCCTTTCGCGGATCTCTCAAGCTTCCATTGCTCGAAACTCGAGAGATGAAAAACTTCTGCGGTCGAAGTGGTCTGCGGACCGCAACCGAATAGCGACAACAAGGTCGCAAACAATAGAGCAATCCAGACAAGTTCGATTTTGGAAAACGGAAGTTTTAGAGCTTTCATCTTTCGCTCTCTTTTAAGGAGTTCAAACAAGGTTAACCGGAGCCCCTGAGACAGCAAGCTCCAAACACCTGCGTCTTTGGCAACGTGGCTTTAGAAGCTTCGTCAGTCTTATGCGCCGCCGACTACCGAGCTCTGGCGGCATGACTATGTGCTCGCCATCAACCGCTCTGAGCTTTCCCATCCGACGAAAGTCCGCTATCAGGGCTTCCGCGCCGCGAATGAATTCGCTGCTCCCCGGGTCACGCCCCCTCGCGCACAAGCCCTACTCCACGGGCGTCAGCTTGGTCGGGTAACGTCGCTGAGCATTCCACTCGCCGACATAGATCGCGCCATCCTTGTCGACATAAAGGTCATGGCCGTGTAGAAATGGCGAACTCTCTGCCTGCGTCATAGGGTTCAGTTTTCCATTCTCATAAGTCGGCATCTCGCCACCGGGCGCACTAATCACCTTCCTTGTCTTACGATCAAGAACGAGGACGAAACCTGAGTCCTTTCCACGCTTGCCCGTATCGGGACTCTCTGACCAGCAAACGGCGGAATACATCCGATCCCCTCTCACGAACAGCTGTCCAGCGAAAGCTCCGGGGAACTCCAGTGTCTCGACAAGCTCTCCCTCGCGGGAAAAGGCCTTGGCTTTCTTCTCCGAGCGCGAGGCGACCCAGATCAGCTCGCTGCCATCTTCCCGGCTTTCAATGGAAATGCCATGCGCCCCTTTAAGCGTCAGCGAGCCTCCCCAGTGATTGAGAAGCTTTCCGTCCAGCGAGTATTCGAAGACATAGTTTGAGCCATACCCATCGGCGACCAGGATGGTGTTGTCCTTCGTGACCGCCACATCACAGGGCTTGAACTTCGGGCCGACTTCCGCCGCTAAGCCCAGATCCTGCGGCGAAGGGAATACCTTCAGCACCTTCCCCTCTTTTGTCACCAGGCTGACAGCCCCGTTACCATTGCGAATCGATCCCTTGAATCCCTCAACGGGGAAATGCCAGCCGCAGTCGACGTGAATGATGACTTCCTCGCCATCCCGAGTGATGAAGTCCATCCCGTGCCCACCGTAGAGAGGTGACGAGATCGACCTGACGAACTCTCCGCTTTTCTCAAAAACGAGAAAGCAATTGTCAGGGTGATCCGTCACCACATAGATCTGCCCCTCTGATGACTCAGCGAGGGCATGAGCATTGATGACGGGAGCTTCATCAGGTGTCACTTTCGCCCAATCGGCATTCACCTCATATCGGGCAGGGCCGTGGCCAATAATTTCCGTTTCTGCAAAAACGGTCGAACTGACGACAGAAAGAGCTATCCAGAGAGCAGCGTAAATCTTCATACCAGATAAACAGCCACTCTCCGCCGATTCTTACGGCTATTTTCCGATGCAGAAGCTGCTGAAGATCGAGCCGAGGATTTCTTCGGTATCCGTTTTGCCGATGACATCTCCCAGAGACTGCAGAGCAGCCCGCAGATCCATGGCGACAAATTCGACGGAGTCGCCTGCGCTGAGATTACTGGCTGCCATCTCCAGGTGCTCCGCTGTCTGGCGCAGGCAGGCCTGATGCCTCGCGTTGATCGCCACCGGATGGCTGGTCGTCAGCTGTGACTCAGTGATCCTCTGAAACAGAAACTGCTCGATCTGTCCGCGGGCATCTTCGGCATGCAGCGATAAGGCGATGTCACCTGGATTGTCCGAGCTCCAGTCAGCGTGGGCTTCCAGATCAACTTTGTTCATCACTCTGACGCAGCGCGCTCCCTCGGGGATTTTTGCCTGCTCTGCGTCCATTTTCGGCCGACTTTGGTCGATGACATGAATGATGAGGTCAGCGCTCTCCAGCTCTGATCGGCTCCTCTCGATCCCCTCGCGCTCAACGGCCCCCACCCCCTCGCGGATGCCCGCGGTATCGACCAACCGCAGCGGGATGCCGCGCAGGCTCACCGACTCCTCGATGGTATCCCGAGTCGTGCCGGCTTCATCATGGACAATGGCTCGTTCGAAACCGAGGAGAAGGTTGAGCAGGGTCGACTTACCGGCATTTGGCGCACCGCAGAGCACCGTCCGCAGCCCCTCACGCAGGATGCGCCCATGCTCAGCGGTGCCGAGCAGATCAAGGACCTGCGCTCGAGTTTCGGATATCTGCTTGAGAATGGACTCGAGCGACGCGGGATCGATGTCTTCATCCGGGAAATCAATGTAGGCCTCTACATGAGCCAGCACGCCGATGAGCGCTTGTCGCATCACCTCCATCTGATCGCCCAGGTAGCCCTTCAGCTGATGCTGGGCGGCGCGTGCTGCCAGCTCTGTCTGAGCGGAAATGAGATCCATGATCGCCTCAGCCTGCGTGAGATCGACCTTTCCATTTAGAAAGGCTCGCTGGGAGAACTCCCCCGCCTCGGCAGGCTCTGCCCCGCAACGCAGCAACTGCTTCAGCACCACCTGTGTGACGACCACTCCACCATGACCGGATATCTCGATGACATCCTCCCCGGTGAAACTGTGAGGGCCCGGAAAGAAGGTGGCCAGGACATCATCGACAGGCTCGCCCTCCTCATCGACGACATTCCCATACGTCGCATAGCGGGGACGCCAGTTCATCATCCCATCCGCTGCCTTCATAGGGCGAAAGCACTTTCCAACGACCTGCCGAGCGTCCGGACCGCTGATACGCAGAAGCGATACCGCACCGACTCCCGGCGGAGAAGCTACGGCCACGATCGTTGTCCCGGAGAGCGAAGTCTGCATGACGCCTACCAATTCCCCGATTTCAGCGATTGCAAGGGCTTAAGAACGGTGATGGAAGGTTACGCGGATTGAACGGCAGCCGGGGGGCGGGGTTTTCTTACCCCGCGGCAAAACGAGCGCACTGGACTTGAGAAACAGCGGTAGGAAAACCGCTGCTCCCGGTAAGCCGCTGCCATTTGGATCGATTCCCCCCTCTCTACCCGAGGCACAGATCCCGATTTCCAAAAAGCAAGGGAGAAATCGCTTGCTTTTCGCTTTTTCAGATCTACAATCCGCGCCTCAACAAACCTTTTTCCTGATCATGTCACAACACCCCAGCCTCAAGAAGTCCAGCAGCATCGGAGCTAATCGCAGCGTCATGAAGCGTTTCGAGCGCGTCAAGGCTCTCCAGGCTCGCGGTCAGTGGAAAGAAGGTCAGAGTCCGATCGGTCTCCCAAAAACTGAGCCTGACGCTTAAGGTCGGTCTTCCCAGAATCTCAGAGCAGTCTTCGCTCCGAGAATCCACCAGAGCAGGCCCCATCGGCCTGCTTTTTTTGTTTCCATCTCGTTCTTTTCTCTCTCCATGCCCGCCCCCTCTCCAAGTGGTGTCCGACTCAATAAATTCCTCGCCAGCTGTGGAGTGGATTCCCGCCGCCGCTGCGATGACCTCATCCGTCAGGGGCGCGTCGAGATCAACGGTGAAATCGTCGTCGATCTGGCGACACGGGTGGAGGATGACGATCACGTAAAGTTCGATGGCAAACTCCTCCGGCAGCGGGGCGATATCACCGTCGCCTTTTACAAGCCGAAAGGGGTCATCTGCACACACGATGACCCGGAGGATCGAGATACCGTCTACGATCTCCTGCCCAAGTCGTTTCAGAAGCTTAACTACATCGGACGTCTCGACTACCAGAGCGAGGGCCTGCTCTTGCTCACCAGCTCGGGGGATCTCATCGAGAAGCTCACCCACCCCCGTTTCCACGTGGAGAAGGAATACATCGTCCAGCTGAACCGTGGATTTATGCGCGAGGAAATCCCTCAATTCCTCGAAGGAATGCCATTCTCCGAGGGCGTAGCCAAGGCGAAAGCCATCCACTGCGAGACCCGTCGCACGCTCTACGTGACACTCACGCAGGGATTCAACCGCCAGATCCGCCGCATGTTTGCACGGCTCGATTATAAGGTGAAGCGCCTGGAGCGCATTCGCATCGGCTCCCTCACTCTGCCCGGGCTGGCTCCTGGAGATCATCTGGTGCTCTCAAACCAGCAGATCAAACTCGCCTCGACGAACCCGGAGTAGCGCTTCGACCCGATTTTTCTCGTCTCCGATGCGATCCGACCTCGAATCGACCCTCGCTCCGCTCTTTCAGGAAAACTTCACGGAGCGTGGAGAGATCGGTGCCGCCGTGTCTGTCTGGAAGGATGGCAAGGAGATCGCCCATCTCTGCGACGGTTTTCGCGAAAAAGGTAAAACGTCGTCGTGGGCGCCCGAGACAACGATCCCCGTCTGGTCCGCCACGAAAGTCCCGGCTGCCGTCAGCCTGCTGCTGTGTCTGGATCGAGGCGGAATGGGTATCGACACCCAGGTCCGTGAAGTCTGGCCTGAACTGAAAGCGGCAGAGAGCGGCCTCACCTTCCGACAACTGCTTGCCCACGAAAGCGGACTCCCGGCACTCGCGATCGACAATCGTGCCAGCATCCTCGACCACAATGCTGTGGCCCGCGCCTTCGAGCAGCAGGCCCCGTATTGGCCCCCAGGGGAGACCCACGGCTACCATCCGCGGACCATTGGCTTCCTCCTCGATGAACCAGTGCGCCGCATCACCGGCGGTCAGACGCTGGGAGAGTTCTGGCTGAGCGAAATCGCCAGCCCACTCGACCTTGACTTTCGCATCGGTTCGCTCACCCCTGCCGATCTGGAGAATCTGGCCACCGCCATCCCCCCCACCCGACTCCTGCCGCCGCCTGCGGAGCTGCCGTTTTACAAAGCGATCATGGATAAGGACTCCCTTCCCTTTGCCGCCTTTGCCTCGCCTACTGGGATGAAAACCCTCGGTGATATCAATAAGCTGGAATACCTGCAGGCCGCTCTACCTGCACTGGGCGGAGTAGGCAGCGCCCGCAGCCTCGGGAAGTTTTATGCCGAGCTGATCAGGGAAGATGGATTTTTTCCAGCATCCATTCTCGCAGCATTGACCACACGCGGGCGGACCGAGAAAGACCTCGTCCTGCAGGTCCCGACTGCGTTTTCTGCTGGAGCTATGATGGACCCCATGGAAGAAACGGGTCAGAAGATCCGAAGCACCTTCGGTAGCGGTTCGCAAGCCTTCGGGCAACCCGGAGCTGGAGGCAGCGTCGCATTCGCCGATCCGGATTCGGGTATCGCCTT
>JAHDFZ010000129.1 GCA_020627905.1 Verrucomicrobiota bacterium
ATGGCTACCATCGCTCCTCGCGCCTTGTCAGCCCGAAAACAGGCTTGCGTGCTTCGGTCATCCGGTCATCGCTCACCTAATTGTTCAACGGTCTCTTCGGGAGGAGAAGCAATTTGTTCGAATTACAGCGCTTTCGCTGCAGCGATCGCGCTCTCTGCCTGCGTTTTCGGCTGTGCCTTTAAGTCGCGCCAGACGATCTTGCCGTCGGCGACGAGGAAGCTTTGACGAGCGGCGAAGGTGCCACGCTGGGGGACTCCGAAAGCCCTGATGACCTCGCCCTCTTTGTCAGCAAGCAGGGTGAAGGGGATGGAGAACTTATTCGTGAAGGCGAGCTGCTCCTCAGCAGTGTCTGCTGATACACCGATGACGGTGATTCCTGCCTCTTTTACGGCATCGAACTCGTCACGGAGGTTGCAGGCCTGCACGGTGCAGCCGGGCGTATCTGCCTTCGGGTAAAAGTAGACGAGGGTGATGCCTTCACTGAAAACCTTGGCTAGATCGACTTCTTTCCCGTTCTGGTCTGTGCTGGTTACTTTCGGGGCGTCAGAACCAACTTCGAGAGGTTCCGTAGGAGCGGCAAAGGCATTTGTCATAAGCAGAGCGGATAGCAGGAGGGTAGTAATGAGTTTCATTCGTTGTTGAGTCAGGTTGAGTTACGTCTTTGACGGTGGGGAATGTTGTTTCATTCGCCGGAGAGTCTATTTTTTCGGGATCAGCTCGATGCGACGGATGTCGAGGACCGCTTTGTTCGTTTTGGTTTTCGGCACGACGGCTAGCTTGTTCTCGTTCCGGGAAGAGAGAGATATGGAACCAGGACTGACCCTCTTCCACTCCTGAAAGCCACCGGTGTCTTCGATCTTCATTTCGAAGCTCTGATCATTGAGCAGGATCATCACTTCGCTGCCAGCGTTTGCCTCGTTGCAGCCATAGCTGACGAAAACATCGAAATCACCCGTCTGCTCAAGAGAAAACGTCCATTCGGCCCAGTCGTCGGCATCTGTCCAGAAGCCGAGGCATTGTTTGTTGGGCTGCTCCTCGTAATGCATGTTGGTGCTGAAGGTCGTCGCATTAGCAGCATCGAAGGTGAGCGACCCATCAATTTCCTGACCGGGGAAGGGAAGTTTGGGAGCCGGGGTGAAGGTGACTCCGCTCACGCGAAAGAGTTCGGTATTACTCTCATCCCCTGCGAGGATCTGCAGAGGGATCTTGCCCTTTTGAGCAAAATGGCGCACCCCCATCTCAAAGACTGATTCCTCACCATTTACGGTGCGGGGGGCATAGCCCTTCAGTGGTGCGGCGTCGCCCGCTTTGATCTGGATCCCCATTTTTTTGGTCGAGGAACGATAGCGCAAACCGACGAGATAGGACCCGGGTCTTTCGAGCTCGGTCTCGAGCAACCAGTTTGAGAAATGGCCGCTCGATTGGTATTGATCTGCTGTAGCGGCCACCACGAAGCTGCCTCTTCCTCGGTCTACCGCCACCGGATAGCCAGGCGCTGATGACTCGGATCGAATGTTGGAAAAGGGATCCGGAGGCAGATTGCCGGGGGGCTCGTCAGCGATCAGGGGCATGGCAAGACAGCTCACGAGAAAGGGGAAAAGCGGCAGGGCGCGGGTCATGGCAAAGAGCCTAGAGAGAGAACCGGTTCATGGCAATACCGGAAATCAGGACGTAATGAGAGTAACAGCCTCTGTTGATAACTGCTTGTCATGCGGTCGGCTCAAGCTAACCTTAACGCCGCGCTTTTTTGTCCCTGTAGTTCAATGGATAGAACGAGGCTCTCCTAAAGCTTAGATGCAGGTTCGATTCCTGCCAGGGACGCTTTTTGAACATTCTCCTACAGCTGGCGGATCGAATCTCGCTGCAGTATATCGCAGGCGAAGTGCTGGTCGGTTTCCGGGGAACCTGATGTCTCTCCGGACAATACCAGCTCGACCACGCGTTTCGCCATGCGCCTGATGGGTTGGCGCACTGTTGTCAGAGCGGGTGTTGTCAGGGTGGCCCAGGGCTGATCATCGAAGGCCAGGAGCGACCACTCGGCAGGGATGTCCACTTTTTCGGTTCTCAGCGTGTCGAGCAGGCCAAGGGTGATCTGCCCGCCGAGACTGAGGCAGGCGGTGACCTTGCCCGCTCCTTCTTCCTGTAGAAATGCCGCTACTGCCTCGGCGCTGGGCTCACGATCGTAGGAGGTCCCGATGATCGGGCAATCCTGCAGTTTACCTTTTTGGATGGCGGCCTGAAACCCAAGGACGCGCTGCTCATCAGCAAAGCTCTCAGAGCTGCCGCGCAGGCACAGGATCTGCCGATGCCCGCACTCGATGAGGTGAGAGGTGGCATCGAATGCTGCCTGATAGTGGTCAGAGCAGACGGCCGGGAATTTGTCGTTATCTTTAAGCACCCGGTCGAAAAGCACCAGGGGTGTCCGTGTTCTCGTTACTTCCTGAAATCCAGCATGCCATTCACCCACCGGAGCGACGATCAGGGCATCCACCCGCTGGTCACACATGCCGAGGATGATCTCGTTCTCGATCGTTTCCTGCTCCCGCGAATCGCCGATAAGCACGACATTTCCGGCCTCGCGCAGCTCGATCTCGGCGGCCTGAAGGAATTCGGCAAAGAAGGGGTTGGCAATATCGGGGACGACGACTCCGATCAGCGAGGTCTTCCCCGACCGGAGCTGCTTCGCGAGCTTATTCGGTCGGAAGCCATAGTGCTCCGCGGCCTCGATGATCCGCTTCTCAGTCTCTGGCGAGATACGCCCTTCGCGAGCACGTCCGTTCAGGGAGAGAGAGATCGCAGCTGGGGACACACCCAGCTTTTTCGCCAGCTGTTTCAGCGTTCTCGGTGCTTCTTCTTTATCTCCCGGCGAATCACTCATGGTATTTCAGCTTTCACTGATAGGGCAGAGGGGCGCATTTTGCCAATGCTTTGCACGGTCTCCTAAATAGAATAGGCCTTCACGACGCTCTCGGGCAGGTCCTGCGGGCGGCCCGTCTCGAGACTGATGAGGGCCGCTGTGAGAGATCCACGCGCACAGAGCGCTCCCTTGGCATTCGCAATGCGAAAGTTCACCGAGACGCTGCGCCGCTCAATCGCGCTGACACTGGTCGTGACGACAGCCTCATCTCCCAGCACAAGGGAGCGTTTGTATTCCATTTCCTGACGGCGAATGACCATGTTAAGACCGAGGGCATGAAAGTCAGCCATCGGCATCCCGTAGCAGCGGTCCATCTGATCAATGCGGGCGGCCAACACATAGTCGAAGTAGCGACTGTGATGCACATGCTGGTTCATATCGATGTCGTCAGGTCGGACATCGATGGTCGTCGTAAATTCGGAGTAGCTCATTCGTCAGGGCCTGCCGCCTGGTGGACGGTGATCTGAGTGAATGGAATGACGTATCCGTATTCGTTGCAGCAATCAACCAGGGTTCTCTGGATTCGTCGGTTGATCGGCTCCCGACGAGCAGCCAGAGAGCCGTCCAGATCCAGCAGGATGGTGTAGTCCAGAGAAGAAGCACCTGCAGAGGAGAACTCGACCTTCAGAGAGTTAATGAGATCCTTATCCCCGATGAACTCGATGAGATCTTTCATGAGGAAGGCATGCATGTTCTCCGGGACCTCAGTCGTGCAGATGGGCTGATGATCGTAGTCGATGCCGAAAATCGATTTGATACGGAAGCCACCGGAGATCGTCCGTGGGGAGAGAGCGAGGAAATCGGCCGTCGGGATGGTCACTTTTGCGCCGCCCAGTTCGATCAGATGCACAAATTCCGGCGTCTGGGAGATCACTTTCGAGTTCGGGGCGTCGCCATATTCGATCCAGTCCCCCTCAGCTGTCGGAAACCACCGCTCTCCTTTTTTATCTATTTTTCGAGAAATCAGATCCGTGATGCTGCGCAAGGGGATGCGGATGTGGCCGCCGGAGAGGTCCGGGTTGCGGAGATCGCAATACATCCCGAGGCCATCGACTCTCCATGGGATCCCCTCGTAGATCAGGCGCTCGCCCTCGCGGACTCCGCCCAGGTTCAGCAGGATGCGCATCTGCTCGACAAATTTCGGTAGCAGATTTTTCGCTGCCAGGAATCCGGCGACGAGCAGAATGATGTAAAGGCCCATGAGGACCCAGTCCCCCGCCACATAGACGACGAGGAAGCTGGCGGCGATCGCTCCAACGACGGTCAGGATAGACAGCACCACATGGACGATGCGTAGGTAGAATGGTGTCTCCTCCTTCCGATTGAGGGGATTGTATTGATTGAACTTCCGGTGGAGGAAGCGGAACAGGAAAAAGGTGGCGAAGAAAGCGACAATCGAGAGGATGAAATTTCGCCCTCGGCTCTTGTAGAAGTTCTCTGCACTGTCCTGCAGCGTGCCGAAGAGAGTGGGCTTATTTTCCTCGGCCTGCTCGACTTGAAACTCGATGGCATTGACACGGTTCTCTGCCTGCTCTGCGCGCTCCTCCCAGAGCTCTCGCACACCTTCCAGTTCCTGCTGAGCCAGGTCGTCTGTCAGCTCCGGGATGGTCGCCAGATTCTCCAGGGCTTTTTGGGTATTTACCCGTCGTTTTTTCCAGAGGCTGAGTTCACGGCGCAGGGCTTCCAGTTCTCTGGGCTTTTCGGTCAGGCTCTTGAGCTCTTCTACGAGAGGGCGCAACAGCTCGTGAAACTCATCCTCCAATATGAATTCCTGCTCGGATTCCTTCTCATAGGTTTCGGCATCGATGCCGGTCGCTATCGAGCTGAACTCCTCCAGCAGGGATGTTTCCTTTTCACGCAGCTCAAGGATCTCCGCGTTGATCGCCTCGACCTCAAAATCTTCAGTTAGGTTACCTCGTTTTGCCTGCAGCTCCCGGATCGATGATCTCACTAGGCGCAGCGATTCTGCGATGGAGTTGATCGCCTGACGGGTGTCCTGCAGATGCTCTGCTTTTTCCTGCTGTTGCTCCGTTTCTTCATCTGAGCGCTCTGCTGGCGTTGGAATCTCTGCCACTGTCGGTGTTTCCACTTCCGGGGTGGATGGTTCCTGCCCGAATGCGATGCATGCGGTGAGGGCGATAGACCAAATTCCGATTCCTAAAGGGTGATTACGCATATATTTCTGCAAAATTACGCCGTTGACGGCTGTCGATGAAAGAATTTAGTAGCGATCTTATGAAAAAACTTACGCTTTTTGCTGCACTGGGCGCGCTGGCGCTCGGTGGATCTGTCTTCGCAGAGGACGCGCCGTCCTACAAACTCGTCGAGGGGTGGCTGACGCCACCGGAGGGACTGGAGACCATCGGTAACTCCCACGGAGAGATCGCTGTCGACTCCAAAGGCAATTTCTACGTCAGCAATGAGGGTGAAAAGAAAGGGATCCAGGTTTATTCTCCGGAGGGAAAGTATCTTCGCAACATAGAAGGCTTCCCTGCCAGCATCCATGGATTTGTGATCAAGGATGATCTCATCTATGCATCCGTCCTGCGCGAATCCCGCGTCATCAAAACTGACCTGAACGGGAAAGTCCTGCTGGAGATTCCGTTTGAGAGCTTCCCGAAGGAGCAGAGCCAGAATCCCGAGGGTAAGAGTAAGCTCAAGCTCACATCTGTAGACGTCGCTCCCAATGGGGACATTTTCGTCGTCGATGGATATGGACAGGACTGGATTTTCGTCTTCGATAAAGACGGGAATTTCAAGAAAGTCTTCGGGGGGCGTGCTGAGCCCTACAGCCTGAAAAATTGCCACAAAATCCACATCGATCTGCGTTACGACGAGCCACGCATCCTTTGCTGCGATCGTGTAAATCTTCGACTCCTCCACCTCACTCTTGATGGAGAGGTGATCGGTGAATATGCCACTGAACTGCGTCGCCCGAGCTCAGCGTCCTTTCATGGTGAGCACGTCTGCATCGCCGAGATTGCTGGTCGCGTAAGCGTTCTAGACAAGGAAGGCAAGATCGTTGCTCAGCTGGGTGAGAATAACACCGAGGGACAATTCAACACCAACCGCGTAGAGCCGAAAGACTGGCGCGCCGGGATCGCTACTGGCCCGCACGGCATTACTTTCGACGCTGATGGAAATATCATCATGACGGAGTGGAACAAGTGGGGCCGCGTCATCCGTTGGGATCTCCAAAAGTAGGGATGCTTCTTTTCTCGCAGAAAAGAGTTACTGAAGGAGGCTTTCGAGCCTCCTTTTTTGTCGTTTTATGGTCAGCGCTGGCCTGCGTTTCGTCAGCACACGGCCATTTTTCCGACTACATTTTTGTTCGTTTTTCGCTCGATGGGGAGCGCCGAATCGTTGGACTCGACCTGTGGCTCGATTATCAGGAGAACCCTTTCATCGATACCCGCGAGGAAGCGCACGAGATCCTCGAGGAAGAACTCATCTGGCAGTTGGAGGAGCAGGAGGGCTTGCTCGCGTTATCCGACCTGTTGCCGGATGATTTCGCATGGCAGGAGGTGTTGCGCCTGCCGGATGACTGCCCCGCGCCGCCGGCCGAAGAGGGCGAGGCACACCGCTTCCTGCATGCCTCCCTCGATTTTGCGGATCAGAACCCCGGTCCCGGGTCGATAAGCCTGCTTATCCCGACAGAAAGCTCACAGGCAGCTATTGTCTGGCTCATGGATCGCGAACTTCTTGCCAGTGATTCCCTTTCCGTTTCGTCAGCTGAGGAGGTGATGATGCTCTTAGCGGGCGATTTTACTCCTTCGTTTCCGTTTGTGGAGAGCAAAACCTGGGTCAGAGGGGTGTCCATATCTGGGCTTTTTGGTTTCGGCCTGCTTGGCTTATTCGTGCTTTGGCGCATCGCTCGGCGGCGCAGGCTGCACGCAAATCAGTGAGAAAAGTCAGTGTTTAGCTACGGTGAAGGGGGCGCTCCTTTACAGAAATCATGGCGGAACAGGCTTTTCTCTGATACCTTGGTTCATGCTCACTCTTGAACGCAGCCCGGTGAACTCGGACCCGAAGGTTCTAGGAGGAACGCTCGTATTCAGCGGGACACGTGTGAAGGCTCAGACCCTGCTCGACTACATTTATGCAGGTGACAGTCTTGAGGTATTTCTGGACCATTTTCCTACCGTCGATCGTCAGGACGCCGAGGGCTTTCTTCGATTGAGCTATGAAGAGAGTCCTTCTTGATGAAAACCTCCCTCAGCCTTTTCGTCTCAGCCTTGCTCAGTTTGACGTTTTCACCGTTGGCTTCATGGGCTGGTCGGGGGTGCAGAATGGCGAGCTGGTATCCCTCATTGATGGCGATTTTGATGTCCTCATAAACGGCGACAAAAACCTGCGATATCAGCAAAATCTGAGAGACTGACGGGTGTCGATTGTTGAGGTTCCTTTTACGCGTCTCCAGCAACTCGAAACAATCAGGCATTCAATCATCGAAGCTATTGAGTCGACTGTCCCAGGCAGCTACCACGTTGTGAAGTGATTGGAATCCGAGTGACTGCACGCAAATCAGTGAGAAAAGTCAGTGTTCACTTTTCTGTCCAAGCGTAAGCTTTCAACGAGTCCCACTTTCAGAAAGAGCGACAATCACATGAGCAAAGCCCCGCACATTCCTATTCTCCGGCAAGGCCGCGTCTATCAGAGTCTTGATACCCAGGTCGTAAATCAGCTTGGTTCGGACGAGCCAGCGGCTGAGATCAGTTTCGCCTGTGCTGATATGATCAAGTATGACCTTCGCAATATGGCGGAGGCTCGCGAGGCGCTTAAGAAATTCAGCTGCGAGGATCTTGTGGCTATCACCAAAAAAGCCGGTGAATATTTCCTAAGTGCGGATCTCCCGGTGGGTATCGATGGCGACCTGCAGAGTCCGGAGGATTATGTGCTGTCTCTGGCCGCCACCAGTGGCCTCCCGCACTCGCTTATCCGTATGAACATGAAACGGCTGGCGGGGATCTTCGATGAGATCGATGTCATCTTCCGCGGGCTTACGCGCGGTCTATCCTGGGATGTCCTCGATCAGGGATATGGCGAGCAGGGCGGAGCGCCTGTCAGTTTTTCACCCACGACGGATGAGCTGGCGGTTATCCTGCCCAGTAACTCTCCCGCCGTGAACGCTCTCTGGATTCCTGCTATTGCCATGAAGGTTCCCGTTCTGCTCAAGCCAGGACGAGAAGAGCCCTGGACGCCCTGGCGCATTATCCAAGCATTCATCAAGGCCGGCTGCCCACCTGAGGCCTTCAGCCTCTACCCCACCCAGCACGATGGATCGGGAGCGATCATTCGCCGCGCTGGCAGGGTCATGCTGTTCGGCGATGACTCCACGGTGAAGCAATACGAGCACGACGAGCGGGTCGAGGTGCATGGCACCGGCTATTCCAAATTCCTCATCGGCGAGGACGAGATCGAGAACTGGGAGAAATACGTCGACACCATCGTCGAGTCGATCTCTGCCAACTCCGGTCGCAGCTGTATCTGCACGTCGACAGTTGTCGTCCCCAAATATGGTGATGAAATCGCTCACGCGGTAGCGAAAAGGCTAGCCGAAATCCGGCCGCTGGCCCAGGATGACCCTACTGCTAAGCTCTCCGGCTTTGCCAATCCCCAGTTTGCAGAATGGATCAACGATGCTGTCGAGACCGGTCTCGAATCCGATGGTGCTACTGACATCACGGCAGAATATCGGGAAGGTGAGCGCTTCCAGACCCGTGACGGGATGAACTACCTCCAGCCAACCATCGTGCGCGTCGATGGCTTCGGCGAGGATCTCGCGATTCGTGAATTTCTCTTTCCGTTCGCCAGTGTCATCGAGTGTCCGCAATCGGAAATGCTCGATCAGATCGGCCCATCTCTCGTTGTTACCGCGGTGACACGTGACGTCAGCTGGATCAATCAGCTCTTCGACTGCCCGACGATCGACCGATTGAACGTGGGGAATGTTCCCACTAATCGGATCAAATGGGACCAGCCACACGAGGGGAACCTTTTCGAGTTTCTTTACACTCGGCGCTCCTTCCAGATTGCTGAGTGGGCGTAAGTATTTGCCTCATCCTGTCTGCGCTCACTCATACGAATGCCTGAAGCGATTGATCAGCTGCTGGAGCCCTATGGCTTTCCCGACTTTGTCCGGCGCTTCGAGCATTCGGCTAGCGGGCCCGTCCATTTCGGAGCAGGTGTGCGCGCCCAGTTGGGTGACATCTCGGCACAGGCAGGCATCCGTCGGGCGATTTTGGTGACTGACTCAGGTATCGCCGCGACTGGTCATGTAGATGATGGAGTGGACGCTTTGCGCGAGGCAGGGATCGAAGTGCTGGTCCACCAGGATGTGCGTGAAAATCCAACTACCGAGGATGTCGATCGCTGCCAGAGAGCGGCGGAGGCATTTGCCGCCGATGGGATCATTGGTTTCGGCGGAGGCTCCAGCCTGGATACGGCAAAAGGCGCCAACTTCCTCCTGACGAATGGCGGGCAGATGAAAGACTATTGGGGCGTGGGAAAAGCGACAAAACCTATGCTGCCGCTGATCGCTGTCCCCACAACATCGGGCACCGGGAGTGAATGCCAGAGCTTCGCCCTCATTGCTGATGCGGAGACTCATGCCAAGATGGCTTGCGGGGATAAGAAAGCCGCCGCCGCTGCCGTCGTGCTCGATCCGGAACTCACCGAAACCATGCCGGCTGTCGTCACAGCCAATACGGGGATCGATGCCCTGGCCCACGCGCTGGAGACGCTCGTCTGCAATAAGGCGACGGATCGCTCCCGCACCTACTCTCGCGCCGCGTGGCGTCTCATCCGCGACAGTTTCGGTGATGTGCTTTCGGCAAGTGTCGATGGTGCGGGGACAAAGCGTGCCCGCGCTCTTATGCATGTGGGTGCGTCGCTGGCGGGCATTGCCATCGAGGAATCGATGCTTGGGGTGGCTCACTCCTGTGCCAATCCGCTGACGGCTCATTACGGCATCGCCCATGGTCAGGCGGTGGGCGTCATGCTGCCCCACGTGCTTCGGTTTAATCGGGAGCATTCAGCCGCTGCAGCTGAGCAATACGCGGCGCTCGATGAGGCTCATCCAGCGCAGGTGATTCTCGACTTTCTCGATCAGGCGCAGCTTGCTACCTCCCTCGCGGCTCTCGGTGTGCCTCGGGAGGATCTATCTATGCTCGCTCGCGAGGCGGCGCAGCAGTGGACGGCGCAATTCAACCCCGCACCCGTCGACGCTCAGTCTCTTCAGCGCATCTACGAAGCTGCATTCTCGTAAAGGCGCTCGCCACTCGCTGGCGGAAATGGTTTGTCGGCGAAACTTCGCTGGAAATCTCAGCTTCCTCTACCATAGTGCGCCGAGTTTTCGGCAGGCCTCACAGGGAGGACCTTGCCGAGGAGACAGAAAAACCTACCCCTAGGACGTTTTGAAGAAGTTTGATAAAGTCTCGTGGATCG
>JAHDFZ010000130.1:0-2126 GCA_020627905.1 Verrucomicrobiota bacterium
TTATCTTTTCGGTATCGCAGCCTATCAATACGACTTCCAGCGCCAGCCGCTCAGCCCCTTTTCCTTTTCAGGTCCATCAGCGTTTCGCTACGACTACGTAAGCGTTTTCGCACAGGCAGAAAATGAATGGGCGAATGGCTGGAAGACACGCGTCTCCGCACGACACGATTTTCAGAATCAGTTCGACGATGCGACAACCGTGAGCGCTGAAATTCGTGTCCCAGTGGCCCAGGCGGAAGTATTCGCCAAATTCGCGACTGGATACAAGCCGCCGTCAGGTCAGGATTTCGTATTCCTTTCTCCACAGATCAACCCAGGCTCGCTCGCACCGGAAGAGAGTGTCACCTGGGAAATCGGCTTCCAGACTCCTTTTGCCAACGATCGCGGCCAGTTCGGAGCTACCTTCTTCGCGAATGAATTCGATAATCTCGTTGATTCGACTTCTACCTTCACCAACGGCACATTCTCTTCAGTAGCTGCTGTCGTGGATACAGAAAGCCACGGCTGGGAACTTGCCCTCTCCTACGACTTTACGGACTCTGTGTCGGGTTATGCCAACTACACCTATCTCGATGCTAAAATCCGTGACGGTCTTTATTTCGGAGGGTTCAGCGGGCAGGCTGGCGATCGTCTGATTCGCCGTCCCCGCCATAGCTTCCAGGCCGGAGTCACCGCGCAGTTTGATCGTGGTAATCTAGGCCTTGAGCTCACCAGCGCCTCGAACCGTCTCGACAGCATCTCATCATTCAGCGGCCCAGGTTTTGTCGACGATTATGAGCTGGTTCGAATCTACGGCACCTATGAGCTGACCGATCGCATTGATGTCTTCGGCCGCGTTGAAAATGCCCTCGACCAGACGTATGAAGCAACAAGCGGGTTCACCGCCAGCGGCCAGGCTTTCTACCTGGGAGCACGTATCCTTTGGGGGGACTAAGCCCCCGACCAATCGGACCATCCACTACCTATGTCAGACTTAACCAAGGAACTCACTACCGAACTCAACAAACGGATCCTCGTGCTGGATGGCGCGATGGGGACAACAATCCGTGAGTATGGGCTGGAAGAGTCTGACGCCCGAGGGAAACGCTTTGCCAAAAACGAGAAGGATCTCCTCAACAACGGAGACATCCTCTCCGTTACACGCCCCGACGTTATCGGGGACATTCACAAACGCTTCCTCGAGGCCGGGTCCGATATCATCGAGACCAACACCTTTTCTGCCACCACCCTGGCACAAAGCGAATTCTTCGTGGAGGACCCTCGTGAAAAGGGCCTAGGTCGCAAAGACCCGGAGTTCTTTGATCGTGAGGTAACCAACAACTCCTTCCTGAAAGATCTGGCCTGGGAGATGAACTACGAGTCAGCGCGCCTGGCTCGAAAATGGTGTGACCGAATCGGTTCAGACACGGGCCGGAGACGCTATGTCGCCGGAGCGATCGGCCCGATGACGGTATCGCTGACCAACAGCCCTGATGCTGACGACCCGGGCTTCCGCGTCGTCTATTTTGATCAGGTGCTCAACGCCTACAAGCACCAGATCCGGGGACTGATCGCTGGTGGGACGGATATCATGATGGTGGAGACCATCTTTGATTCCCTCAATGCCAAAGCAGCCCTCGTCGCCCTTCGAGAGGTCTACGATGAGGACGGCGTCGAGCTACCCATCATCGTCTCGGCCGCCGTCGGTCGCGGTGGCGAAACGATGATCTCCGCCCAGAAAGTAGAGGCTCTCTGGAACGCGGTATCTCATGTCAATCCGCTGGCCGTGGGGCTCAACTGCTCACTGGGCCCTGACCTGATGGAGAGCCATCTGGCGGAACTCTCGCGAACCGCCGAATCCTTCGTCTCCGTGTATCCAAACGCGGGTCTACCCAACCCGCTCGCACCAACCGGATTCGATCTGGAACCCCATCACATGGGCGACTACACCGGCCAGTTCGCCGAGGCAGGAATGGTGAACCTCGTCGGCGGCTGCTGTGGGAATACGCCGGAGCACGTCGCGGCGATCGCTGAGGCCGCTCAGAAGTTTGCACCACGAGAGATCCCGAAACCACAGAAGGCGATGCGCCTGAGCGGGTCGGAGGTCTACAATCACACAAAAGACACCAACTTCCTCATGGTCGGCG
>JAHDFZ010000130.1:2136-10352 GCA_020627905.1 Verrucomicrobiota bacterium
CAAGCTTGTGAAAGAAGACAAGCTGGAGGACGCGGTAGCGATCGCCCGTCAGCAGGTTCAGAACGGCGCCCCTGTCATCGACATCTGCATGGATGAAGGGATGATCGACGGTGTCAAAGTGATGACCCGCTTCCTCAATCTGCTGGCGTCGGAGCCGGACGTGGCTGCCGTGCCGATCATGGTTGACTCCTCGAAGTGGGAGATCATCGAGGCCGGACTGAAGTGCCTTCAGGGGAAAGGCATCGTCAACTCCATCTCCCTGAAGGAAGGAGAAGAGGCTTTCAAAGAATCGGCCCGCAAGATCATGAAATACGGTGCCGCCGTCGTCGTCATGGCCTTTGACGAGACGGGTCAAGCTGACACCGCGCAGCGCAAGATCGAGATTTGTGAACGAGCCTACAGGGTCCTCGTCGATGAAGTAGGCTTCAATCCAGAGGACATCATCTTCGATCCGAACATCCTGACCATCGCTACCGGGATGGTCGAGCATAACAACTATGCCGTCGACTTTTTCGAAGCGACCAAATGGATCAAAGAAAACCTGCCGGGAGCAAAAGTCAGCGGTGGCGTATCCAATGTATCTTTCAGCTTTCGCGGCAACAATGTCGTTCGCGAGGCGATCCACGCTTCGTTCCTCTATCATGCCGGCAAAGCGGGCATGGACATGGGGATCGTCAATCCAGGGATGCTCGAGGTCTACGACGAAGTCGAGCCGGAGCTGCTCAAGCTGGTCGAAGATGTCGTCCTCAACCGCAACAATGAGGACAACGAAGCAACCGACGCCCTCATCGAATTCGCCGAAGAGCTCAAAAATAAAGGAGCACACAAGAAAGACAAAGAATCGACTGTCGATCTATCCTGGCGTGAAGGCACCGTCGAGGAGCGGATGAGCCATGCCTTAGTCAAAGGGATCACCGACTTCATCGAGGAGGACACGGAAGAGGCACGCGTCGCTCTTGGAAAACCGCTCAACGTCATTGAAGGCCCCCTCATGGCCGGCATGGGAGTTGTGGGAGACCTATTCGGCGAAGGAAAAATGTTCCTCCCTCAAGTCGTGAAGAGCGCTCGGGTGATGAAGAAGGCTGTCGCCTACCTGACTCCGTTCATGGAGGCAGAGAAAGGCGACGAAGCCGATGATGGTGCGCCTACTTTTGTTATCGCCACGGTCAAAGGCGACGTGCATGACATTGGCAAGAATATCGTCGGTGTTGTGTTAGGCTGTAACGGATTCAAAGTCGTCGATCTAGGCGTCATGGTCGACTGCGACAAGATCCTCGATGCGGCTGAAGAGCATAAAGCGGACATCGTCGGAATGAGCGGACTGATCACCCCCTCTCTGGATGAGATGATCTACAATGCCAAGGAGTTCCAGAAACGGGGCAAAGATCTTCCCATCCTCGTCGGCGGGGCTACCACTTCGCGCGCGCACACGGCGGTGAAGATGAGTGAACACTACGAAAACCCGATCATTCACGTGGGTGACGCCTCACTCGTTGTCGGAGTTTGCAATCAGCTCCTGTCCGACAACATGCGCCAGAAATTTCTCGATGAGCACAAAGAGATGGAAGAGCGCGAGCGCGAACTTTTTTCCGGAAAAGGAAGCACCGCTGTCTACATCCCCTACGAAGAGGCGCAGGCTCAATCCTATAAAATCGATTGGGATACGACTGACCTACCCATCCCCCAGGAGATCGGGCAACAGATCTGGGATCCTGTTCCGCTGGAGGACATCGTCGAGGTCTTCGACTGGTCTCCATTCTTTCACGCATGGGAGTTGCGCGGAGTCTTCCCGAAAATCTTCGAGCACAAAGCCCATGGTGAAGAGGCCAAAAAACTCTACGATGATGCTCTCACCGTCCTCGATGAACTGGTAGCCAACAAGCGACTCCACTGCCGCGCTACCTGGGGCATCTGGCCGGCACATTCCACAGGAGAAGATGTGGAGCTTTTCACCAGTCCGACCAAGGACGAACTCTGTGCGACCTTTCACTTCCTCCGTCAACAAAAGGAGAAGGTGAAAGAGGGAACGCCCTTCCAGAGTCTTGCGGATTTCGTCGCACCGGCCAGTTGCCAGCGCACGGACTTCCTGGGTGCATTCGCCGTCACTGCCGGAAACGAAGTCGAAGAATATGCCGCCACCTACAAGGACAAGGGCGACGATTACACCGCGATTCTCATTCAGGCTCTCGCTGATCGATTCGCCGAAGGCCTCGCTGAACTGCTCCACCGCCGAGTGCGGATTGCACTTGGTTTTATCGATGAAGCGAAGCTCAGCGTGCAGGATCTCATCAAAGAACGCTACCGCGGGATCCGTCCAGCGGCTGGATACCCTGCCTGCCCGGATCATACAGAAAAAGAGACCCTCTGGCAGCTACTGGACGCTGAGGCGAAGCTCGGGATGCAGCTCACAAGTAGTTACGCCATGTTCCCTCCGAGTTCGGTGAGTGGGCTTTACTTCTTCAACGAAGAAGCTCGCTATTTCAACGTGGGCAAAATCGAGCGTGACCAGCTCACCGCCTATGCGGAGCGCAAGGGAATGAGCATGGAAGAGGCAGAGAAATGGCTCGCGCCGAATCTGGCCTGACCGTTCAAGAGAGAGAGCTCGCCACTTAGGCGTCTCAGGTGTAATCTTTCGGTAAGTGAATCGAGACATGGCCGATAAAAACCTCAGCGGAAAAGTCCTGCTAGCTGCTCCCGCTCTCACCGAACCCACCTTTCATCAAACTGTGATCTTTCTCGCGGATCACTCAAAAACAGACGGAGCTGCCGGCATTATCGTCAACCGCCCCACTGAGCACAGGGTGCGTGATGTCTTGTCGAAAGGAATCTGGCAGGAGGAGCTAACGAAGGAGATCGCTGACCTCCGGGTGCATTTCGGCGGACCGGTATCCCCGGATTACCTGAGCTTCCTGGCGATCGCTCCCTGTGTCGATGTCGAGAGCGACGAAGAGCGCGCCTTCAAGACGCACCTGTCTCTAGCCGAGGCCTCACATCTCTCGAAAGAAGGCTTTCACCTGATTCCCTCTGTCGGTTATGCAGGGTGGTCGGCCGGCCAGCTGGAGGGGGAACTCGCTCAGAGTGCGTGGGTCGTGCAGGACTTCCAGGAAGCCCTCCTGCAGGAGCCTCGAAGCGCGGAACTATGGAAAGCTCTCATCGGACAGGAAAGCCCGTGGCATCGGCTGATTTCTGACGAACCGGATCAGTTGGGGTTGAATTAGAATCACACGCTCGACATCTCCATTTTGCATCCTTGCCATCGCTCACCACCCTCTCTAGACTGGGCGGATGCTCGAACTCGACGGGATCACATTCACCCTACCTCCCCGCAGCGGCGGACACACCCTACTGGAGGATATCTCACTGACCATCCCACCCGGGTCATTCGTGGCCGTCATCGGTCCATCGGGTTGTGGAAAATCCACCTTGCTGAAGGTCATTTCCGGCATTGAGGAAGAGTCCTCCGGTAGGCTACTCTGGCAGGGGCAGCAGATTGGCCATGACGTGGATTTCGAATTCACGGAGATTGGCTACGTCCCGCAATTCAGCATCGCTTATGAATCGCTCACTGTGTCGGAGAACGTCCAATCATGTCTGCGCATTCGCACGGCAGAGTCAGCTCACCATGCAGCGATCGAGGAGCAGGTGCTGGCAGCCACCGGACTGACCGACTTGTCAGATCGTCCGGTCCGTGTCTTAAGCGGAGGCCAGCGCAGAAGGCTATCGCTCGCCATGGAGCTGGTGACCAATCCTGCCCTCCTCCTGTGTGATGAAGTTACCAGTGGATTGGACCCGAATAGCGAGGACGAACTGGTGCGACTCATGTCCGACCTGGCTCGGAGTGGCGGCCGCACGGTCATGAACGTCACTCATAGCCTGCAGAACCTGGAACTTTATGACCTTGTCATTGTCTTAAAGGATGGTCGGCTGACCTTCGCGGGCAGCCCTCAGACCCTGACTCACTATTTTTCGGTAGACGACTCCACTCAGATCTATCAGCAACTTGCGAGGCAGGAAGCGGGCGTCTGGGCTGATTCGTGGTCCCAGCACCGTCAGCACTACACTCCAGCTGCCGATCCCTCTGCCACACAGGAGAAGCCTTCCAGCTCAACAAAGCTACCGTCGGCCGCAAGACAGTTCTCAGCCCTTCTGTCCCGCAGGTGGAAATTGTTTCTGCGGGATAAAAGTCAGCCGATCCTGCAGCTTGCCATTCTGATCGGCTTCCCCTGCCTGGTCGCCCTCTTTCAATGGTCAGGGATCGAGCCTCTGCGTCGGCTTTCGGAGCAACTTCCGGACTCACTGGCCGCCTACGAAAAAGACCTGGCCAGCACGACGTTCAATATCAATCTGGCGGGCATCGTCTCCGGCCTCGTCATGTTTCAGGTGATTCTCCTGACACTGATTGCCTCTAACAACGGAGCACGAGAGATCGCCGGAGAGCGCCTGATCTTCGAAAAAGAAAAACTGGGGGGATTACGCCCATCCGCCTATGTCGGCAGTAAGGTCATCTTCGTCCTCACTCTCATCCTCGCTCAATCATTCTGGATGGCCTTCTTTGTGCAGCAGACCTGCCGACTACCGATTGAGTCATTTGGCGCTCATTTGTTACTCCTGTTTCTCGTGAATCTGGCCGTCACTCAGATCAGCCTTGGCATTTCGGCGCTCGCAAAGTCCGGCGATCAGGCATCACTCCTCTCTGTTTACTGGGTTGGTTTTCAGCTTCCGCTCTCCGGGGCTGTTCTCGCTCTTCCTGACTGGGCGACCTGGGTCGCGCGACCATTCATCTCCGCTTACTGGGCCTGGGCGGGTGGTGTCGATGGGATGCTCCCGAGTTATCTGAGATTCATCAAAGAAACAACCGCCACATGGATCGCCCCAGCGGGGGTGAGCGCCGCCGTTCTGTTGATGCACTTCTTCATCGGTCTCATCCTCTGCTTCGTAGGCGTATCGCGAAACCGCTGGCCTCACTGATTCTTCCTCTCTCCATCTTCTCCCCCTATGTCTTCCACGTCACCTTCAGATCTCCTTGAGCACCTTCGCGGATTTGTCAGCCCCCATAAACAGGAACTGATGGAGAGCATCCTCCCCAACCGGACTCGCTACATCACGCCTATCCTCGAGGAGATCTATCAGCCCCACAATGCGAGCGCCTGTTTGCGAACATGTGAATGCCTCGGCGTGCAGGACGTTCACATTGTTGAGAAGAGAAACCGCTATCGCCCGAACGATGAAATTGCTCTAGGGGCTTCCAAGTGGTTATCCCTGAAGCGGTATGATCTTGCGACAAAGGCGATCGATGAGGTCAAACAGCAGGGTTACCGTGTCTTTGCGACCAGCCCGGAAGAAAGCGGCTTTGATCTGGAGACGATCCCCCTGGACAAACCGGTAGCCGTTCTCTTCGGGACAGAAGAAGAGGGTCTGACAGACGCTGCCTTTGCAGCGGCCGACGACACTTTACGACTGCCGATGTATGGCTTCACTCAGAGCTATAATATCTCCGTCACATTGGCGATGACCATGCAGAGCCTCTCCGCCAGACTCCGCCGTGAGGGGATCGCCTGGCAACTTTCCGAAACACAGCAGCAGGAGGTGCTCACCGAGTGGATGAAGAACTCCGTCCGCGCTGGTGATCAGATCGCCCAGCGTTTCCTAGAAGGTTCAACAGACAGCTAACTCGAGACGAACCTCCTCTCATACTTTACACCTTATGCAGCTGGAACTAGACCTTGAGGTCCTGCCGAAGAACCTATCGACGCACTTCCTGGGATGGGATGACTTCGTCTCCTCCTCAATAGCCAGCTGGATCCTGGAAAACAGCTCTTCTGATGGGCCGATTCGAGACCTTTCTGACGTCCTTGTGATCTGCCCCACCCGCAGGTCATGTCGGATTTTACGCACTCGGCTGGCGCAGATCGCTAAGGAGCAGGACTTCTCATACCTTCCGCCGGAAGTGTCTTCCTTTGATATTTTCGAGGCTTCATCCCCTGAGTCTCTCAGTGATTCTCAGCTCACCGTGGCTCTCGCTCAATTTATCACGCAGCGAAAGGTCGATCAGTTTCCCTCTCTTTTCCCGGCACCTCCAGAGCACAACCGCATCTCATGGGCCTACAGCTATGCCAAAGAGTTAGTAGAAACAAAAACCCTGCTCCGCTCAGGGAATCACGACATCGCCTCCGCAGCTGACCTTCTCATCTCGCAGGGAAGAGATGCGCAGCGCTGGCTGGAACTGAGAAACCTGGATCGCGACTTTCAACGCTATCTAGCACGCGCGTCCTGCATGGACCCGACAACCCGTGAGATAGACGCTTCCAAAGCGCAAACAAATACGCCCAGGCATATCGTGCTGGCTGCGGCACCCAACGTCACGCCACTTGCGGCAAGTCAGATCGCTCATCTTTCTGACGGACCTATCTCTATCCTGATCGCAGCTCCCCGGGAACACGCATCTGCTTTCACAGCATGGGGGCAGCCGAAAGCGTCCTCCTGGGCGGACCTGCCCATCGCCTTTCCGCAGAGCGATGATCACCTTCATATCAGCCAATCCACTGAGACACAATCCCGGACTGCGATCTCACTGATCGATCAGCCCGAAACGACAACGATTGCCCTCATCGACAGTTCCTGCCGACAGTCGTTAAAAACGGCAGCCAGCAAGTCAGGCTATCAAGTGGACGATCCCGCAGGCGTGCCATTATCACGTTCTCCTGAATTCCAGGCTCTCTCTGCTCTGCACACATGGTTTACGGAGGGCTCGATGACCTCTCTCAACCTATGTCTGCAGAGCCCTATCATTTGCCATGCTCTAGCGCCTATTCTTGAGCCGGATTCCCAGGACCAAAAAAGCGCAGATGAACGAATCCATGCAGCGCGCGTGGAATTTGGAACCTTTCGAAGTGAAACACTGATCCAGAAAGCAACTGAGGCTGAAGGGTTCAAAGCGAATAAATACCCGTTCGCCAGAAAGGCGGTCACCTGGTTCATTAACTGGCGAAAGCGGTTTGAGCAGGAGCAGTTTCACCCTCTATTCGACCAGCTACTTCGCGCACTTGGCATTCCGGGCGATCAATCGCTTTCCGGGGAATCACTAGCATCACTCGCACAAGACTACACAAATGTGATGCGAAAGCTGGATGGGACGACGAAGCGTCGCCCTCTGAGTGCGCTCGATCACCTCTATTTACTTCTGCGCCACTGCTCGGGAGAAGCACAAGCCACTGAGGCTGTGACAGGTTCTATCTTTCTGCTGGGGTGGTTGGAACTTCTGTGGGATGACTCCGCTCATCTCATCCTCACAGGGATGAATGACCACGCTCTACCGGAAACCACGATCGCCCAGCGCTTTCTACCTGACTCGCTACGGACTGAACTCGGGCTGCTCGACAGCCATGATTTTTTATCGCGAGATGCCTATCTTCTGCATAGCATTCAGATGATGCGAAGACACTCTGACTACGAAGTCGACTTTCTTTTCGCCAACGAAGATGCCCAGGGTGACCCTCTGCGTCCCAGTCGCCTCCTCTTTCAATGTCGCGGAGACGAATTGGCAACGCGCACGCAGAAGCTCTTTCAGCCCCCCACACCCAACCGGACCAGCCCTCCGGCGAAAGAGGAATTCATGCTGAACCCTCAGCTTCTCCCCGAAGACCATCACCGCTTCACCTCCCTGAGTGCAACCGCGCTGAATGACTACCTTCAGTGCCCTTTTCGCTTTTATTTAAAGCATGGTCTCAAGGCTCGTGAGTTTGAACCGGAAAAACGCGAACTGAACGCCGCTGATTTCGGAACGCTTATCCACAATGCCCTCGAAAGCTTCGGGCTAAGCGATATCAGGGATAGTGAAGAGGTTCAGGAGATTGAGGCCTTTCTCCTGACAGAGGTGCGAAATTTGATTAGTCGCCGCTACGGCACATCTTCTTCAGCCGCTTTAGAGATCCAGATACAGTCAGCCGAACAGCGCCTCCGCTGGTGGGCTCACGAAGAGGTGCAATCTCGAAAATCCGGCTGGATGATCACCCACGCTGAAACGAAATTTGGCCCCGATGATCACCCATTCATGCTGGCTGATTGTCATCTGACGGGACAGATCGACCGCATCGAGAAGCATGAATCAGGGATGGTCCGCATCATCGATTTCAAGACCTACAGCAAGTTCGAGAGCTTCGATAAGAAATGTCTTTCGACACTTGCGCCCTTAGGACTCACAGAAGAAGAGGCTGAGT
>JAHDFZ010000131.1 GCA_020627905.1 Verrucomicrobiota bacterium
GCTTTTTTCGTCCCCCACTGTTTCGTGCGGGCCGCGATTATACACGCCCATTTCCACCCGTCAACGCCCTTTTTCCCGAAAAGTGTTTTTTCTTTGAATCAGGCTCATTCTGGCGTTGTTTTTCACGAGCAAGCGACACGAATGAGAGTGTTTATCCTATCTTTCCTATCGGCATTACTGGTCTTTGAGTCGGGTGCCGAGGACCTATCGACTGCCCCGTCACCTCCGTCGCCATTCCGCGAGGAGTTGTCGGCAGCGATTTTCAGAGCAATCGGGCACCGACCAAACGGCCGAAAGACGGCAGAGCTGGTGAGCCTTCTCTATGATGGGCGCGCAGGCGACAGGCGGTATTGGCCAGTCAGCCCACCCCAATCCACGGAACTGCTTCTAAAATTACGGGATGCCCTTGGCTACCACGGGCTCCCCAAACTTGCAGCACTGGACCCCGCAGAAGTAAATGCGGCTATTCCGACCGACATGGTCGGGACCGAGCTTGGTTTGATGGTTTCATTAGTAGACTCCGCTTTACTGATTCGGTTCGGTCCCGTCGAAGCAACTGCCATCTGGCCGGACTGGGAAACGGGAGACAGCCCGGGTAGCGACGAGTTTGAAATTGACTCTCTTAAGCGAGATCTTGAGAAGACCTTACTGATGTCGCCCTTCTCTGCTGAACGGACCATAGAGTCGCTGGCTCCGCGACACCCAGTTTACAAGTCCCTCCGGGAGCGCTACTCACTGGCGAAAGATCGCATGCTTAGCTACCGGGGACTGCCGTCGCTCCCTCCGCCATCGGTAACCGGCCCCCTGGAACCCGGGACCCTCACTCCGCATGCCCTTGCGCTCGCTGCCCGCCTGCAGGACCGAGGGTATCTAAATGAGACTCTCGCCGAAACCGATCGGATGTCTGCAGAGTTGATTCAGGCGCTCACGAGCTTTCAGCGCGACCAAGGCCTGGAAGCTGATGGCATCTACGGGCCTGCTACGCACCAGCGGCTCGCCCATACCGCGGTATCGGAGTTTCAAGCGCTAGCTCTCTCGATGCACAAAGCCCGCCTCCTTCCGGAGATGAAAGGGCAGAAATATCTACTGGCGAATATCCCATCAGCTGAGCTCTATGGATATGAGAAATCCGGCTTGCCATCTCTGGCGATGCCGATCGTCCACGGGAAATCCGATGAAGGCCAGCGGACACCGGTCTTCCGCGATATCATGACGGAACTGGTTTTTCACCCTTACTGGAACGTCCCCCCGGGCATCGCCAGGGAGGAGCTGATACCGCTTTTCAATGAGCAATCAGGCTACTTTACTAAGAACCGTTACGAGATCGTGCGCGCGACGAATCCATTTTCGGGTGAAACCTTCTCTCCATCGACAAGTGTCTTTCAGCGTGTTTCCTCCGGGGAACTCCTGCTGCGCCAGAAAGGAGGCGATGACAACTCACTGGGCCGAGTGAAATTCTTATTTCCCAACAAACACAACGTCTACATGCACGATACCCCGTGGAAGAAGTTCTTCTCCTTTGCAGATCGGGGGCACAGCCACGGATGTGTCCGTCTCGGCGCTCCTCTGGAGCTGGCGAAATGGATCCTGCGAGATGAGGGATGGGATCAAGGCAAAGTCGAGCAGACATTTAACAATGATCGCCGTCGCTACGTGGGACTTACGAAGCCGATTCCTGTCTTCATCGTTTATCTGACAGCGATGCCGCGGACAGGTGCAGGAGGCCAAACGGTGATCACCTTTCCTCCCGATGTTTATGAGCGGAATCCAGAGGATGCGCGGGCGCTTCAGAAAGTTCTTCCATGGCGAGTCGCGCCTTAACACACCGCTCGCTACAAACCAGTCGGATGATCAACGAAAACGACATGTGCGCCACCTGCCTGCGGGGCTAGCCATGCGGCGAGGGCTTTCACCCCGAACGTCTCTGTCGCGTAGTGTCCCGCATAAAGCAGATTCAGCCCAAGCTCCTCCGCCAGAGGATAACTCCAGTGTGGGCCTTCACCGGTGATGAAGGTATCGATACCCTGCTCTGCCATAGCGGCGACCTCGGAGCCGGCTCCCCCGGTGATGACGCCGATCGAGCGAACCGGATCGGAGTGCCCCTGACAAAGCTGCAGTAGGTCACACTCGATGGCAGATTCGACAGCCTCCACGACCTGATCGAGTGTAAACTCACCATTGATTTTCAGGCCGAGCTCGATCCCCTTCCATGGGAAGAAGGTGCCGACTGCACCTCCTAAGCCCATGGCATCGATAAGCAGTGCGTTATTCCCGATCTCCGGGTGCACGTCCAATGGGATATGGGCTGAGTAAATTGCCAACCCATGGTCGATGGCTTTTTTCATCTTACGATAGTGGCCGCCAACGATCTTCTGTGCCCCCTGCCAGAACATCCCATGATGAACAACCAGCAAATCTGCATCAAGCGCTACCGCCTCCTGGATGACGGCCTCACAGGCATCGACGGCACAGGCGATTTTTTGGACTGGTCGATCTCCATCCAGCTGCAGGCCGTTGAGAGCCGGTGGGTAGTCAGGGATCTCCCTGACCTTGAGATAATCATCGGCGAGCGAAGCGAGCTGCTGGGCTGAAAGTTGAGACATGGCTCAACTTTAGGCGTGTTGAGACGCCCCCTCAACCAGCCAATCGCCCCAAAAACTCCCAACAGGCCGTCTGAACATCGCGGAAACCGCGCGCCTGCGGAATCCAGAACTGCGACGCCCCGATCAGTGGCTTCGCTCGAAAGTCGCAGGGGACGGGAATGAGATCCTTCAACCCAGCACGCTCAGCTTCCTCCAGAGCGCGTGGCAGATGATAGGCCGAGGAGCAGATCCCCACGCGGAGGCCCTGCCATTGATCGGCATAGATACTCGCCAGGCTCCGCAGCTCCTCGCTTGTCGTTCGCGCGCCAGATATCGTCTCGATCGCACTCGTCGGCATACCCGCACTGACCCAGAGAGCTTTCGCATCCTCAGCTAATGAGCGGGGGCCAGCCGCGTTTGTCGCATCCAGCCCAGTAGGAATGAGCCGCTTCACCTTCCCCTCGTGCCAGAGCTGGAGCGGGCGATAGAGACGGTCTCCACCTTTTCCGAGTGAGGCTGCTCCAGAAGGCCGCTCCCAGGTGCCACCGCCGAGGACAATGAGGACATCCAGGGGAGCATCGACCGCTTCGTGGACAGCCATCGGGACCTCGAGCTTCCGTATCAGGGCATTGCCCACATGAGGGGAACCCGCGAGAGAATATCCAGTCCAAAGGGCAAAAGCGAGGACGCGGCCAGCAGTCGGCATCCGAGGCCAGAACAGCAGCATGAAACCTGCAACCCAGAGCACCCCCGTCGGCATGCACAACTGAGCAACTGTCTTCCGGAGACCGAAAGAGCCACCTGCCCCCAGAAGCACAAAAATAACAAGAACCAGCGCGGCGATCAAAGGAAATCTAAGCTCGACAAGAGCTGCCTTTGATTGCCGGAAATGATTCATAATTAATGTCCACCGGATACGCTGGAGAAGTATTCCCCATCGAC
This sequence comes from Verrucomicrobiota bacterium, assembly GCA_020627905.1. Taxonomy (GTDB): domain Bacteria; phylum Verrucomicrobiota; class Verrucomicrobiia; order Verrucomicrobiales; family DEV007; genus Arctic95D-9. Next base: position 3,525 of record JAHDFZ010000131.1, read on the forward strand.
CATATCACCTGCTCGGCGGAGGATCTTCACACAGTCGGGTGAAAGATCGCGGAGATATAAACGCTTCCCTAAGCTGCGATATTTCTCGCTAAGGCTATGAATCGCTTCGATGGCGGATTGGTCACAGACCTTCGCCCTGGCAAAAGACAGGTAAGTCTGCTCAGGATCCTGGGCAGGCTGGAACAATTCACGAAATTCCTGCGTGGTGCCGAAATAGATGTTCCCCTCGATCTCGTAGACATCGCGGCCGTCTTCGCGCTTTTTCTTCTGCAGGCGCAGATCCTTTGATCTCTCCCATGCATAGACGAGGGCGCAGATGAGGACGCCCACCAGCACGGCGATGGCCAGGTCATGCAGCACCGTTACCGCCGACACGACGATGATGACGAGGATATCAGATTTCGGCACTTTACCGAAGAGACGGAGGCTGGACCAGCTGAAGGTAGCGATGACAACCATAAACATGACTCCGATCAATGAGGCCACAGGGATCATCTCGATCAGCTTAGGAGCTGTGACGATGAAAGCGAGCAGCAGCACGGCTGCTGAAATCCCCGAGAGTCGCCCTCGGCCACCCGAGCGAATGTTGATCATACTCTGCCCAATCATCGCACAGCCGCCCATGCCGCCGAAGAATCCCGAGACGATATTCCCAGCACCCTGGGCGATACACTCGCGGGGGGTCGATCCACGCGTCTCAGTGATTTCATCGATGAGGGACAAGGTCATAAGAGATTCGATCAGCCCGATGGCAGCCAGGACGAAAGACAGAGCGAGGGCGGCGAACAAGGCAGCGCGATTGTCAAAATCGATTTCCGGCAGCTGAAAGGTCGGCAAACCTGCTTTCAGGCCGACAGGTAGCGGCCCCAAGTCGGCGCGATCGACAGGCATTGCGGCTAGTTCCTCCGCTTTCGTGCGGACCTCGCCCACCTTTAAATCATCCTCGATCTCGTGAAACTGCTCACGTTTCAGCTCCTTCTCTGCCTGCAGGACACGCTGGGAGTTGACGACATCAGCCACTGTCTGCGTCTCGATCGGGGTGAACTGCACCACGAGAGTGCCGATAACGATCGCTGCCAGCGAGGCCGGGACCGCCTTCGTCAGCTTAGGAAGAAACTGAATGATCAGCATGGTCGCCACGACGATAACCAGCAGGGTCCACAGCTGCGGATTGCCCCATGACATCCAGTCGCTGGCCACGACGAAGTCTCCGCCGCCACCATGGCCGGTCTCCTCACTCCAGGCGACTCGGTGATTGGTCTTGAACTGACCGAACTGCGCCAACCCGATGACAATCGCCAGGCCATTCACAAAGCCCAGCATCACCGGATGCGGAAGGATGCGGATGAAGCGCCCCAGTTTCAGCAACCCGACGATCACCTGCCAAATGCCGGCGAGGATCACCGCGACGAATAGATATGCCACCCCATAGTCAGCCACCAGCACCGTCATGACCACGGCCATCGCCCCAGTCGCACCGGAGATCATACCCGGCCGACCGCCGAAAGCTGCGGTGATAAAGCCCATGAAAAAGGCAGCGTAGAGCCCGACAAAGGGATCGACCCCTGCCACAAATGCGAAGGCGACAGCCTCTGGCACCAGCGCGAGAGCCACGGTCAAACCTGACAGGACGTCATTTTTGATCTGTCGCCCTTTGGAAATGCTTTTTGTTTCTTCGTTCATGTGATTTGGGTGGCCAGAGCGGTTCCTCATGACCACCATTCATCAGGTGGTCGATTGGGCGGCCCTTACACCGTGCAAAGGCCCTTTGCAAAAGCTTTATCCACATGCAGGCGAGCCTGATCGGTGCTACAGGGTCCCCACATGATCACTTTTCTCGAAGGGAAACTGGAGGCAGATTGGCCAGGACGGCTCGTCCTGAATGTGGATGGCGTAGGCTATGAGGTATTCGTCCCGCTCGCTGGAGACGGCGCCTTCGGCCAGCAGGGGCAGACCACCCGCGTCCTCACCCACTTCCACGTCCGTGAGCAGGAGCAGACGCTCTACGGATTCGCCACAGAGGACTCCCGCGAGCTTTTTCGCTTACTGCTAACGCGTGTCTCAGGTGTTGGGCCGAAAGTGGCCCTTTCCATCCTGAGCGGCATGGCGATCGATGATTTCAAGCAAGCCGTCGTCAGCGGGGATGCTACGACCTTAGCCAAAATCAAAGGGCTAGGAAAGAAGACGGCTGAGCGCATCATTCTGGAGCTCGGGGATAAAGTCGGCGTCAAAGAAGCCTGGCAGGCGCAGAGTGGGGCTGCCAGCCTTTCGCCGGATCAGGCAGCTCAGAACGATGCCCTGCTGGCCCTCCTTTCTCTAGGGTTTAAACAGAATGAAGCACAGAAAGCTGTGAAAGCTGCTGCCACTCAGGGCACAGCTGCTGATGAAATCCTGCGCTCTGCTCTGCGCATGCTTCAGTCATAACTGACGCCGTGTCACCCCCATGTATACACCTGAGAATATCGATCCCTCGCGCTTCGCGGAACAGTCACGGGCGCTTCTGAAGGCACTGCCAGCGGAGGGGCTGTTCGCTGAAAAAAGCTGGCGCATCAGCCCTCTCCCCTTTCCGCTCAAGGCACAGGAAGTGGCTGAAATCGAGCGCATGGGGAAGCTGCTCCACACATTTCAACGCGTCTCAGATGAAATCTACCGTAGCAGCAAGCAGGGGCGCATAGCTCCATGGGTCAGTGAGATCCTTGATCGGGGCAAACCGAGCTCGCTCACAGATCTGAGCACTCTCGGTGACCAGACACCATTGCTACCCCAAGTCATCCGACCTGATCTGATGCTGACAGAGAACGGCTTCTCGCTGACGGAGCTGGACTCAGTCCCAGGCGGGATCGGGCTCACCGGATGGCTAGCGCAGCACTACAGTGCTCTCCACGACGGTGAACAGAATATCATCGGAGGCGATCGCGGGATGATCGATAGCTTTGCCTCGCTTTTCCCGAAGTCAAACGGGGTGGACGTGCTGATTTCCGATGAGGCCGCCGATTACCGTCCGGAAATGGAATGGCTGACGGGTATTCTGAATGACAACGGAGGCGATTTTCGCACAGAGGCGGCCGAAGCTTATGTTCCCTCGGATCGCTCAGTCTATCGTTTTTTTGAACTCTTCGATCTTCCAAACATCGAGGGCATCGAGAGCACGCTCTCCCAGGCTCGTGAGGGCGCCATCCATCTGACTAGCCCGCTCAAGCCCTGGCTTGAAGAGAAGGCATGGGCAGCTCTTCTCTGGAGTCCTGCCCTGCGCCCAGTCTGGGAGAAACGGTTGAGGGGTTCGGCTCTCCGCGATTTACTGAATCTAATCCCTCAAAGCTGGATAGCAGATCCCATCGAGCTTCCCCACCAGGGGGTGTTCCCGGATCTCGGCGTCCAGCGGCTGGATCATGTGGAGACATTCACAAAAGCGGAACGCCAACTCGTTCTGAAACTCAGCGGCTTCAACGAGAAGGCTTGGGGGAGCCGCAGCGTCACCATCGGGCACGACTGCTCCAGCCAGGAATGGTCAGACGCGGTCACGACGGCTCTCGACAGCTTCGATGACTCTCCCTACATCCTTCAGCGCTTCCACGGCGGAAAGGTTGTTCGCCATCCATTCTGGGACCCTGACACGGAAATGATCGAGTGGATGGATGCCCGGGCACGACTTTGTCCGTATTACTTCATCCCGGCTGGTGGCAAAGAAGCAAAACTGGGAGGAATCCTTGCCACTCTCTGCCCGGCCGACAAAAAAATCATCCATGGCATGTCCGATGCGATTCTTGTCCCCTGCTCAAGAATGAGTTTTTAAACTTTCAGTGCTTAACCTGCCTTTTTATTAAAGTTTTTTAAACAATTATTGCTTTCACCCTCGGCTGTGTCATTTTTCAGCGTGACGGTCTGCTTATGCCGTCGCAAAACCAGCCGATCTCATCCCTTTGTCCCGTGAAAAAAATCAAGTTCGACTGTCAACACTGTGGGGTCACACTCCGCGTGGCACCTCATCTTGGCGGCATGTCCTCACCATGCCCAAAGTGTGGCCAGACGATCACGGCGCCCACAGTAGAGGAGGCGAAAGCCGCCCTCCGTCAAAAGCGGGAGGAGATCAGGGCCGCAGAGGCAAGTGCGAGGGAACACGAGACCGAAGCACCCATGTCGACGCCGCGGGTCGCTCCCCAGGCCGTGGAGGCTGAGACAGCCAATGCCAGCGCCGCGCCGCCATCTGAGCCACAGATACAGGTGCAGAAGACTGAGGCTGGACCCAGAGAGACACCAGTCGAATCTCCGCCATTGCATGAAGCCTCCGCGTCATCAGAAGCTAAAGAAGCTCAACCGGTAAAGGCTGCAACCGCGCCGGAGATCGATGAGAATGTGCCTGCGCCACCAGCTGAGGCCCTGCAAGAACAGACACCGACCGAGTCTTCCCCGGTTCCGTCACCCGAGGTCGAGGCTTTGTCGCCACACCCAGCGGAGGCCGAAGAAACATTGCACACCACTTCGATGCAGATGGTTGGAGGTGCGGAGGAAGAGGCAGCAGATGTCGCCAGCACCACTGTCGAAGTGCAGAATGCCGCTGTTGAGCCAGGGCCAAAAACGGCAGAGGCCGGACCGGCAGAAAGCGCTACTGCACTACCTTCTCCCGAACCAATTCACGCCCCTGCTCCTGAGCCGGACGCCCAGCCGGTCGTAAAAACAGGCCCGATCACCCCACCACCTCCTGCTGTCGACCAGATCACACCCCCACCGTCCGCAGTCCAGACACCTCCCCTGCGACCATCGACTCCCGTCACAGAACCCATCCAGGTTCAGAGCCATGCGGAGAGCGGCCTGTCCAGTGTCACGCCGGAGTCAATTCGTGAGTCCGGCCTCCCCCCCGCCACCCAGCCCGAAGCCTCGAATCTTCCCCGCCTTGATGTGAGTTTAGCCCAGCAGGCAATGAACCAGCCCGTTTCTCTCCCGAAAGCGGAGCAGGCGAAAGCGGAAAAGATCACCAAACGCGTAACCCTCCCACCTCTCGGGACCAGGGATCGAGGTGAGCGTTGGGATGCCAACAGCCTTCTAACAGAGCATCCGGCCGCCGCAGGGATTGAAGACAAACCGACTAAAGCGAGCAGCGAGACCGCTGCTCTACAATTGACTCATACAGGTAACATTCGACCGACAGGCAAAACGCCTCCTCCCCTACCATCGACAGGAAGCGTTTCCCCGGCCTCACCGATGAGTGATACGGAGCAACCCACCAACCCGATAGCTTCCAAGACTCTGGAGGTAAGGCCCTCTCAACAACGTCATCAGGAGCAGGTGGAGGACTTAAAGTCCCGAGAAATGGACTCCATTTTTGGCCCTGCTCACCAGTCCCCCAAAGGGGACAAGTTGGTAAGCGCACTCCTTGAAAACGTAAAAGAATCCCAGGAGGATTCTCGCAAGCTGGGTCGCATCGTCCTTTACACCAGTCTGGCACTGGTGGCTCTCGTGGCTTTCTACGTCGCCTTTTCCATCTCCGGCAGGCAAGAGGACAACGGAAGCCTCGCGCAAACCACCACACGCGGCGCTCTTCCCGATGCGGAGCCGCCAGCCGAGAACGGCGTAGCTGAAAACCCTAGCATTCCGACGGGTAAGATCGACCGGACAAGACCGCTTGTCACCCAGCCTTCCAATGCCTCGACTCGTCAGGATGGACAGGCCTCCGCCAACCCCGCACTGAGTTCCGACCTTCCTGATGCACCGGCGACCGTTATTCCTGATCCTCCGGCACCCGAACCAGCGGCAGCCACCGGAGTAGCAGCTGCGGCTACACCACCTCCTTCAGAGTCCAGACCTGCAGCTTCAGAAGGCTTCGCACAATCAAGTCAGACCCGACCACTCGACGAGAGCGTGACCTCCTTTTTCGAGAAAACGGCGGAAGAGGCACGAGCGAACGAAACAACGACAGCCAGCCAGCCTGACAGACCTGAAAAGACCTTTTCCGCACCGGAATTCTTCCCGGCTCCCGGACCGAACGACAGTGCTCTCGGTAAGACGCACGAGCTGCTCAGCACCTTTCTCAAGGCACCTGACTGGAAGACCCGCCTCAAGTATTCGTATCAGGGTGACAAACTCCGCCCGACGATGGGGAAATACTACCAGAGTCAGAGCGACGCTCCGATCGAGCGCTTCGCTCTCCAGCTTTTCGAGCGCGAACCGTCTCCTGAATACGGAGGCCCTTTCTGGGTTTATCTTGTTTCTACCGGTGATAACGATCAGGGTTTCCCCGTGATCATCCGCGTTGAAGATGGCAACCTGAAAGTGGACTGGGAAATCTTCGTGGAGTTTCACGATCGCTGGTTCGCCGACTTCCGAAACGGATCTGACAATCAGGAGGAGACCTTCCGCATCGTGGCTCAGCGGAAATCAGACTACTATGGGAGTGATCGCGAGGCCTTCGAGAAACTGGATGATTATCATGTGTTCGAGCTGAATCCACCTTATGGCTCAGCCAACGAATTTGAGGAATATGCATTTGTCAAAAAAGACAGCCCTGTCGGCAAGAAACTGGATGCGACACTTTCGTTAGAAGATGGAGCGATCCCATTGATGCTGACACTTGAGCGCCAGGCCTTCCCTCATGGGGTCAAGCACATCGTCATCAAAGACTTCGCTGCTGAGGGCTGGTTCCGTTAGCGGTCATGTTTGATCAACTCATCGACCGCTTCCTGCGCTACCTGGCCACGGAGAAAGGAGCGTCCGTTGCCTATCAGGACCTCGTTCAGCGCTGTCTAGAATCCTTCGTATTGAGTCAGCATTCAGCTGGCCGGAC
>JAHDFZ010000132.1 GCA_020627905.1 Verrucomicrobiota bacterium
GCTGTAAAAAGCCGCAACGTGATCGCACCGAAACGATCCGGCCAGACAGTTTTGAATCGGATCACATCGCCATCGAGAATGGCCGAGTGACCGATCGTGCCATTTCTCAGGGTGAATGAATCCTCTGTGGCGACAATGCCGTCACTCGTTTCAGATGACTTGTCCCAGGAAGGAGAATCAAAGCCCTCGCGCTCAATCAGGGGTTTTTCGAAATCGATGGCAACTACCTCAGACATCGCGATCAGTTTCTCCGTTGTGATCGCACTGGAGAACGCGATCGCCCCATCTTTGATCGAAGAGATCTCCCCGTTGAGCACTTCCCCAGAACGTAGGTAGAGTCTCGCTGAGCTGATTCGTGCAGCGAGGCTGTCCTCCGCCGCCTCTCGCATGAGCGTGAAATTAAGATCCGCTGCCAGCGGAACCGGCTTGAGAGCACCTGCTACATGAAACATCACCGGGCTTGCTGCAGCGCCGAGCAGATCCGCTGACTCTCCTGTCCAGGAAAAACGACCGGAGATACTGGAGCTACCCGTCACTGATAGCTTGTCAGGTAGCGGCTCTACCGGCACTTTCTGGTCGAGAAAAAACACGGATTTCAGCTTGGCTGCTGTTATCGAAAAGGGGCGATCCAGCCATGCTGGCGAGGCGCTGATGGCGCGGGAGGCGGAAAGGGCTTCGTCGGTCAGCACCCCGCTGACCAGACTCCCGTCAGATAGCTTCACGCGAGTCGTGATCCCATCGCTGGCGGAGTCGGCCGGATTTCTGCTGGTTGCGCCCAGGCCGGGCGCGGGAGCGTCAGCGTGCGACCAGCGCACCCAGTCATCGAAGGAGAGGCTACGGCTGCCAAGCTGCAGTCGCCGCGTGCCGCCATCAGCAGAGAATGAAACAGCGGCTACAGAGAGAGGTGGCTCGAGCGCTGAGCCATCAATGGTCAGGCGGTTGCCCGCTGTTGTTCGGAAATCTCTGAGTTCGCTGCCGTCACCCCCACGGAGGTAACAAAGCTGAAAGCTGGGAGTGCGTGACAACACATGGAATCCGCGCCGCAGGCCATCATTGAGGCGGATGTCGACGTTGCGCAACACAGCCAGAGGCTCGCCGAGGTGGTCACGGAGAGTGGCCTGTCGTGTATCGCGCGACCAGTGCAGGCGAAAGAAGAATTCCTTCGATTCATTGCTCAGGCTGCCAATGACGCGAAACGATGGGCCGTTGGAGAATACCAGCTGATTGTCCCAGGTTTCGATTCTTGGACCCTGGGTCGGATCTGAAAGAAATCCGATCTCGAAATTCGGTGATCCGCCGGAACAGCGAAACGCAAACTCCAGCTCCAAAGAATTCTCAAAATCCAGGGGACGGAATAAATTGGCCGTCCAGACACTCGTGGATAGGTGGCCGTTTTCATCCTCCACCCAGTCATTGATCGAACGGCCGCGGCCGGAGCTCTCGAATTTCCGCAGATCCAGCGCCATCGGAATTTCCCGCTGCCGGCGCGACAGGTTCGTCATGTGAAGGATGTCGCCATTTGCAATCTCGATCGGCTTCGACTGCCCCTGCATGCGGAGCGAAACTCCTGCGCTATCAGCCTCGATCAGATTTGCGAACAGTCGATCTCCATTGCGTAGATCTACCTGCACCAGACTTGCTTGCGCGGACTCGCCACTCTTTTCATCTGGCGAGGCTGCATCCACCGTGAATGACTCGAGCTGGGTGGGGGATAGACGAAGCGGAGAGACAAAAAGAGGGGAGGACCAGACCACTCGACCATTGTCAGTCCCTTCAAACTTGCCCGGCAGCATCTCGCCACTTCTCCACCTAAGTGTTGCTTCCTGGCCTGTCGCAGGCGCGCCCAGAGTGAGCGCACAGAAAGCAAGGATGCCGAAAAGAGATCGTTCCCAGTTGAATCTTGGCGCAGGCGTCATCCGAAAGCTCATAGATCGTTGCTGGATTTCGCGGTAGAAACCCTGCTTCTTCATACAGGTTACGCAGCAGAGACTGCGCCACTCTTTAAATTGCGATGCCAAAACCTCTGCAGCAAGAAGAAAACCGCGCTAATCACGGACCCATCTTCGAGTCACAAAGGGTGGGGGAGCGCGGGTTTAGGGTTGGTGAGCGGGGAGGTAGGGGCCAAGTAAGTAACGGTTCAATTGCGGGTTTCGCTCGAAATTCTGTCGCGGAGGCATCTGTTTCGCCGTCAAATGTTGAGAGGATTCTCTTAAGAGGCTATTTGGTGCAAGACACCTCAGTTCAGGTGTTACTCCTCAGGTGTGATGATTGGCGCCTCCCACCCATCGTAACGGCCACCATATTTCTCAGCCATTCGGCGAAGAGTGATCGTGTGGCTGCTAATATCGCCAATCTTCAAAGAGCCATAATGAAACAGTCGTAGGCAATAATCACCTTCATCGGTCTTATGAGAGTATTTAGGCTCTGTGGTGAATCGGTCACTTTCTGCCCACACGAGAAAATCTGCTGCAGCCAACTCACTCTCAAAATAGACCCAATGGTCAACCCTGCGGATTTCTGTCCCGTCATCACCGTGGGTTTCAAGATTCTCGATGACCTGAAGATCTTTAATTACCTGCCAGTCATCATCAGTAGGGTAAAGGTCTTCGCGATAGCCTGTCTGGTTGGGGTCCTCCCGATAGATCAGGCGCATTGTATAGCCTGATTCTTCCATCAGATGTTGAAGGAACAGTTCCCAGGAGGCTTCAGATCTAGATGTGTAAATGTAAAAAATCCTATTGCCGCCAACGGTGATGCGACCGACATACCAATCGTTCTCCTCTTTTGAAAATTGTTCGATGCGATCCTCAATAGCACGGACCGGCTCATATTCTTCCCGTGTTGGAAGACCGTCGTCTCTCGGGGACTTGTAGGTCAATTCCAGCTTCGCGAGCGATGAAGGCGCGACGTTGATCTTCTTCTCAATACCCGTATTGACAAAGATAAATGCCTGCTCGTCACCCATTGCGCACGGGAAGAAATGCCATCGGTCTTGTGATTCGCTGGTTTCGGGATCCTTTGAGTTCTTTGACTCAGCTGAGTGACTCAGCGGAAATCCCGCGAGGAGAAAAGACGCGATGAATACCTGGAAGATTCGGTTACCGAGGACCATGGCTGCTAACACTCAGCTGTGCACGTGGTCCGGGCTATTGCATATCTCGTTCACGCTCGATCCTACATTGTATGGAGCCGCTTAGATAGTGAATCCGTGGACTCGTGTCAGCTACGCCAGCCATCGAGTCAGGGCTTCCGCGTGCGTCTCTCACGTTCCGCCCTACTGCTGACTAGAGGCATCTACTTATTCGTGAAATTCGTGAAATTCGTGGATATTTTGGCGCGAGACTCGCCTCTCGGCAGCCGACCCGCCCTACTTCCCACAGCAGTTTTTATACTTCTTGCCACTCCCACAAGGGCAGGGGGCATTTCGACCGACTTTGGCTGTTTCGCGGCGCATGGGTTGAGGGATCTGGATCTGCGGCTTCTCTGGCTCCTGCGGGGCAGGGGCACCGGTAGCAGCTGCCGTTGCTTTCGCGAAGCCTTCGGCTCCACCTGTTGCTTTCAGAGTATCAGCCATGTCCTTGAGCACATCGGCACGCGAGGTCTGGATGCCCTGTAGCACGGACACGTAATCGTTCCGGTTGGTGCTCATGCGGAAGAGGTTTCCGGCGACCTCGGTCTTGATGCGGTCCATGAGACCGACAAAGATCTTAAAGGCTGAGTGCTTGTATTCCACGAGCGGGTCCTTCTGAGCGTGGCGGTAGTTGCTGATGGAGTCCCGCAGGTTGTCCATCTCATAGAGGTGCTCCTGCCAGAGCTTGTCGATGGCATGGAGAATGATGGCACGCTCCAGCCCTTCGGCATGTTCGGGATCTTCGAACTGCGTTTTGATCTCGTAGGCAGCGGTTACCTGCTCGCAGAGGAAGGCCTCCAACTCAGCCTCGGAGCGGGAATCTGCTTTCAGGTCCTCATCGCTCAAGCCGAGGGGGAAGTTGGTGTTCACCTCCTGCAGGAGCATGGCGGCGTCCAGATCACGCTCGGGCGATCGGGCTTCGTCCATGATCGCAGGGATGGCTTCCTCGATTGTTTCGAGGACGAGAGCGTGTGGATCCTCTGTCTGCAGCACTTCGTTGCGATAGCCGTAAACGACCGTGCGCTGGTCGTTCATGACGTTGTCGTATTCGAGAATGTGCTTCCGTGAGAGATAGTCGCGCTGCTCGACTTTTTTCTGGGCGTTTTCCACAGACTTGTTCAGCCATGGGTGCTCTAGCTCCTGGCCTTCCTCCATGCCGAAGCGCTCCATCATCTTGGTCATGCGCTCGGCTGCACCGAACTGGAGCATGAGTTCATCCTCGAAGCTGACAAAAAACACAGACTTACCGGGGTCACCCTGACGAGAACAACGTCCGCGCAGCTGGCGGTCGACGCGTCGGCTGCGGTGGCGCTCGGTGCCGATGACAAATAGTCCGCCTTTTTCGTGAACGCCCTCGGCCAGCTTGATGTCCGTGCCTCGGCCGGCCATGTTGGTGGCGACCGTTACAGCACCGATCTGACCGGCACGAGAGACGATTTCTGCCTCCTGCAGGTGGTGCTTGGCGTTGAGGACGGAGTGAGTGATTTTCTCTCGCTTGAGCATGCGGGAGAGCAGCTCAGAGGACTCGACGCTGGCCGTTCCCAGAAGGATCGGCTGACCTGCCAGATGGGCCTCCTTCACGCGGGTGATGACCGCCTTGAACTTCTCACGTTGGGTCTTGTAGATCTGATCGTTTTCATCGATCCGCTGGAGCGGGCGGTTGGTCGGGACGACCATGACTTCCATCTTGTAGATATCGTGGAACTCGGCGGCTTCAGTTTCGGCCGTTCCAGTCATACCGCCGAGCTTTTCGTAAAGGCGGAAGTAGTTCTGGATGGTAATGGTGGCGTAGGTCTGGTTTTCGTCCTCGATCTTGACGCTTTCCTTTGCTTCGACAGCCTGGTGGAGTCCATCGGACCAGCGGCGACCGGCCATCTTACGGCCGGTGTTTTCATCGACGATGACCACTTTGTTATCCTCGACCACGTAGTGCACGTCTTTCTCGTAGAGTGTGTAGGCGCGCATTAGCTGAGAGATGGTGTGCATCTTCTCCGCCTGCAGTGCCATGGCGGATTGCACCTCGACCTTTTTCTCCGCACGGGCCTTGTCACTCAGGCTCTCGTCGCCATCGATCTCGGAGAAGGCGGACGACATATCGGGAAGGACGAAGGAGCTGGGATCGCCCGGGCTGAGGAATTCGCGTCCCTGCTCGGTGAGCTCGGCCTCGTGCTGCTTGGTATCGAGGGTGAAGAAAAGCTCTTCTTTCAGCTCGAAAAGCTCACGCTTCTGTGGATCGCGGAAGAACTCCAGCTCTGCTTTCTCCATGGCGCGACGTGCCTCGGGGCTCTCAAGGGCCCGCATGAGAGCACGGTTGCGCGGCATGCCTAGCTTGAGCTTGTAAAGCAGGCGGCCAGCGACTGGCATATCCCCGTCCTCGATCGCTTTGTTCGCCTCACTCGCAAGGTCGTTACACATGTTGAGCTGCTTGCGGTAGAGGCTCTGGATCTGGCTCTTGTAGCGGTCGAACTGCTGATCACGCTGCACGGTGACGGGTCCGGAGATGATGAGCGGCGTCCGCGCTTCATCGATGAGGACGGAGTCCACCTCATCAATGAGGGAGAAGTAATGATGGCGCTGCACCTGATCGCCGGCGTCCTGGGCCATGCCATTGTCCCGCAGGTAGTCGAAGCCGAACTCACTCGCGGTGCCGTAGGTGATGTCCTGACGATACTGCGCGCGGCGGTTGGGACCACGGAGGTCATTCTGGATGCAGCCGACAGTGAGGCCGAGATACTGGAAGAGGTGCCCCATCCACTCAGAGTCACGACGGGCGAGGTAGTCGTTCACCGTCACGACGTGCACGCCCATGCCGGTGAGGGCATTTAGATAAACAGGCAGGGTGGCGACGAGCGTCTTACCCTCACCAGTCGCCATCTCGGCGATCATGCCACGGTGCAGGGCGATGCCTCCGAGCAGCTGCACGTCGAAGTGGACCATCTCCCATTTCACGGGATGGTCGCAGACATTCCACTCCGTGCCGCAGAGGCGACGGGCAGCGTTCTTCACGACGGCGAAGGCCTCTGGCAGGATCTGCTCCAGATAGGCGGCGCGCTTGGGCGCAAACTCGTGCTCGAGATCCTGAAACAGTTTCTGCGCTTCGAGGATCCGATCAATGGTCGCTTCTGCCGTCAGACCGGCGATTTCTGATGGTTTGGGGAAGTCTCCTGCCCGGCGGAATTCCTCTGCGAGATCTTCGAACTTCTCAGACCAGTAGCGGAGCGTCTCATTGTTCTCCTCCGGCTCGCGGACGGAGAGGCGTCGCAGGCTGAAGGTATCATGATCCAGCGTGTAGCGGTGGAGACGTGCCTGCCACTCCAGAGTTTTTTCCTTGAGGACAGACTCTGGCTGTTTCTGCAGCTCTTCCTCAGCCGCGTTGATCTTCTGCACGGTGGGGTGGAGAGACTTGACAAGGCGCTGGTTTTTCGAGCCGATGATGAGTTTTAAGAACCACTGGAGCATGGTGACAGAGAGAGTAGTGGGGGTTTAAAGAGAAACGTTAACGTTGCGGTGCCAATAGCGGACACGGCAGGGAAAATCAAGCGGGCGAATCCCCGTGGCGCGTGAGGAATTCCTTGGCGAGAGCCTTATACGCTGCAGCACCGGAACAGGAGGGGGCGTAGTCGATGATCGACTGCCCATAACTGGGTGCCTCACCCAGCCGGATATTGCGAGGAACGACTGTCTCGTAAGTGACCTCGGGGAAATACTCTCGGACGTCATTGATGACCATAGAGGAGAGATTCGTGCGGCTGTCGGCCATTGTCATGATGATCCCCTCGAGGATGACATCGTCATTGGCACCGGACTCGCGGATCTGCTGGTGGACTCCGACGATTTTCGAGAGTCCCTCCAGCCCGAAGTATTCGCATTGCAGCGGGACGATGAGTTCGTCTGCAGCCGCGAGAGCAGACGTCATGAGCACGCCTAGACTGGGCGGGCAATCCATGAAGAGATAGTCGAACTCGCTTTTCTCACGATAGGCATGCAGCAGATTTTTCAGCCGCACTAGGTGGTCATCCTCCCGTGCCATCTCGATCTCGCAGCCGGCCAGGTCCATATCGCAGGGGATGACGGATAGGTTCTCGTATTTCGTGGCCACGACGAGGTCAGCTACATCGCCGCCGCCGATGAGGCTCTGGTAAATGCTGGGATGGTCGCCAGGAGTGAAGTCGAGAGCGCTGGTTGTGTTCGCCTGCGGGTCCAGGTCGAGCACGATCACCTTTTTCCCCAGGGCCGCCAGACAGGCACCCAGATTCACTGAGGTGGTCGTTTTTCCGACTCCTCCTTTTTGGTTGGCGATGGCGATGATTTTCATGGGGTTTTGGGCAAGCGGAACCGTTCGATCTGCTTGTCTGCAGAGAGGGCGGGAACATTGACCATAGCGGGCCAATCGGAAAGGAAAAAAACCGACGTGATTTTTGCTCCTGAGAAAGGCGGCCTCGTCCGGATCAGCGATGAATTTTCATTGCTTGTGATATGCTTTTTCCCTACAGAAGACGGGCACATGGGAGGGGAATGCTCCCAACGCTTTGATTATCCTTATGAAACCAGAAACAATCTGCCTCCACGGCGGCCATACCCCCGACACGACGACCAACTCACGAGCCGTGCCTGTTTATCGGACGAGCGCCTTTGTCTTTAACTCGACTGAGCATGCGGCGAATCTCTTCGCTCTGAAAGAGTTAGGAAATATCTACACGCGCCTCATGAACCCGACGAATGACGTGCTGGAGCGTCGGGTCGCTCTGCTCGAGGGCGCGCCGGAAATGGGCGGTTTGGCGCTGGCATCCGGGACATCCGCTGTCTTCTATAGCATTATCAACCTGGCACAGGCTGGCGATAACATCGTATCGGCTCGCAATCTCTACGGCGGCACATATACGCAGTTTAACGATATCCTCCCTGCGCTCGGGATCGAAGTCCGTTTCGTCGACTCTCAGGATCCGCAGGCCTTTGCTGCTGCTATCGATGACAAGACACGTGCTGTTTTCTGCGAAACAGTCTCCAATCCTGCCTGTGAGGTGACGGATCTGGAGGCCGTGGCCGATGTTGCTCATGCTCATGGTCTGCCTCTTGTGGTAGATGCAACTTTCTCCACTCCGGCGCTCACTCGCCCGATCGAACATGGGGCGGACATTGTCGTGCATTCACTGACCAAGTGGATGGGCGGACATGGGGCTGGCATCGGCGGGATCGTTGTTGATTCTGGTAAGTTCAACTGGGCTGGAGGAAAGCATCCCATGTATGACAATCCTGATAACTCCTATCACGGGTTGCGCTGGGGCCATGACCTGCCGGAACCTCTTGCTCCGCTGGCTTTCATCCTCCGCATGCGGACGGTGCCACTGCGAAACCTGGGAGCGTGTCTCTCACCGGACAATGCGTGGTTTATGATGCAGGGGATCGAGACACTGCCGCTGCGTATCGAGAAGCATTGTGCAAATGCGCTGAAGGTGGCCGAGTTTCTCTCTAAGCAGCCTGAAGTGGAGTGGGTGCGCTACCCTGGTCTGAAGAGCGATTCCGAGTATGAAAAGGCTCAGAAATACCTCAACGGGACCGGTGGATCGATGGTGGTGTTCGAGGTGAAAGGTGGCATGGAGAAAGGGAAGGAATTCATCGAGAAGCTGGAGCTGTTCTCGCACCTGGCGAATGTGGGCGATGCCAAGTCGCTGGCGATCCATCCTGCGTCGACGACGCACTCGCAGCTCAATGAGGAGCAACAGTCGGCAGGAGGGATCACTCCCGGACTGGTCAGGCTGTCGATCGGGATCGAGCACATCGATGATATCATCGATGATCTGAAGAAGGCGCTCTCGTAGATCTCATTTCTCGTGCTCCCTGGCATGCAATGAGCGCGCCGGGGAGTAGCGAATTCATTCGCGGCTGCGTTAGCATCGATTGCGTGCTGGGCAGGGCTTGTGCATGAGTGACAGGAAAGTCCCTCTTCCCGGGGTTCTGTCACCGCTTGAAGGGCGGCACCCACATCTGTGGTGGCGGTGCTGTCCCTAATGCCTGCTCCAGCAGGGCCTCAATAAATTCAGCCTCTTTCATGCCGGATTCTTTGGCGATCTTCGTGAAAGCGGCTTGCGAATTCTGGAAGAGCTCAGTGACGTCAAGCTTCCATCGCCCATCCTCTAACCGATATCGGAAGTCGCCTTTGAGTCGACGTTGCATCCGCAGGGTGGGGGAGCTGGCCAGCGGGCCTCGGACAGTCGCTCGCGCGGTTTCGAGCGAGGACAGCCCTTCGGACCCTGACCATCCTGCGGTGACGGCGTAGATAAATGCCTGACGGCCATCCATAGTCTGCAGCTGCTGGCGTGGCATGCGCAGTCGCATGATGAGAATCTGTAGCTGCTCGCCGATGGGAAGCTTCTTCAGCTCTCGCTTCGTGCCGAAGCGTGCCAGATCGATCTGACGCTGATACATCTGGAAGGTGCCGCTGGTGACCCATTCAGCGGCCGTTTGGCCGTCCTTATTTAGAATGGCCGCTTTGTAGCGGTAAAAGGTCTGAGACGGGTCGGTAGCGGGGGCCTGGCCAAGCGCCTGAGAGGCAGAAACCGCTGCCAAGAGCCAGAAGCTGGAAATGGCGAGCCAAAGCCTCATGGGTGCAAAAAAGGAGGCCGAAGCCTCCCCCCTCATGTCAATGATCAGAGCATCACTGCTGGCTCGTCGTCCCGGAAGAAATCATCATCACTGCTTTCCTCCGGCGTGCCATCCTGCTTGAGAGGGCGTGGACCGGGGTCCTCCTTCTTCTGCAGGGCGCGACGCAGCTTTTTCAGAGCGATGTTCTGCAGCTGGCGAATCCGCTCGCGGGTGACGCCAAACTCCTGCCCGACTTCCTCCAGCGTTTTGGGCTTCTGCCCGGCCAGCCCGAAGCGTGCGTCGATGACGTTCGCGACCTCTAGTAGATCGTCGAGCTGCATGTGCATGTTCTTGTGGCTCAGGACCTCGAGCGGGTTCTGAGCGCGGTCGTCGCCAATGATTTCACCAAACTCTGTCGTGTCGTCGTCGCTGATCGGGGCGTCCAGTGAAGCAGGGCGCAGCGCCGCGCTTTTTAGGTGAGAAAGCTTAGCGCGGTCGATGCCGATCTCCTCGGCAAGTTCCTCGTCTGTCGGTTCTCCTCACTGAGTGGCGACTCGGCGCATC
>JAHDFZ010000133.1 GCA_020627905.1 Verrucomicrobiota bacterium
GGAATTTTGTTGCCGGCATGGCTGCTGCCATGGCGATTGGCGTAGTGACATGGTTCGCCGCCAAGTCGTCCTTTACGAGTGGTGCAGGTGCTACTCTGGCCGCTGTAAGTCCTATCGTGCAGGAGGGTGACGTGGAAACGACCTCTCTTGCTGCGGAGCCGATCACGCTATCGGCCGCCACTGCCAGCCCGATCGATGTCGAACTGGGATCTCTCGATGCCCAGCTCTCGCAGTTCCCCTCCGCTGATTCGTATTTCCCTGTTTCATCAAACCAGCTCGTGACATCCACTTCTTCGACTGCGCCGCATTTTGGGTTTGTTCAGACTTCCGGTGGAGTAGAAGCCACAGGTTTCCAGGTGGCTGGAGAGCGTGGGCTTGTTGAGCTGACCTCTTTCGGCATGGATCGTCACCTGCCGCGCAGCCAGCGCCTGGTATCGGAGCTGATTTTGCTCGAACGGGAGTTGGAGGGTCTGGCGGCCAACCCTCAGGCCACCAATGATGAGCGTGAGCTTCAGCTCTGGCGCGCCATGGCTCGAACACGCACACTTCAGCGCGAGCTGCGATCGCTGACCGGTGTCGGCCAGTAGATCATTTCTTTTGTTTGTCTCATACTGAGAAAGGGGTCGGGCGCGGGTGCGTTCGGCCCCTTTTTTTGTCACGGCTGCTTCGCAAAACTTAACTATTTTGCATTCTTGACAATCAAGGCTGAGCCATGTTTGATCGGGTCATCTTCACCACTCAAACTGACCGCTTTGAGCACCGCTTCAACTACTTCTGACCCAGGCTCCCAAAGGGCTTCTGCGGCCTCCTCGGCGAGTGCTGCTCTGGGTGATCGCGTGCGTGCAGCTCCCAGCGGACCGTCGGCAGGACTCTTCGCCGATCTCGACTTCGCTGAGGCACCGCTCTGTGGCGAATTTTTTACCGAGCCCACTCTGCGCAAAGCTCGCGAACTGGTCCGAGCCGGTCTCGTGGAGGGCGTTCGCGTCAATGTTCAGGGGCGGTTTGGTGGCGTGTTCTGCACAGTTCGCTCGCTGTCAGGGAAGCGGTCGACTGATGTCAGTGTCGTCCTGCAGCAGACGCCCGAGGGGCGACTGCTGATGGATGGGCGGTCGTCATCGCAGCCGGAGGAGCGCGAAAGACCGGACACGGCGGCCGCTATCATGGCAGCCATGCTGGAGCTGGGCGTGGTGACGGACGCCTCCTTCGGTCTTGATCAATCGCGCCTGCGTCTAGAGGTTCTCTCCGCTGATGTCCGGGCTGGCATCATGCACATGGATGCCGGTGACCTGCGCGGGCTGCTCTCGAGCCTGCGGCTAGTGCGCCTTTCTGGCGATAGCGACGAGGTGGAGACTCGTTTGCGCGAAATGGGATTGCGGCGCCTTGTCGAGTGGTTCGCCTGGGATGAGATCGAGGAAGATTATCGTCAATGCTATGCCTATCGGTCTGAGCGGCATTCGATGCAGGAGATTTTCTGGAGTGACTTCATCGCCAACCGCGTGTCCGAGATCGAAGCGCTGGGGGCGAAGGTTATCGTCGCTCCCGAAGTAGGCATCCAGATCGTAGAGCCGATGGAGTTCTACGGTGAGATCGAGGAGCAGGACGACTCTGTAGACTGGTTTTCCTTTGAGTGCGGGGTCTATCTCAACGGTCAGAAGGTGAATCTATTGCCCAGCCTGATCCGTTATCTGGAGAGCAAGCCGGATAGTTTTTCGCTCCAGGAGTTCGAGCGTCTCAATGGTCAGAAGAAAGTCCCGCTGCAGGTAGGAGAGGATGGGCCGTTTGTGGCGATCCCGGCTAAGCGCATGCATACGGTGCTGAGCATCCTGCATGAGCTGTTCGACTACGAGCCGGTCGGCGATGATGGCACCGTCAAGCTCCATCGCACGCGGGCTGCGCAGGTGGTGCGAGATGGCGCAGAGATGAATCTGGTGAACTCAGCCCCTGTTTGTGTCGAGAAGCAGGCAGCCGCTCTCGCTGAGCTGAAGCCGGAGGTGCCCGCTGACGCGCCGAAGGAGTTTCAGGCGACGCTGCGCTTTTACCAGCAGGATGGCTTTGAGTGGCTGCAGTTCCTCCGCGAGCAGACACTGGGTGGCGTGCTGGCTGATGACATGGGCCTGGGCAAAACCATCCAGACCCTCTGTCACCTGCATACCGAGGTGGCGAGCGGGCGCGGTGATCTGCCGACTCTCATTCTCGCACCCAAGAGCGTGGTGCCGAACTGGGTGAAAGAGGCGAAGAAGTTTGCCCCTTCACTCAAGGTCCTTGCCCTGCAGGGCGCCGGGCGGAAGAAATACTACCCGATCCTCCAGCACTGCGACCTCGTCGTCACGTCCTATCCCGTGTTGCTGCGGGATGCTGAGGAGCTGCTGAACCAGCCCTTCCACTATGTCGTGCTGGATGAAGCGCACACCATCAAGAACTCCGGGTCGCAGGTGACAAAGGTGGCTTACCAGATCGATGCTCGGCACCGGCTCTGCCTGACTGGCACACCGATCGAGAACAATCTCGGCGAGCTCTGGTCTCTCTTTCATTTCCTTATGCCGGGCTTCCTCGGTAGCGAAGACAGCTTCAATCGCTGCTTCCGCAACCCCATCGAAAAGGGACGCGACGAGGGAGTCCGCAAGCGTCTCTCAGATCGGGTCGCCCCGCTGATGCTCAGGCGGACGAAAGCGACAGTGGTCGATGATCTGCCGCCGAAGACGGAGATCGTCCGCTCGATTGAGCTTACGCCGAAGCAGGTGGAACTCTATGAGGCTGTCCGTGCCGCCGTCAGTAAGGAGGTGCATGAGGAGATCAGCCGTCGCGGCCTGCAGCAGTCGAAGCTGCTCGTGCTGGATGCGCTGATGAAACTGCGTCAGGTATGCAACCATCCTCAGCTGCTGAAACTCCCCTCTGCGCAGAAGGCGAAGAAGTCGGCTAAGATGGAGCTGCTAAAGGAGTGGCTTCCGGGCATGGTGGCGGAGGGGCGTCGCATCCTTATTTTCTCTCAATTTACTGAGATGCTCAGCCTCATCGAGATCGAGCTGCAGAAGCTCGGGCTGAAGTATCAGACCCTCACCGGTCAATCGAAGGATCGGGGGAAACTTTGCGACGACTTTCAGGCGGGGAAGGTGCCCATTTTCCTGATTTCCCTGAGAGCTGGCGGCACGGGGCTAAACCTGACGCTCGCTGACACCGTCATCCACTACGATCCCTGGTGGAATCCAGCTCTGGAGGCCCAGGCAACTGATCGTGCCTACCGTATCGGGCAGAAAAATCCGGTTTTCGTCTACAAGTTCATCTCTGAGGCAACCATTGAGGAGAAGATCCTCATGCTGCAGCAGAAGAAGCGCGCGCTTTTTGAAGGGATCCTCGAAGGCGCGCCTCAGAAGCTCGACTTCACCGAGACGGATTTGGACGACCTGCTCGCCCCGCTCAAGTAAGTCGGGGAGATGGGAATACATTCCCATTGCGAAAGCCCTGATGCCCCAGCCAGATTTCGCCCCCGAATGAATTCGCTGTTCCCCCGACAGAAACAATGCCCAGCATGGAATCGCGACCTCAGTCGCGAAGCAGAAGACCTGTTCACTCTGCAAAAATCGTGACCGCAAAAAGGAAGCGCTAAACCACTCCCTTCCATCTTGATCCTCGCTCGCCTAGTGCCATGTTATGCCCCGCATGTCAGAGGCTGGTCGTTGGTTTACAAGCATTTCAGGAGCCGTGATTTTTCACGTTTTTCTGCTGTTCCTTGTATTTCTGATGCTCCAGGCAGGGGTGCGGCAGGCTCAGTCGATGCACGCAGGTGCGGTCGCTCAGCCGGCAAAAGCGAGCGAGGTGACCGTCATGCTCGGGGACCTGATGGAGCAGCTGAAAGTCGATATCGACGTTCGCCGTCCTACGATCAATGCAGATGCTAATGAAGCCGAGGCGGAAGCGCCGGAAAACGCCCGCTTCGAGTCAGACCGCAATACCTCGGCAGCTTCGTTGCTCCAGCCGAATCCGAATCTGCCCCAGCTCGAGGGCCCAACTCTCGCTGGTGAGGAGAAAATCCCCCGCATCAGCCTGTTTGATCAAAAGCTGCAGCAGGGCGAGCTGGATGCCGCGCAGTCAGCAGGCAGTCCGAGCCCCCCGACTATTGCCACGGCATCGACCGCCGATGCTCAGCCGGAAGTTTCAGCGCCCGAACCAGTCACTGCGGACTCCACGGCAAAAGAGGCGGCGAAGGAAGTCGACGGATTTCCCCAGTCCGCCGAAACCGAGTTTGAAGAGGCCACCGCGCCGGAGGACACACAAGTAGCTGATGAGGTTGCGGAAGCTGAGTCTCCCAAAACGTTCCAACCAAGCCTGGAGGAAACGCTGGGCACGAAGTCGATGAAGATCGGCTCCACAGAAACACAGCCAACAGCACCGGAGCGTCTGAAGCCGGGGGAACTCCAGGAAACAAAAAAACAGGAGGGAGAGGGATGCCGATGGGGGCGACAAGACCCCGTCTTCCCAACCGAAAACGCGACTGGCTGATACTGGCCTATTAGCCTCGCGCTTCACCCCTGAGGAGCGCCAAAGCGTCCTCAATGGAAGTCTTCAGAAAATCGGTCAGAATGCGGTAAATGCCGAAGCCACGCCACGTGGAAAATACGAGGCTCTCGTCCGACGGCTCATCAACAAAAACTGGCACAACTATCGGCCGAGCTACAACGACTTCATTGTGCCCGGGGAGGTCAGCTTTCATTTCACCATCAGCCGCGGAGGCAGGATCAGTCGTGTGAAGCTGCTCTCGAACTCGACAAACACGGTCGTCGCAGAATTTTCCATGGAGGCCGTTCTTTCAGCGAAGTTGCCCCCCATTCCGCCGGAAATCGAGGTTGCGCCTTCAGGTCTGTCGATGAAGTATTCGATCATCATTTACTGAGCCCTATGACTCCCGACGGAACCGAACTGAAAATCTGGGACTTCCTCGTCTCTGGCGGCGCTTTTATGGCCTGCATCGGGCTGTGCTCCTTTGTCGCCGTCACCGTCGCGATCGCCCGTGCGCAGGCCCTCCGGTGGAAGGCGGTCTTTCCGCCGCGCATGATGGCTGAGCTGCAACGCCTGCCAGAGGTCCTGCAGGCAGGGAAAGCCGTCGTCCTACGCCAGTCGCTGGAGCGGCAGGACAATCCGATGGGCCGCGTCGCTCTCGCAGCTGTTTCGCCCGATGCCTCCAGTCAGGAGGACGCGTTCACAACGACCGAGACGAAGGCGCGTGAAGAAATTGTCCGGCTGGAGACCGGGATGGGAGTGCTGGAGGTTGTCATCACCATTGCACCACTCCTGGGGCTGCTGGGCACAGTGAGTGGCCTGGTCAGCGTTTTTGCCACCTTCGGCTCGGAGGGCGGAGGTGATAATCCGGAGAAAATCGCCGCTGGGATCGCGACTGCTCTCAACACCACGATCGCTGGCCTCGTCGTCGCCGTTTTTACCGTCCTCTTTCACTCCTACTTCACCCGCAAGATCGAGCGCATCGCTGCGCGGATGGCTGTCGCTGCATCAGACACGGTTCACGATTTTTTCCGCATGGGTGGCCCGGCTCTTTATGCCTCCAGCCCCGCTGCTGATCCACCAGCTGATCTCCAGAACGCAACTGCTGGAGCAGAAGCCGCATCGTAATTCTTTTACCTTCCGTCTCCGGTGAATCTCCAGGTTAAAAAGCGCAGACGCCCGGCGGTGCCGATCATCACTCTGATCGACATCCTGGCGATCCTGCTGATCTTTTTTATCGTCACCACCACCTTCAAAGAGCAGCAGTCTCTGCTCGATATCAAGGTGCCGCAGTCGAGTGCTCTCGATGGCGCGGCGACGGAGAGTTCCCGCATCACCCTCGCGGTATCGGCAGAGGGCGTGCTTGAGCTGGACGGCAAACCGCTCGATATCGACGCTCTGCCCAATGCTCTGCGCTCGATCAAGGTTCGCTTTCCTGATCGACAGCTGGAGCTCAAGGCTGATGAAGAGGCACCGCTGGGTGTCCTGATTGAAATTTGGGATGCCGCTGGTGCGGCGGGACTGAAAGTCGCTGACCTGCCCTTGCGTATCCTCATGAAACCCTGACGCTTTGTCATTATGATCCTCCCCATTGTTTTCTACCCTGATCCAGTCCTTCGCCAGAAAGGAGAACTCGTCACCGAGGTGACCGATGACATTCGCCAGCTGGCCGATGATATGATCGAAACGATGAACGACGCCAATGGTATCGGGTTAGCCGCTCAACAGATCGGTAAAGCCATTCAGCTGGCGATCGTCGACGTCTCTTTTGATCCTGACTGCGTCAGTTACCTGCGGGTAAACGGCGAAGACAAAACAATCGAAGAACTCTGCCCGCTCGTTTTTATCAATCCGAAGCTGGAGTTCGGAAAGAAAAAGGAGCCTGTGAATGAGGGCTGCCTTTCCTTTCCGGATCTCCATGGAGATGTCGTGCGCCCGATCGAGCTGACAGCCACTCTCGAGACGCTGGACGGCGAAACCCTTGTCGTTGAGACCGATGGCCTCTTCGCCCGTGCCATTCAGCACGAGACCGATCATCTGATGGGGAAGCTCTTCATCGACCGCATGTCCTCCGCACGGAAACTGGCGATCCGGAACCATCTGAAGTTCATGCAGGAAGAGTATGCAAGGAAAGCCTGATCCCAGCCAAAGCGGAAAATCGGGCGTTATTGGGCTTCTGTTGAAAGGAGCCGCTATGGGTGCCGCCAATGTCATTCCCGGCGTTTCCGGGGGGACGATGGCCTTTATCACGGGGATCTACGAGCGTCTCCTTCTCGCGGTTAAAAGTGTTGATCGGGAGGCTCTGGGGCTTTTGCTGAAAGGCCGGATCGGAGCCTTCCTGAAGCGGATCGATGGGGGATTTCTCTTCTTTGTAGGGGCGGGCGTTGTGGCGGGGATTCTCAGCCTCGCGCAACTTCTGGGGTGGCTCTTTGAGATCGCTCCCGTTCCCGTTTTTGCCTTTTTCTTCGGGCTCATCCTCGCCTCGATCTTTTCCGTCGGTCGGGAGGTGTCCCGCTGGCAGTTCAGCACCATCCTTGCATTCCTCATCGGGCTGGGGATTGCCGCTTCGCTGACGCAGCTTGAGCCGGCGGAGGAAAGCACCAATCTGTTTTACCTGCTCCTCTGCGGCGCTGTCTCCATGGCCAGCATGATCATTCCTGGGCTGTCTGGATCCTTTGTCCTGCTGCTTATGGGGAACTATCAGCTGATCATGATCCAATCGGTGAACGGACTGATGAAAGGGGATCTGGAGGCATTGCAGATCCTCGTGCCGGTAGGTATAGGAGCGCTCATCGGCTTGGTCGCTCTCAGTCGACTCCTCACGTGGATCTTCCGCGTCTTTCGCGATGTCGCGGTAGCTCTTCTCACCGGCTTTGTCGCTGGCTCGCTCGCCATTATCTGGCCTTGGAAGGATTCGATCACCACGACCTTCACAAAGCCGGATGGCGAGGAAAAGGTCAAAGTCATTGGCTATGAGTGGTTCCTTCCTGAGCTTTCGACAGCCACTTTGATCGCTGTTGTCTGCCTGATTGCCGGGGCTATGATCGTTTTCGGCACGGAGTGGTGGGCAAAGCGGAATCGAGCCGTTTCTGAGGAAACTCATGGAGCGTAAAACACCCTGCATGAAGGGAATCTGGTTCGTGATCACTGGCGTTTTCGTCGGGCTTCTGGTGTCCGCCTGCCAGCGGGGACCCAGCTCGCCGCATGCCAGTGAACAGGCGCAGGTGTTTTCGGTCAGGGGCGTCTTCCACCAGGCGCGTGGGGAGGAGGACCGCATCTGGATCCTCGATCACGAAGAAATCCCCGGCTTCATGGAGCGTATGATCATGCCCTTCCGAGTCAAAGAATGGGAAGGGAAACTGCCGGATGTCGGCGAAGAAATCGCCTTCGTCTACGTCGTCGAAGAAACCGAATCGTGGATTGAGCAGATCGAGCTGACGGGAAAGGTGAGCGAAGTCACCGTCAAGCCCTTCGATGAGACCGCCTACGATGGTTCCGGCTACCTGGCACCGGGAGAAGTCTTTCCAGACTTCCCCTTCACCAACGAAGCGGGGGAGCCGACGGTCTTCTCTGATTTTCGAGGCCAGCCTGTCGCCCTGACATTTGTCTTCACAGCCTGTCCCGTTCCTGAATACTGTCCCGCCATGATGCGTCAGTTCGCGCAGGCGGATGCGAAGCTGCGTGAGGCATTGGCGGAGCGCCAGGGAGAAGCGATCGACTGGCGACTGCTCACTGTTTCCTTCGATTACAAGCGGGACAATCCCGAGGTCATGAAAGCCTATGGCGAAGCCTACGGCGCGAGACCGGATTCCTGGAGCCTCCTCTCAACACCCAATCCAGAGGTCGTAGCCGACATCGCCAGTCTGGTAGGTCTCAAGATCCAGCGCGAGCAGGGCACTTTCATGCATAATCTCCGCACCGTCGTCCTCGATCGGGATGGCAGGATGGTGAGGCTGTTTACCGATGAAACCTGGAGCGTTGAGGAATTGATAGCGACGCTGGAGGGGGTGTAGGTGCAGTGTTTTCATTTGCCAGGTAAGTGACTGGACCATATGCGGTAGCTGACTGACAGGATGAAAACTTTGGCAAAACAAAATCGATGAAAGGCAGAATTGTAGCGTGGCTAGAGGCCCGTAAGATTGCGCTTTTCTCTGCGAGGCTCATCTGCGCATGCTTCTACTTTATTGTCGTTGCACTAAACCTTCCTCCTATAATCAAATCCGACAACGTCAGTATGCATTGGAATTTCCTGCCGCTTGGTGGGGTCGGTATTGTAGGCTTTTCCATCAGCGCCGTTCTCTCGCTGGTTCAGTTGCGGGGCATGGGCGTTTTTGTGAAATGGTATGCAGTCGTTGAGGCGGTTTCAGTGGGCTTATGCGGCCTATGGTTGCTTTGGCGCTGGAGCCGCTTCTTTGCAATGTAAGACTCCCCCAAGTCGCCTACTTTCAGAGTCTTGATACATCAAACTCAATGTGTGAGAAGAATTGCCGTAAACGTCTCGAAATCCGTCTATGACGGTTTTCGTGCCTATGTGTCAAAGGTAAACCGGAAGACTTCTCAGCTGATTCGTGAGGCGATGGACGAGCATATGAGAAGGTCTGTCGAGTGTGCGACGAATTCCAACTGCTGACCTACCGGTGATATTGATGCTTACCAAGGCGCAGTGATGCGCATTAGATCATTGCCGCTTCGCGAAATTTCGCAAAAAAGGCGAGGGCGGGAATCGAACCCGAACGGGTAAAGCCCCAGCAAATAGAGAGTTCTGATCAATCTTTTGGGTGGAATGTGTCCCATAAACGTGTCTCAATCTTGACGCGTTCACGGCGGACTGTCAATAGTTGTTGGCAGCGGAGATCCAAGATGTTAAACCCGTCGAAATGCTTCAAAATTTTTATGAAACCCCGACGGCTGAAAATTCTCGGACAGATAGAATCAAGATTGGCTATCGAATTGGCAGGGTTTCCCTTCCATGCCAAGATGATGCAGATCAGTTTTTGTTACATTTGGCTCGTTTGCCAGCGAGGCAAAGGGCTGGACTCTCGATTGACCAGGTAGTGCTGAATTCTAATGGAGGGACTTATTTCAATCGCCCCAATGGACCAACTCGCTCATTTAGGAGGGCCCGAGTAGTCGGGTCAGGTTCTGACCCGTCTCGGTTCGTGGGTCAAGCGTTCCGCCCGCTTTTTGGCGGTGAGCTGAGGATCCGTCACACCGGTGACTACGGGCTATTGGACATGGATTTGATGCTTAATCCCACACGCTATGCAAGATACCACTATTGCGGAGGGCGTCTCACTCATTTTCCTCCCCGCGTTCCTCGTAGATTTAGGTATGCTCCCCGTTTGACGGACAGGTCGCTCGATGGAAATGACAATGTGCTAACAGCCGACGGAGATAGATACTACAGCCCCGAGCGTTGGCTTGATATAGAGAGGCGTTCGTTTCTAGCGACGATGCAGGCTCTTCATCAAGAGTTGGAGCGAGTTGCATCACTCGACTTAGATTGGGTGGTATCTTATGAGGCTGAAACAAAGATGAAAGAGGTTGAAGTCTACTGGGAGGTGAGTCAGGAAGGCGCTCCTGCGTTTGTGCGGCGTCTAGGCGAAAGGTTGAGATCTATTGGAAGGGCTTCTGAAAGCAGATTCTACGAGAACTCTGACGAAGATGAGGGTGGAT
>JAHDFZ010000134.1:0-1341 GCA_020627905.1 Verrucomicrobiota bacterium
GCTCTCCGGTCCACGAGGTCACACTACGCAGCTCAGCTGTCGCGGCTACATTTCCAAAGCTCTGTAGCCGCGGCGGTAACGACGTGGATTTTTCAACACGCATGCCTATTCCTGCCGCGTGCCGTGCTCTCCGGTCCACGAGGTTACCCTCGCGGCTACATTTCCAAAGCTCTGTAGCCGCGGCGGTAGCGACGTGGATTTGCCCACACGCATGCCTGTTTCTGCCGCATTCCGTGCTCTCCGGTCCACGAGGTCACACTACGCAGCTCAGCTGTCGCGGCTACATTTCCGTAGCTCTGTAGCCGCGGCGGTAACGCCGTGGATTTGTCCACATGCATGCCTGTTCCTGCCGCATGCCGTGCTCTCCGGTCCACGAGGCTACACTTTTATGAGGCCGCGCATGAATCGAACATAGCCTAATCAACCTCGCTTCTGTGCAGAATCCGAAAGCCCTTCCAGAATCTCGCCAACCAGATTCCGCCCGCCGATTGCTCCGAGATATTCTAATTCGTTCCGCAGGACCTGATAAGCCGGTTTTCCGTCGGCAACGCTTCGACCACAATGCGTGTGACAGACAAAACCGGGGTATCCATCTCGGCTCTGCGGATCATTCTCCTCATTTCGCAGAGTCAGCAGATGACGACCTCGCTCCCGACCGATAGTCAACGGGTGCATCCAACAAGTGAACGGCTTGTATCGCCACGGATCAATACCCTCTTCCATCGCTTTACGCTGCAGACGGCAAACGCCAGAGTCCTCCAGAAACACACATTTCGTATCGGGGAAGTGCTTCGGATACTCGCTGATGCGCACTGACATGTCACTCGGCACAGCGGCCGTCTTCCAGACGCCATCCCGGTCTCGGGCGATCGGTGTTGCCGCGTGAGCCTCCTGGGACACGAGCCCCTCCCCACTTGCATCGAGCAGATCCAGCAGGGGCTCCACTTCTTCCTGCATAAGGGTGGCTCCGTCGTGACAACAATTCCCCCCGCATGATTTGATACGGCAGGGCGCAAGAGGTCGCTCGAAAGCCGCGAGGTCAATCCTCATTTCTCTGACGACCCGTGCGATTTCACGCCGTGCCTCTGCGAAAAAGGGCGGATGATCACTCATACTGATCAATGCCTCAGCGCCTCAACCGGACTCATGGCAGCAGCCCGATTTGCCGGATAGATTCCAAACAGAACTCCGGTGAGAACGGAAATCGAAAAGGCAACGATGGCCGCCCAGGCTTTCACAATCGTTTGCATGTCTGTCGTTGCCTCGATGAGGAGAGGAATGGAGATCCCGAGCAGGACGCCAATGACTCCCCCGACTCCGGACAGGATGATCGTCTCTACC
>JAHDFZ010000134.1:1362-4260 GCA_020627905.1 Verrucomicrobiota bacterium
GGATGCCGATCTCACGAGTTCGCTCCATCACCGTGGCCAGCATGATATTCATAATCCCGATGCCTCCTACAAGGAGCGATATAGCAGCGATCGAGCCTAACACAAGATTAAACAACCGCTTCGTCCGCTCAGCTTTCGCGAGTAGGTCCAGAGGCACCACGAGCTGATAATCGCCTGCGGGGTGATTCTCGCTCATGAGATGACTGACACCCAGCGCGGCAGCCTTGACCTGGTCCTTGTCTTTCACTCTGACAATCGCCTCAGATACTTCGACACGCTCCGCAGCGAAGCTGCCGGAACGAAAGCTGACGGCAACCTCCCCGAACCGCTCATTGAGTGTGGTCAGTGGGCAGATGATCTC
The DNA here is from genome assembly GCA_020627905.1 of Verrucomicrobiota bacterium. GTDB lineage: Bacteria > Verrucomicrobiota > Verrucomicrobiia > Verrucomicrobiales > DEV007 > Arctic95D-9. The sequence goes on from JAHDFZ010000134.1 coordinate 1,724, forward strand.
AAACTGACTCACCCCCTCGAGCCCGCTCTCCGTCGCGTCGCCTGCTTCTGACTGCGAATCGGCGATGACGCCGATCACCTCGAAATAAATCGACCTCACACGCACGGTATTCCCGATCGGGTCAGACAGCGGATAGAGCGCATCAGCGACGGACTCACTGATGACTGCGACTGGAGCTCGTCGACGATATTCAAGAGGCGAAAAAAAACGCCCTTTGACTAACTGACGATTTTTCATCTCTGCAAACCAGTCGACTGAGCCAACGATTTCACCATCCGCGCGGTGCGGTCCATTGGTGATGAACTCATTCAGACGACGCGAGGGAACAATCACCTCCACCCCGGGGACCGTTCGGCGAATCTGAGAGAGGTCTGCGTAAGTGACTCCAAACTCCAGCACGGATGACCGTTCCTCTCCTTCTCCTAGAGGATCTGTCGCCTGCCTAGAGCGCAGAATGAGGTTCTGACTGCCCAGTTCCTCAATCTGGCGCTGTGCTTCGTAGCTTGCCCCCTCGCCAATGGCAAGCATGGCGATAACAGAGCTGACACCAAAAACGATGCCGAGTGCAGTCAGGAGCGAGCGGAGTTTGCGCAACCAGAGGCTACGCCAGCCGAGGATGAGGGTTCTGCGCCAGAGGAACACGTTCATACCGCCGTAGCAGAAGCGGAGCGAGCCCCTGATTTGCACTCATCCGACTCGATCTGCCCATCCCGCAGTCGGATGACCCGTGGCGTTCGCTTCGCCATCGCTTCATCATGAGTGATCATGACGAGAGTCTTCCCTGAGTCGTTCAACTCATCAAAAATCTCGAGGATCTCGCCACCTGATCTGGAGTCTAGATTCCCTGTGGCCTCATCTGCAAAAATCACGGCCGGATCATTCGTGATCGAGCGGGCGATCGCGACTCGCTGCTGCTGGCCGCCGGAGAGTTCATTTGGCCGATGGCTAAGACGATGCCCCAATCCGACTTTTTCGGCGAGTTCAGCTGCTACCTGATAGCTTTCCGCCTCATCTCTGCCCTGATAAAACATAGGCACCTGGATATTTTCGACCACAGTCAGTTGCGGAATGAGATTGTAACTCTGAAAAATGAAACCCAGTCGGCTGCCACGCACAGCAGAGAGATCATCATCTCCGAGCACCGACACATCTCTACCCTCCAGAAGATACGTGCCCAGAGTTGGCTGATCCAGGCAACCGAGAATGTTCAGCAGGGTAGACTTCCCACCACCGGAGGGACCGAGGACGGATATGTAATCACCCGCGTGGATCTTCAGATCGATCCCTTTCAGCGCACGCAGGACCTCGTCTCCCATAGGGTAGTGTTTTTCCACTCCGGAAAGTTCGATAATCGTCGCATCCGATTCGCTCATAGCAGAGAGATCAGGATTCCCCCTCTTCGAAAGGAGAAACCCCGGAGATCACGACATCTTCGCCCTCACTGACCCCTTCCGTTATCTGGACGAATCCATCGCTGTCAGGGCCGATGGTGACGCTTGTCCGCTCCAACTTGGACCCTGTCGTGAGCCGGTGAATGTAGTAGCTACCATCCTCTACCGAAATGGCCTGGATCGGGACGAAGACTACGTCTTCCAATTCGTCGACCAGGACAGTCACCTTAGCTGACATGCCGGGCTTAATGCCTGCCGAGCTATCATCCAGCTCCACCGTCACAGGGTAAACGCGCAGAGATGGATTGTAGCGAGACGCATTGCTGTCAGGCAGCACGGACACACGCGTCACCTCTCCCATGAAGGTCTTATCCGGCTCAGACTCCAACTCGACTATTGCCTTCTGGCCTGTCTCAATTTTTTTGATGTTCGACTCGTGAATATTGAGGTCTACACCGAGACGTTCGGGAGACGGAATCGTCAATACGGTCGTCCCACGCTTCACATCTGCCCCCTCCTCGATGACTTCCTGTCGCCGGTAGAAGCTCTTATTTTTCGTATCTCCATAGGCGACAAACCCAGGCACTGTCGCACGAACCACGCACTCTTCGATCTGCTGCTCGATCTCGCTCAGTCGCTTTTTCTCCAGTTGATAGCGCCTTTCGCTCGAGGCGAAGCGAGCATAACGCTGGGAAATCCGCGCCATCCGTTCCCGTTTCGTGCGGATGAGAGAATTCAGCGACTCTTCGTAGTTACTCAGCAGGCGCTCTGCCTCCTTCGGAAAGTCATAGTCTTTGAACAGATCCAGATCAGTTTGAGACCGCACGACGTTCAACTTCGCTTTGTCGAGACTAACAAGTTCATTCTCCAGGGTCTGCCTCGTGATAAATTCACGCTCTGCCAGTCTCTGAGCGCCCTCTACCGATTCTTTCACCACCGAAAGCTGGGATGCGGCGACGAGGGCTTCGTCGCGCATTCTCCGTATCTTCTGCTCGGCTTCTCCATCGCCCAGCACATCCTCCTCGATGAGCGTTTGGAAGTCGATCCCCTCGATCACTCCACCGGAATCAGCGAAAGCATCAGCCAGAGATGGCAACTGCGACGCTCGTCCCTTTTTCGCTGGCGAGCGGCTCATCTGCTGCGGAT
>JAHDFZ010000134.1:4270-10133 GCA_020627905.1 Verrucomicrobiota bacterium
ATAGCTTTCGTCTCTGCCTCCTCGTAGGCGTCAACTGCGTCCTGATCTGCAGGGAGATTTAGCTTCGTCAGAATCGAACCGGCAGCCTCACTACCCACGAATTTCTGAAAATCGAGTAGAGCAAAGCGGATATCCTGACGCTCCTTCTTGATGGCACTCTGCGCCTCGCTTTTCTCGATATCGATTTCCTGAGCGGCTTCCAGGTAAGCGGCCAGCACTTGCTGATATTCGCCCGACTGATTGACGAGCTTTTCCTCCAGCTCTGAGCTGTCAAAACGCAGGATCACTTTCTGTTCGTCGATATCCTTCTGCGTGATCTCATCCCCTTCCTCGACGATCTCTGCGATGGTTAGATTTCCGACCGCTTTGATGCTGTTCTTCACCTCGAACACCTCCAGGGCTCGCACGTTACCGTTCTCCAAAACCTGAATGGGTAGGCTGCCACGCTTTGCCTGAGCGACGGCCACTTCACTCGTCGATGATGAGCTCCCATTTCCCGTTAAAAGCAAAACGAGAATCCCTGCCGCAGCAACAGCTCCAGCTATCAAAAACCATTTCTTCATCACTTGATCGAACCCTCGTCCCGCAACTTTGTTTCCCACGAGCCGTCGGCTTCAATATACAGGATTCCCAGATCACGCCAAAGGCGCAGGCGCGTGAGGTAGTGGTCGATAAGCGCAGCCGTCAGCTGGTTTTGCGCATTCACCAGGTCATTCTGTGCATCGACCAGGTCACGGGCCGTCCCTTTCCCCAGCTCAGCGAGCAGACGCTGCTCTTCCAGACGCCGGAGCGAGAGCTTCACTCCCTCCTGAGCGATGCGATAATCTGCGGAAGCCTGCTCCAGATCGCGCCAGTTATTGGAAATCTCCAGACGAATGCGGTTCTCGACGATCTGCTTCGCTCGCCCTGCCCTCTGCACGTCGATGAGGGAGCGCGTGTAGCGATTGCGCTCAGCTTTCCGATCCAGCGGCAGATCGAGATCCAGCCCAACATCCCATCGCCGCCGATCCGCATTGATCGAGGGCGTGGTGTCGCCGGGATCGCTGACAGCTCGGTAATCAACTTCCAGATCCAGGCCTGGTAGCAATCCATTTTTGGCGACCTCTACCCGTCTCTCAGCATCCTCGACCTGGTCAGCCCGTGTCTTCAAGTCCAATCGAGATCGTTGAGCGATGGCGAACGCCTGCTCACGAGTAAAGGGCGGTTTCTCGATAGAGAGTTGATCGAGAGCATCCAGCGAGGGGACGATCTGGGTCTTCACAGGCAGACCGATGAGGGTTTTGAAGCGATCCAGCTGCTGCTCATAGGACCTTACCGCATTGAGCCATCGGCTCTCTGACTGCAGCGTAGCCTGTCGCAACTGGCCTAACTGGGTCTGCGTGCGTCGATTCTCCTCAGCCAGAGCCTCCTCGCGGATAATGTTCTTCCGAAATCCATCGTAGGCCAGATAGCTGTTTTTCACCTGATCGCGCGCCCGCAACAGCCCGTAATAGCCACTGACGACGTCGACGATGAAGGCCCGGCGGAAATCTGCGTAAGATCGCAGGGCGTAGAGCGTATTCCGCTCCTCCTGAGTTAACGCCTCCAGCGTCACCCGGCTGCCGGCGCCCTGGAGAAGCGGTTGGGTCAGGCTGACGAGGACATCCGCCTGGTTCAGGTCTGTGCGCCCCCCGAGGAAGCGGAGGAAATCCTGAGTAAAGTCCGCCGTGATGCGAGCTCCTGTGCGCTGTAGCATCGTGACGCCGGCGCTGTTGCGGCGTGTGAAGGTGTTCCGCGACACGATCTGGTTCAGCGCCGAAGCCCGCGAATCTCCAGCGCGAGTGAAATCGCCTGTCGCAGAGAAAATAGGCGTAAGCTGGTAGCGGGCTAGCGTCAGGCTCAGGGCTTCCAGAAAAACGCTCTCCTTCTCGGTCAGGTAATCGGGGGAATAGGTGACCGCAGTCGCCAGAGCATCCTCCAGTGGAAGAACCTTCGCATTCCGCAGGCGCTCCCTCGCCGATCCGAGGAACACTTCAGAGCTCAGCTTATTCTCTAGATCATCAACGGCCGAGCCGTCTGAGAGCAGGCGCTCTTCCGCCAGAGTCAGCTCTTCAGCCGGTATTTCATTCAGCGCCTTCTCTTTCGTCGTCAGAATGGTGGAGACCTCCTTTTCAGCCCGCTCGTGATAAGCGGACGGGGAGCAGCTGACACCCCATAGCGCCAGGAGAACAACACACGGCAGACACCAGCTTGAAAAAGCCAGCCCCATGCCTGTTTGAATCCTGAACACCAAGTTTTCGAACGTCATAAACAACCACCTCTACCTGTAAAGAATGCAAGGCTTTGAAACAACGAAAACAGCGGCGCAAGCGCGGTTTTCACCGCTCACGGCACCCTCCGGGATCTCACGGGCAGGGATTCGGGAACCTTTGATGAACGCTGTCGATCCGCCGGCGGGTCTCACCATCAAGTTCGACATCGATGCTGGCGATGTTTTCGCGCAGTTGCTCCATCGTTGTCGCGCCGATGAGGTTGGATCCCAGATGGGGTCGCTGATTGATCCAGGCTAGCGAGAGCTGTGTGAGCGAAAGACCGGCGTCTTTCGCGATCGATGCATACTCCTCGATCGCCGCATCAGCCGTTGGGCCATTGTAGCGGGCGAAACGCTCCCAACGAGTGAGGCGCGCTCCTTCAGGCAGGACACCGCCCCGGTATTTCCCGGATAGGCGACCAAAGGCCAGCGGTGAATAGGCTAACAGCTTGATGCCCTCGTAATGGCTGATCTCTGAAAGCCCCCCATCATAGGTGCGGTTCAGGAGGTTATACGAGTTCTGGATGGTGATCATCCGGGGTAAATCGAGCTCCTTTGCCGCCTGCAGGAACCGCATGGTGCCCCAGGGCGTCTCATTGGAGATCCCTATGTGCCTGACTTTTCCTGATTTCACGCAATCGGCTAGCACAGCTAGAGTCTCCTCGACCGGCACCGCATCATCCCCTTTCGGCGGCGAATAGTCCCTGCCGCCAAACAAGGGAACCTGACGATCCGGCCAGTGCAGCTGGTAGAGATCGACATAATCCGTCTTCAGGCGCTGCAGGCTGCCCTCGAGCGCACGCTCTATATGATGACGGTTCAGCCTGGATCCGCCTCGGATGTAGGTCATATGCGGGCTGGGGCCAGCGACTTTCGTTGCGATGACCGTGTCCTCGCGGGCACCCGGCCTCGCTGCCAGCCAGGAGCCGATGATTGTCTCTGTCGCATGGACCGTTTCGGCAACCGGCGGCACAGGATACATCTCCGCAGTATCGAAAAGATTCACACCAGCTTCACGAGCATAGTCCATCTGCTCAAAGGCTTCCTCCTGCGTGTTCTGCTCACCATAGGTCATCGTCCCAAGCCCGATGAGACTGACACGAAGATCGGAATGGGGAATCTCACAAAATTTCATAACGCTATCCATGCACTCATAACAGCCACAAACAGTCCCGACAAGCGATCCTCGGGAAAGTAGCTCTCCCCAAGTCCATGATCGCCACTACGGGAAGCTTTAATTTTTAACAAAAAATCTGGAAATTAGAAAAATCCCTGCAATTATTTAAGAATGATTAGCTTTTCAGGGGGCGAAAGCTTTAAAGATTTTCAATTTTTCTGTTTCATGAGTCTTCTCGCTGTTGCATCGGAAGTCCACAGCAGAGAACTCCGGGACATTGCTCCGATCCGCACGCTGAACGGAGCTGCGACGGCCAATGAAGCACGAATCTCCGGCACCGATGAGCGCGCAATCCGCGAGATCCGCTCCATCGAGTCTCTTGCCACCATAGAGCCTGAAGCAGCGCCTGCTGTCGAACTGCCCGCAGCTCCTGCGGATCTATTGTCCATTCCTAAGATCTCAAAAAACACTCCGCAGGATCAAACCGTTTCGAACGTGTCGCCTAAGGAAGAGGCTGCTTCGATTCCCTCAGACGCCAATGCTGTTGCAACCCTGACCGTGGGACAGGAGCCAGCTCGACTCCCGGAAGCATCGGTGGCGACGAATGTAGCGCATTCACCGCCCCCGCCAGCCACCGATCTCAGGCCAAATATCCCCGAATGGTTTCCAGCTGCTCTGGGCCGAATCACCCCGCTGGCGGATGCCCAGCAGCCACCGCAGCAGACAGACTCTCGATCACACCCTCCGCTAGCGAATACCTTTCCCTGGCGCGAGGACATCGTCGCCACCGTTTTCTGGGTGGGCGAACAGCCTACCGCGCGCAACCCCACTCCGAACTGCAAGAGCGCCTGGGATCGGAGCTGGACACAGAACTTCGGAGGGTATGACAATCCTGCCCCTGAAAAGCGAAGAGGATACCGACCGAAAAAATTCCGCCCCAGGCAGAACCCATTCTACATCGCTCTGCCTTACAACGACATCGGGCGAACCGGGTCTCGCTACGGCAGCAAGTCATCCGCAAAAAAGAATATCCCCTGGTTCTGCGAAAACAGGAAGGTAAATGGCTCAGTGCTGAAAGGTCGCTGGCTCGCGCTGCGCAGGGGTGACCGCGTCTGCTACGCCCAGTGGGAGGATGTGGGACCTTTCGAGACGGATGACTGGCGCTACGTGTTCGGGGATCAGAAGCCGAAAAACCGCCACAATCGCAGCGCCGGCATTGATGTATCGCCTGCCATTCGTGACTACCTGGGATTCGATGGTGGATACGGCACACTCGACTGGCGATTCGTCGAGGCAGACGAAGTGCCGGCAGGTCCCTGGAAAGACTGGCAGAAGGGCGAGTTCTACACAGACAAACATTTCGCCCCGAAAATGTGCGACGATACAGCGCTGGCGATGGCCGAGTAGGGTGAAGCGGATCAATCCATGGCGAACCCCATCCATGTTTAAGGCAGAAGCACGCGGCTGAGCTTTCGCCGATGCGAGTGAATTCGCACGTCCATAGCTCGCATCGTTCGCGCTGGGTAGCCGCGAATTCATTCGCGGCCGTCATCTTTTTCAGAGCAGCTTTTCTTTTACCTGCTCTCAGTAGTCAAATCGAGCGCCGAGCTTGAGTAGGCGCAGGGCTGCAAGCCCTGCCACCAGAGCTTTTAAGCGCTGGCCTCAACCTGAGCTAGGTAAGCGGATGTGTCACGCAAACGCTTGGTCGTCAGCTTGGCAATGAACTCGTAAAGTGCTGCATAGAAGGACGGGTGATCCCCTTTCGGAAGCATGTGCTCGAGGAAGCGCTGATCAACAGCCAGGCAGAAGGCACCGCTGGCACTGGCGACAACATCAGCCGAACGTTTCTCATCCTCAAGAGCGGCCAGTTCACCAAAAATGTCTCCCGGTTGGTCCATTGTCACCAGTCGATCGCCGTCTTTGACGACAGAAACCGCTCCGGAGAGAAGGATGAAGATCCGCGATGCCTCGTCGCCTTCGGCAATGAGCACTTCACCTTCCTCAGCCTCGATGAAGGCGGAAGCATGCAGGACCAGATCCAGGTGCTCCTTGGAAAAGGCTTCTAGAAAAGGAACTTCCCGGAGTGTTTCGGGAACGTCCTCTTCATCGTGGATGTAAGCATACTCTTGCACAGAGCGAAGTATAGGAAGGCGGCGAAAACCTGTCGAGAGAAGAAATCAAAAAATGTCGACAAATAGCGCGTTTGAGTAAGCGATCGTCTAATTCAAAATTAGACATCAGCAAGGCTGCCGGTGAGTCTTACCGCACTGGGCCTTTGCAGCCCTAGTGCCCTGCTCCCAGAAAAACACTCTCAAGCTGACGGCAGGCGCCAAAAAAAAGGGCGACGGTTGCCCGTCGCCCTTGGAATTAAAAACTAAGTTAGTAAAAGCTAAACTTAGACGTTGTTGTAGGCAGGTGAACCATGCTCAGCAACATCAAGTCCTTCAGCTTCCTCT
>JAHDFZ010000135.1 GCA_020627905.1 Verrucomicrobiota bacterium
AGCATCTGACCTGGGAGTATCACGCATGCAGGTGCTCTCGCATTATGTCGAGTCTCTGGGAGGAGGTCTGATCATGCTGGGGGGCGGGCAATCTTTTGGTTTAGGTGGGTATCAGAGCACGCCCATAGCAGAGATGCTGCCCGTGCGCCTCGACGCATCAGATCAGGAGGAGGAGCAGAGTGCCGCGGTGGCTCTTGTCATCGACCGATCCGGATCGATGGCCGGCGAGAAACTCGACATCTGTAAGTCAGCCGCTATCGCTACAGCTGAGCTTCTGACGGATGAGGATTTTATCGGTGTGTTTGCTTTTGATTCACAGGCTCATGATGTCCTGCCCATGACGCCGATCTCCTCGGGACGGAATGTGGCAAGTGAGATCTCTCTGCTCGGATCGGGAGGGGGGACGAATATCAAGCCGGGGCTGAATCGGGCGGTGGAGCAGCTTCGAGATGTCCCTGCTTCCGTTAAGCATATTATTGTCCTGACAGACGGCCAAACGGCAGGGGATGGGTATCAACCTCTCGCTGCGAGGATTCAGGCAGAGGGGATCAGTATTTCGACTGTAGCAGTAGGAGCCGGAGCGCAGATAGGTCTCCTGCAGACGATCGCGGCCGCAGGCGGCGGGCAGAGTTACGTGACGATGGATCCATCTGCCATTACCCGCATTTTCATGCAGGATACGCTGCTCCATACCGGGAAATTGGTCCGGGAGGATCCCTTTCGTGTTCAGATGGCAGAGCCACATCCCATTCTGGAGGAGTGGAACGCGGCCGAGGCCCCGCCCCTCCTCGGATACGTTAAGGTTAAACCAAAACCGCTTGCCCAGCTACTGCTGGTGCACCCGAACGGGGACCCAGTGCTGGCACACTGGCGCTATGGTCTGGGGAGAGTGACGGCATTCACATCTGATGCCTCCTCGCGGTGGGCGGCGCTGTGGATTCGTTCATGGCCGGGGTTTGGGCAGCTATGGGCTCAAGTCCTGCGCAATACGGGTATGCAGCAAAGTGCCGACGGTGTGGATCTGCGCTTTGATGAACGGAGTGACGGGAGAGTATCGGTGAAACTCGACCTGATCGAAGATCGTCGGGCCGCTAAGGGGGGGGCTGACATTGAGGGAATGCTTTTCACTGATGATCTGGCAGAGGGCGAAGGGGAAATTCTGCCGTTCTCGCAAATCGGGCCGAGTCTATATGAAGCGGTCTTCTCTCCTCAGGGGGCGGGGCTTCACTTTGTTCGCGTGCTGTATCAGGGGGAATCCGTGTCAGCTGCTTATGTGTCGGAGGCTGAGCGCGAGATCGCCTCAGGTCAGGTTGATGAAGCCCTTCTGAGGGAGGTTTCGCGCGTTTCCGGGGGCACGTTTCTGGACTCTGCAAGTGCACGGATTCCTCTTCAGACTAGCGGTGTAGGGTCCAGCTATTCTACCTGGCCGCTCTGGCTCGCATTCGCTCTCGTCTTGTTCATCACTGAGATTTGTTTTCGAAAGCGCGAGGTGATCCGATCTATCGTCCGTCGTCAGACCTGAGCCTGCACCTTGACAGAGGACGGCGAGACGTTTAGGAGACCGTAAATCCTAATTTTCACCCTATGCAACTTACTGATCTGAACATCGCCTCCAATGTTCCCCTCCCGGCACCAGCGTTCCTGATGCATCAGCAGCAACGAACGGCTCAGCAGGCGGAATTCGTAAGCTCTGCACGCGGAGCTATCGTCGATATCCTACAGCGTAAATCTCCGCGCTTTGTTCTTTTTTGTGGGCCCTGCTCGATCCATGATCCGGCTCAGGGAGTCGACTACGCGCGGAAGCTTCTGGCGCTGCGGGAAGAGGTCAGCGATGTCATCGAGATCGTCATGCGTGTTTACTTTGAAAAACCCCGGACCTCCGTCGGCTGGAAAGGGCTCATCATGGATCCGGATCGGGATGGGACAGCGAATCTTGCCGATGGGCTCAAGATCGCCCGTGAACTGCTGAGCGAAATCGTTTCGCTGGGCATGCCGACGGCTACGGAGTTTCTTGACCCTATCACGCCTCAATACATTGCTGACCTGATTTGCTGGGCCGCTATCGGCGCCCGGACGGTGGAGTCGCAGACGCACCGTCAGATGGCGTCCGGGCTTTCCATGCCGGTCGGTTTCAAGAATCCCACCTTCGGCGGCATGTCTGCCATGGTGAACGCGCTGACGGCGGCTAAAGCCTCTCAGACCTTCTTCGGGATCTCGCCTGAGGGAGTTGCTTCTATGGTGACGACGACAGGAAACCCGAACTGCCATGGCGTGCTGCGCGGTGGCGAAGATGGTCCGAACTATGACGAAACATCAGTAGCGGCTGCCATCGCTGCACTTCAGGCGGGCGATGTCCTTTCATCGGTCGTCGTCGATGCGAGCCACGCTAACTGCGCCAAAGATTTCACGAAAATGCCTGCCGTCTTTCAGGAAACGATCCGGCAGCGAGCTGCGGGGAATGAGCATGTCGTAGGTGCGATGCTGGAAAGTAATCTGGTAGAGGGGAACCAGAAGATCAGTGCGAACCTCGATGATATGTCCTATGGACAATCTGTTACGGATCCCTGCATCGGTTGGGAGACTACTGAGACAGAGGTGCGACAGGCGGCTGAGACACTCCGGGGAGCTTGATTAGGTTTCTTTCAAGAATGAAGCAGGGCACCAGCTGGTTTCTTCGGAATGCCGAGTTGTTGAAATCTGTCTCCCGATCGTTCTTTCTATCGATAAGAGTGCTCCCGCAGGAGGTGAGAGAGCCCATTGCTCTTGCCTATGCCCTGGCCCGATTCAGTGACACCCTGGCTGATACCCATGAGGTAGCAGTGGACGTGCGGCTGCAGGCGATCTCTGCCTTCCGCGAGGGGATTACTGATTTGTCGACTCAGATCGATTTCGACCTGGGCTTATATCTAGGTAGCTGCCGTCATGAAGGCGAAAGACAACTGTTAGATGAGTGGCCGAATCTGATCGCCGCTGTTCGTGAGTTACCTCCTCCCGTGAAAGAGGCTGTTCAGGAGGTTCTGCTGACGATCGTGCAGGGACAGGAATGGGATCTACGCCATTTTAGTGCACCCGCTAAAATCGATGCGTATGGGCGCGGGGATCTGATCCGCTACACCTATTGGGTTGCTGGTGTCGTGGGCGAATTCTGGACGAAGATCGGATTCTATTACCTGGGAGAATCCTACGCTGACTCACACGAAAGCTTCCAGCTCTTAACATGCGGACGCAAGCTGGGCCAGGGCCTGCAGTTGATCAATATCATCCGGGACCTGCATGAGGACGTTCCCGAAGGTCGTTTTTACCTGCCCGAATTTTCTCAGGAAAACGGAATTCCAGATCAGGCAGAGGTGGTGATTGATTCCTACCTGACAGACTGTGAGAGTTTTCTTGAGGCGGGGCATGAATACAATCAATCCCTGCGGAGCTTTCGTATGCGCCTTGGGTCTCAGCTCCCGCTTTTTCTTGCCGAAATGACCGTCCAGGAAATCAGGAAAGCCGGTCCAGCGGCCGTTCTGAGCCGAAAGGTGAAGATCTCACGATGGAGCGTTCTGAAGGCTCTCCTGCGGGCGATCTTTTTCGGTTGATCTGCTTATTGCAGGTCGGTCGTCCACCAGGTTTCCGGTATTTGATCAAGGTGATCTTGCACAATGGCTGGATGCGTCTCTGCAACGTTTTCAGATGAAGCGAGATCGCCCGACAGATCGAATAGTTCTATCTTGGTTAGAGATTTATTTTGACCCTTTTGTCCAGTCAGACGGAACTGATCGGTGCGTATACTGATCCAGTCTTTCCAATAGCTGATCGATAGATTGGGGATTTCGTTTTCTTCTCCCCGCAGCAGAGGGCCCAGAGATTTGCCATCCAGTGGGGCTGCTGTTTCGACAACATCGCCGATGCCAGCCAAGTCTAGCAGGGTGGGGAAAATGTCTATGGTATCCACCAGGTGAGATGTCTTTGTCCCGGCCGTCTGTTCCAGGCGCGGATCATGGATCATCAGAGCGCTCCTGAGCGCCGTCTCATAGGGGGTGTGCTTTCCCCAGATGCCTTGCTCTCCCAGGTGCCAGCCATGGTCACCCCAGACGACGATTATCGTGTTTTCGCGTTGCCCCGATTTTTCCAAAGCGCTCAGCACGTGGCCGATCTGGCGGTCGATGTAGTGGATGCATGCCAGGTAGGCTAGATACGCTTTCCGTTTGTCTGCTAGAGTCTCAGGTAAGCGGGTTTTCCAGTCTCGCTGGTATTTTGCGAATTCCCCGCTGTTGTGAAAACCGGCGAGATCGTTGCTTTCGCTCGCCCCTGACCCTGGTTCGGGGACGGTAATGCCTCTAGCAAGAGTTTCGACAGCCTGCAGGTCTGCATCTGGAGCGACGAACGGTAAATGGGGTTTGTAGAATCCAAGACCAAGAAAAAAGGGGGCTTCGGAATCTTCTGCCTTTTTTGATCGCAGGTATTCGACGGCGGTATCAGCGTTCAGTTCATCAGGGAGCTTTCCTGTGCTTTCTGTCGGAAACTCCAGCACCGGTTTGTATCCTGAGCCATCTTCGCGGTGGCGGCCTTCACCGTAGGCGAAAAAAGCACCCCAGCCATAATCCCAGGCTCCGTAAGGGGTGAGCACTTCATCCCAGGCAAAAGGGATCTCCTGGCGATCGCTGCCTTTCCCATTATAGGCGAGGAGACGGTTATCAACCGTATGCGATATTTTTCCGATCAGTGCCGTTTGATATCCATTCTGACGAAAGGCCTGTGGCAGAGTCTGGACGAGTGCGGAATCTTCGTGTTGGAGTTGGGTGCTTCCGGTGTAGAAGGCGTCATTGCGTTTGGTCGCTCCTGAGACTGCCGGCGAGCGTCCTGTCAGGAGCGCAAAGCGTGACGCGCCGCATGTCGGCACCTGGACGTAGTGGCGATCGAACACCACAGATTTTTCTGCTAGTGAGTCAAGACTCGGGCTGACAGCTACAGGTGCTCCGTAGCATCCAAGCTCTGGTCGCAGATCATCTATAGCGATGAAGAGAACCGACGGCTTTTCTGTAGCAGCGAGCGGGTAGCTGGCAATCAGCAGACAGGTGATCAGGAAAAGGCGCGCCGGCATCGGGAGTATCCGCTAGGAGACGTGGACTATTTAGACTCCTCCTTGAGCATCTGTTCACGGATCTTCTCTGTAGCAGGGAAGCGTTTGCGAGCAGCGCTGTCCACAGGTTCTCCCTTTCTCAGGTTCCACCATTCGGCTGCACGATCTGGATCGTAGCTAGGATTGTGGATCGGCATGCGGGCGTTGACGCTCTCCCGCCAGACTTTTAAATCCTTCTGCAGGTCGGCGAGACGACCTGCGTATTCCTCTTTCAGGTCTTTTGTCTCTCCGATATCCTGTTGGAGATTGAAAAGAAGCCTCTCGCCGGTGCCGTCGAGATACTCGATCAGCTTCCATGGACCTTTGCGGATTGCGGAGGCTGGACGGTCGTGATGATAATGAGGGTAGTGGAAGTAGATAGCTTTGCGATCGACACTCTCCGCCCGCTGGCTGAGGATAGGTGAAAGATCTTTGCCATCGATGACCTGGTTCACGGGAAGCTCACCTCCTGCCATGGAGACAAAGGTGGGGTAGAAGTCATGGCTGATCGTCACCTCTGCAGAGGTGGATCCGGCTGGGATGACACCGGGAAGCTTGGCGATCATCGGCACGCGGATTCCTCCATCAAAAAGCTGTCCTTTTTCGCCGCGTAGAGGAGCGTTCGATGTGACGATGTCGTCAGCGTGCTCCTGGTAGTCGTAGCGCTTGTAGAGACCTCCGTTGTCGGATGTGAATACGATGAGGGTCTCGTCAGAAATGCCGGCAGCGTCTACGCTTTTGATGACGTTCCCGACAAGGTCGTCGAGCTCTTCGACCATCGCAGCATACACGGGGTGGGGCAGATCGGTGCCGCGCTCTTCGGCACGCTTGGTGTATTTATCCACTAGTTCACTTTTTGATCCCAGTGGGATGTGAACTTGATACGGCGAGAGCATCAGGAAAAAGGGCTTTTCCTTATTTTCCTGGATGAACATGTCAGAAAGACGGGCCTCAAAGTCGGTGCGGAATTCGTCTTTCTCTGGCTGGATATTCTCTTTGTTGTTCGGCTGAATGCGAAACGTTCCAGGAAGATGAGGACCCCCCACTACCTGCGCCCAGTCATAGCCGTGGGTCGATGGGTGGAATGTCGTGTTATTGCCGAGATGCCACTTGCCGACGTAGCCAGTCGTGTATCCGGCCTTCTTGAGGCTTTCTGCAACCGTGACCGTTTCGTGAGGAAGAGCCATGGTCGTCATCGGGTCGATCACGCGCTCGAAGGGGCGCCAGTGCCCGGGGATGTGAGCGGTGATCCCGATGCGGACCTGGTTCTGGCCGGACTGAACAGAGCAGCGTGTTGGTGAGCAGACAGCTCCGGCTGCATAGAAATCGGTGAACCTCATCCCGTCGCTCGCCAGGGAGTCGATGTGAGGTGTGTCGATAAAGGTGTTTCCGTTGGCTCCGATATCTGCCCAGCCCAGATCATCAGCAAAGATGAGGATGATATTCGGGGTGTCCTTTGCGGACAGAGAGGGCGCGATGAGCGCAAAGACAAGAGTAGCGACAAGTGGGGCTAGTTTTTTCACCATACTGCAGGGTAAACAGTTCCCCTTGAGAGGAGAATGTCTAAATCTGCAAAAGATGCGCCCTCCGCTAACGGCGCGAACGCGTGTCTGCCGTTTATTCAGCGGCTTCAGCCTCGCCGCTTTGCTCCTCCTTAGAGGCTGGCTCAGTTGCTTCCCCTCGCGGAGATGCAGTGGCGCTGGCGGTTTGGCCCGCTTTCTGAAACAGCATAGCGCCCTTCAGCGCATCAACGGCGCGGACCAGCTGGTGGTCTGTGAACGTTTTTTCCAGGTCCTTTTTCTCTTTCGCGCTCAAGTTGCTCCGGCGGAACCAGCGCATCAGCTGTGCTTCTTCCTTCGGCGTGAGAGTAGCTACGATATCAGGAGTCACGCCATTTTCATGGATCGTTCGATGGCTCGGGGTGTAGTATTTGGCCGTCGTCATCCGCAGGGCGCGTCCCTTGCTGATCGGGATGACAGATTGCACAGAGCCTTTGCCAAAGGAAGTTTCACCGATGACGATGCAGCGCTTGAGATCCTGCAGAGCTCCTGAGACGACCTCCGAGGCACTGGCTGAGCCGTGGTTGATGAGGATCGCTAGCGGATATTCCCGTTGCCTCCCTTTGTTGCGGGCGCTGGTGCGAAAGACTTTCACGTTGCCCTGCTCCGGTCTGCCTTCGGTGGTGAGGACAACCGTTCCGGCATCGACGAACTCTCCGCAAATGTTGATCGCCGTTGTTAGAAGACCACCTGGATTGTTCCGGAGGTCGAGGATGAAGGCGTCCATGCCCTGTTTCTCCAAGCTGTCCAGAGCATCGATCAGTTCTGTATCTGTCGGCTCGCTGAACTGGAGGACGCGGGCATATCCGAATTTGAAAGGAGAGGAATCCTTCCCATCAAGCATCATGACATCGACCACCGATTTTGCTTCCAGCACCTCTCTGGTAACGGTGAATTCGTGCAATTTCTGAGTAGCCGGGCGTCGGACTGTAAGTTCGATCGATTCCCCGGGTAGCCCCTTGAGGAGTTGGATCGCCTCGGCTAGGCCGATATCATCAACAAGCTCTCCATCGATCCGCAGGATGTGGTCGTTCGGGAGCAGGCCTTCGCGCGCTGCAGGGCCATCTTCGCGAATAGTGATGATCTGCAGGCTGTCATCGTCCGTGCTGATGGTGATGCCAATCCCGTCGTAGGTGCTGTTCGTGCTGTCCTGGAGCCGCTCAAACACCTCGGGCAGCATGAATTGAGAGTGCGGGTCGAGGTCCGATAACACGCCGACCAGCGCGCTGTTGATGAGTTTCTCATACGTCACTTTCTCTTCATCGACGTAGTTCTGCCGAATGTTCTGCAGCACCTGGGTGAAAAGCTTCATCTCCTCAAAGCCTTCGATCGTCGGGGCGGCAGCAGCGGACTCCTTGACAGTTACCTCAGGTGTTTCGGCCTTCGATGGCTCATCGGCGCGCAGTGGAGCTGTTTGAAGCAGAGATGCTAACGGTAGCACGGATAACAAGGCGGAAGCGACAAAGTAACGCGGACAGAGCATCTGCTAAGCTTCCTCAGGGTCATTTGCTTTGCAAGGTCTTGTCTGCGGTTCAGACCTATGTATCATTGTCTCCCATGGTCAGTCCTTCTTTTTTCTGTCGCATCCTGCTCCTTTTCTTCTGCTGTTCGTTAGTCCGAGGCGAAGATCGGAGTTTTCTGGACGACAAGGACTTCGCTGACGGGTTTCTGGCGACTCCGGTCAAAATCAGTCGGTCGATGCCTTTGGAAGACTTCACATCGCTGAAGCCAAAGGGAAGCGCTCCCGCCGAAAAGCCGATCTGGGAGCTCTCTCAATGGCTCTCTTATCAAGGCCTGACGGCAGCCGACTATCGATGGACTGGATCAGAGCATCGATGGAAGAACGGTTACATCGGGCTCGGCTACACGCCTGATCCTTCGCCTGTCATCCGTCTGGATGTAGACACCCTGGCCATCTACAATGAGCTACCCGTGAGCTATGAGAAAATGGCTCATCGACGACCTCACTTTCTCCTGGCTCGCATGTTTTTCCCTGATCAGAACGGGGCGCGTGTGCTGCGGGATGATGATAAAACAAAACTGGCGCATCGGTTGAGCACCTTTCCGAACCTGGACTCATTCGAGCGCCTGGAGTTTTCCGTCGACCTTACTCTGGAGCAGGCTGAGCAGCTGGAAGCAGAATATGAGGGAGACGCTCCAGAAAAGGTGCGCAGAGGCTACAACCGTGACCCGTTCTGCCGGGATGAAACGTCGCCAGATTTCGGCACGTTTTTCTGGGTTGGTTGGCGCGCATACAATAGCGACTACCCCACGCTTTCAGAAGCTCATATCCGCACCGATCGAGTAGAATCTGACGGCACAAACTTCGCCTTTCTCATGTCGCCGAAAACGATGCTGGGGGATGATTTCGAGAGAGATAACTTCTACTTTTACAATGGTGAGAAGACCCGCTTTCAGTTCGACGTTCTGAAACAGGTTGAGCGGGCGATTGACGCCATCATCAAAAAAGATGGAGCTTTTGCCCACCACAAAGGCAACCTGAGCGGGCTTACGATTGCGAGCATGAATATGGGGTGGGAGCCAGCTTCCCCGTTCCGAGGGACGATGGCGATCGAGCGCATCCGGCTCGACGGGACTTTGAAAGAGTGATCCAAGAGGCCGTTGAGAAACTAGGTAAACGATAATGAGAGACGATTTGAGTTACGACCTCGGCTCAGCTGAGAGCTTAGTGGCAGCTCTCACCCTTCGAGCCGCATCCCTGATTCCGTCTGGCTGCGTTCCTCGTTGCTCAGGTAGCTATGGGCTACCATCGCTCCTCGCGCCTTGCCAGCCGAAAACAGGGTTACGGTTATCGCTTACCTAGTTTTTAATGGCCCCCTAACGAGACAGATCCCCGAAACCGGAAGGGGACTTGGGTCCATTTTCGACGGGGATGACAATGGTGCTCCGGTCTCCGTCGACCTCATATTTCCCATTCCCCCACATAATGATGCGGGCATCTTTGGATTTCGTCTCGACGAAACTTTCACCATCCTGCAGGAACGGGGGACCACCGCTGAGGATGATGTCTTTTGTCACAGCGTTGTATTCAGCTCGCTGAGCACGGGCGTATTGGAGCTTGCCATCTGGAGTGCGGCGTTTGATTTCAACTGTCCCGCCAGAGGCGATCGCTTTTGTAAAAGCTGGGGCGGAGTCGGAGCTGCCTTCCTTTTTCAGACCGGTGATGAGAAGCTTATCGCAGGAGATGGTCGCTCCGTCGCGAGTGAGCACCACGTCGCGAGTGATGGTGATCGTGTCGTTGGCACCATTCATTTCCATGTCGCCGGCCGTGATTGTGACGGATCCGGAGTCCATCTGCTTCGTGGCGCGTGAGGAGGACGTGTCGTAACGGCGCGTTGCCGGTTGAGGTGCTGGCACCTCGTCTTTGATGGAGGTCAGGGCCTCCGGCACATTCGGCTCCTGCCCGTTGGCGACATGTAGGGAAAGGGAAGCGAGCGAGAGACT
>JAHDFZ010000136.1 GCA_020627905.1 Verrucomicrobiota bacterium
AACCTGATGAGCATTCCCCTGGTGGTGTCTCCACCGATCCCGCGGTTGGCTACCGGCAGTTCATCGAAGAGGCCGCGAAAATCCTGCGTCCATCCCTGGGTAATGGAGTCGCCCAGGAAGACAATTGTTCCCTTTTCACGATCCTTGCTGTCGGCGAAGAGAGTGCGCCTCTTTTCCCAGCCGCTGATGAGGCCAGGATACCGGCGCAGTTCGCCCACTCCGGGGAGGAGTTGCTCGGTCCCCTCTGCGGGGTAAGTGAATGGAGATCGAACTTGTTCTTCCGCTGTTGCGGTCGAGAGGAATAGCAAAGTCAGGAGCCAGATTGAGCGCATGGGAACAGCGTGCGCTGCTCCTGCCCTATGTGCAAATGGCTCGTTCGCGCCTCACGGTAAAATACTGCGTTATTCAGCTGCCTGAGGCTGTGCTGGCTTAGGAGCTGGCTTCTTTTTCGGCTTAGGAGCAGGCTTCTTCTTCGGTGGGTTAGCCGACGGTGCGTCGTCCGGGATCGGGGTCGCCTCCGGAGCGGTCAGCTCTGCCTTCGGCAGACGTTTGAGCTCTACTTTGCGCACGGCCACCTTCATCGGGCCGCCGCGGTGGAGCTGAATGCCAATGGACCCGCTAAGGGAGCGCTTCTCGGGATCGTGGTCCCAGAATTCCACGGTTTTGACACCGTTCACCTCGTGGATGACATGGTTGCCTTTAGCAGTGACTTTGTAGGTGTTGAAAACACCCGTTTCGAAAACCGGCTCCTGTGGGAGATCACCGATCACGCGAGATTTAGAGCCGTCCGCAGGGAGGACGACCTGCATACCTCGCTTAGAAATGAGGCCACGACGCTGCTCGTCGTAAACCATGCCATGTGCCCAGGGAAAGGCGTGGACGTCGCACTGATAACCTACCAGACCATACTCGTTCTTTTCATGAGCCTGAGCTCGGTATTGGATCCCTGAATTGTTCTTTTCGCTATCCAGCTTCAGCTCCACTGTCAGCTCAAAGTCTTCAACGGGCTCTCCTTGGTAGACGAGGAACTGGTTATGCGGAAGGCTTTCCTCCAGGTTTGCTTCTCCGAGGATCAACCCGTCCTCCACCTTCCAGCTCTCAGGATTGCCTTCCCAACCGGTCAGATCTTTTCCGTTGAAGAGGATTTCGACCCCCGATTGCTCGGAGGCGTTCGGGGAACAGGCGGTGAAAAATGCTGCTAGGGCAACGGTGGCTGCGGAAAGGGCATGAAGTGACGTGTTTTTCATATCGTTGATGGGGGGAAGGAAGGCGTGAAAGCATAGAATAGCGATGCCGAAGCAGGTTCGCGCTGTGTCGGATTCAGAAACGCAAAAACCCAGAGCCGCTATCGTCGCGACTCTGGGCTTTTTCTCAAGGTGGATGTAAACAAATTACTCAGGTAGCAGGACGTCGTCTGGGTCGGCATCAAGCCAACCGCCTTCGCCCTTACCCTCACGCTCGTCGAAAACGTTTTCGATGTTCCCACCGGCACCCATAGCTGTGGCGCCTTCCTGGTCTGAGGTCAGGTCAAGGAGCATGACGCCCTGACCGACTGTGCCGACGACAGCCTTCTTCATAGCGAGCCATGGGTGGCGATCATCAAATGTGCCGTCATTCGACATCATCCCGTCGAAAACGATCGGCGTATTTGAGTATTTACTCGTGCTGAGCCCTGTCGTGTAACCATAGACGACTTCTTCAGGAGTCAGCTCGTAGTCCTCATTCGGTTCGTCTTTCCGGTCAGCGTCCTCGGTTTTGTTGTAGAAAGTGGCCTCTGTATCGACGAGGTTTTCATCAAGAAGGAACTGAAAAGCATCGACAGAGGTGCCGAAATCCTCACCTTTCTCTCCGTCCTCACTCGCTCCGCGCCATGGGAAGTATCCGTCATTATCGAGCGCCCAGGTTTTCATCTGATCGACGATCCCTTTTACCTGAGTGACTGATTTCTGTGCGCGAGCTTTTTCCAGAGCTTTGAATGCTTCAGGACCGGCAATTGTCGCAAGAATGCCGATAATCGCCACAACGATTAGCAATTCAATGAGGGTAAAGGCAGATCGCCTCTTCCGCGTTGTTTGTATCTGTTTCATATATTTCTATTTGGTTGGTATCTATAAGGGGCAGAGCGGTTAGGCTCGGCCATTGTATGAATCGCGAGAGAAATACTCCCGCACTCTTCATAATGACAAATTTCTCCTCCTCGGCCAAGCGCAATCCTTAGGAATCTCCGTTTTCGGCTAGCTCTGCAAAAACTAAGCGACCAGCACTAGTGGGGACGACGCTGGCGATGGTGACCAGCTGGTGCGATCCGATCTTTGCCTCAGCCTGATTGACGACGACCATGCTCCCATCCGCCAGATACCCGACTGCCTGATGCGGATCTTTCCCCGCTTTCACAAGTTCTAACTTGATGAGATCACCCACTTGCAAAATTGGGCGGATGGCTTCTTCCAGATCGTTAAGACTTAGCAGCTGCACCTCCTGCAGGCGCGCGGAGGGGTAGCGGTCCTTGGCTACACAGAGGATGCGGCAGTCGATTTGTTCGGCAAAATCGATCATTCCCTTTTCTGACTCGGAGAAGCCGTCGCTGATCGGCTCCTGAAAGGTGACACTGACAGAGGTTGATTTTTGCAAGCCGTCCAGTGTGTCAAGCGCGCGTCGCCCGCGCTCCTGGCTCACCTCTGACTCGGCAGCTACCCAGGAATGAACTTCATCACGCACAAAAGAGGGAACGATCAACTCCCCCTGGAGAAAGCCCGTCTTTGCCATGGCGAGAATTCGCCCGTCGGCGATGACATCGGCATCAATAATGTGCGGTAGGTCCTCAGTCGACTCTTTGCGGAATTTTACATAGGGAATGAGCAGAGAAAATTCGTTTCGTTTGCTGCGGAGGGCCATCATGGTGCCTAGGAATCCCAGCCCGAGGTAGCAGCCCATGCGGATTGCCTGCGATGCGTCTGACGCCGGCGCAGTCTCCTCAAGGACACGGGTCATCAGCCACGCCCCGAAAAAGCCGATCATCATCCCGACTGTCCCATGTGAAAATGAGCGGATGCTGAATGTGTGAAGGGACTTGTCCACCAGGATGACAAGCAGTCCGAAACAAAAAGCCGCAGGTAAATAGATCCATTGCGACTCGACCGATCCTCCGAGACTCAGCAGCCAGCCTCCGAGAACGCAGAGCAGAAGGAAAAATAAGCGGATCCCCAGCAGTCGGCCGTGTGCTTGTATCATGAGACCGGTATCCTCAGTCGAGAGCAGACAAAAAGGAAGCATTTTTTGTCGGCACACTGAAAGCGCTTCGTGATGCTAGTCATCGTTTTATGCACCTTATTTTTCGCAAGTATGCATGAATTTCATGAAACTGTCGCGATTCGACACTTGATTCACTGGGGATCACGGCTGAGGTAGGCGGAAAGAGACATTTTTGAAGATTTCTCGACCGATTACACACACAACGAAAACGAAATATGAGTGAACTGAACCACACCGCTCTCGCCCAGGCTGCTACAGAAGCCCGCGGCCTGGCTATCGATGCCGTCCACGCCTGCAGCTCAGGCCACCTGGGTCTCCCACTGGGAGCCGCTGAAATCGGAGCCGTCCTCTTCGGTGATATTATGAAGTATGACCCAAGCGCTCCGAAGTGGCTGAACCGCGACCGTTTCATCCTCTCCGCCGGCCACGGTTCCATGTTCATCTATGGCTGGCTCCACCTCGCTGGCTTTAACCTCGACCTCGAGCAGCTCAAAAATTTCCGTCAGCTCCACAGTCTTACTCCTGGTCACCCCGAGTATCACGAGACAGATGGTGTCGAGGCTACCACAGGCCCTCTCGGTCAGGGTGTCGGCAATGCCGTCGGTTACGCACTCTCCGCCAAGATGGCCGGAGCTAAGTTTAACACAGCAGAGCACACGATCTTCGACCAGACGATTTACTGCCTGGCTGGAGACGGCTGTCTCCAGGAGGGTGTTGCCTCAGAGGCCATTGCCTTCGCCGGTCACAATGGGCTCGACAATCTCGTGCTCATTTATGATTCAAACGACGTGACGCTCGATGCGATGGCTGACAAGTCACAAAGCTACGACGCTTGTGCCCGCTTTGAGTCATTCGGCTGGGACGCGGTTCAAGTAGACGGCCACGACATGGATGCGCTGAAAAAAGCGATCGAGGATGCCAAAGCGAACAAAAACGGTAAGCCGAAGCTCATCGAAGCGAAGACTGAAATCGGTCGTGGAATCCCACAGGTAGCCGGCACAGCAGGTGCGCACGGTGAAGGTGGTGCGAACCATGCTGAAGAGGCGCGTAAGGGGCTCGGCCTGCCGTCAGAGACCTTTTATGTTTCTGACGAGACGAAAGCATTTTTTGCAGAGCTCGGTGAGCAGCTCAAAGACGCCCATGCAGAGTGGGAAGCCACCTACAGCGCCTGGAAGTCAGCGAACCCTGCCCTGGCAGAGGAACTGGAGAAGGGTGTAGCCAACGAATTCGGTGCAGATCTCCTGGCGTCTATCCCCGAGGTCGGCGCAGCGGGCGCTACTCGTGCCACTGGCGGCACCGTCATCCAGTCTGTCGCCAAAGAGGTGCCGAACTTCATCACCGGTAGTGCTGATCTGTTCGGATCGACGAAAAACTACATCAAGGATGGTGGCGATTTCTCTCCCGAGAACTTCACGGGCAAGAACATCTGGTATGGCATTCGTGAGCACGCCATGGGCGCGATCTGCAACGGTATCGCCTATGACGGGATCTTCCGCACGACAGGCGCGACCTTCCTCGTCTTCGCTGATTACCTTCGACCATCGATCCGTCTTGCGGCTCTCGCGGAGCTGCCTGTTGGCTACATCTTCACTCACGACTCTGTAGGTGTCGGTGAAGACGGTCCTACGCACCAGCCAGTCGAGACCGTGAGCGGTCTCCGCGTCATTCCGAACCTCGACGTCATCCGTCCTGGTGATGAGGAAGAGACGGCGGGCGCATTCGCTGCCATGATCGAGAAAAAGGACGGACCTACGGCTCTCATCCTTTCTCGTCAGGGCGTGGCCAGCCAGAGCACGCTGAGTGTGGCTGAGCGTCGCGAAGGTGTCATGCGCGGTGCCTACGTCGCGCACAAAGAGGAAGGTGATCTGCAGATGATCCTCCTCGCGACGGGTAGTGAGCTTGACCTCGCTATGACAGCGGCGAAAGAGATCGGCAGCGGAGTCCGCGTCGTTTCCGTTCCTTGCTTCGAGCGTTTTGATCGTCAGTCAGATGACTACAAAGAGTCGGTGCTGCCGGCAGCCTGCACGAAGCGTGCTGCTATCGAAGCCGGTGTCTCCGGTCTCTGGTGGAAGTATGTCGGCACTGAGGGCAAAGTCGTCGGCATCGACCGCTTCGGCATCAGTGCCCCTGGCAACACCGTCATGGCTGAGCTTGGGATGAGCACCGAGAACCTCGTATCTGTGGCGAAAAGCCTGTAGGATTTCTTTCTCAGCAACCTGCTGATCCAAAAGCCGCTACCCGCACCGGGTAGCGGCTTTTTTTGCGACCCGAGTTGCGCGTCAATAGCAGTGTCCGATGCGGAGCTATTGACGTGAGAATCCAGTCCGATTGGTGTGAACTGTAGTGTTTGCAAACCGTTGATGGATAGCGATTTGTGAATAAATTATTTGACGCGGGCTCCTACGCAGCCCGTTGAGGGTGAATATTTCAAAACTACCTCTCGTCTTCAAAGGGATTATCCTCAACTGCCTCGTCAGTCTTGAAAAGTTCGCTCGTCGCACTCGCTGGATGTATAGCGTGGCGAGGAAGCTCCAACTGACCGACTTCGTCCAGGGCCTCATGCTAGCTGTCTGCAAAGGCAAAGCTTCTATGCGTCTGCTTGCTTCAGCAGTCGATATGCGACTAGACTCAATTCATAGTGATGAACGAATTGGCGACGACAAATGTAACACTGTTTCCAAGCAAGCTCTGTAGGAAAGAGTCGATAGCGAAGCAGTCGATTTCTTCCGAGAGATCCTCGGAGAACGCCTGCGTGACAGCGGCTTCGTGATCAGAAACCGCGAAGCGCTGCCAGTGTTGGACGAATCCTCGTCGAAGACTACTCCAAGATTGACCTACCTGACCATTTGGCTGATGAGGTTCTCGCGAGTTGCAGCTATAACGTTTACCGTGGGGCGGGCTTACGGTTGCAGGGGGCTTTTGACCTGATGAGCGGCTACACTTTGCGCCTGGAGCTTACTGACCTGTTGCTGACGCTACTAATGGCTTCAATCCTTCATTATCCCATTGGCTCCGTTTTCTGGGACCACTTCTCAGTGGAGGCTGACAGTGGTCGGCCGGAACTGGTGCTGATGCAGTGTCCTATCTCCGAATCCAGAACGCTTGGACACAAACGGGACGGGTTGACCCAGATGGTAGCTACGTCAAGCGCTAGGTGCCCGGTCTAGGGAAAGTAGCCCCCAAACGCTTTCAAAAATCCCCGAGCCAGGGACCAAGTTAAACTCCCATTATGTGGAACCAATTTGCGACCACAGCGGCGAGCGCGAGGAAACCTTAACTCGTTTCAAACGTCACAAAGGTTCCCTATCCTCGTGATGCATCCCCGTAGCGGAAATCGTTAGATTTGCGGTCGACGAAGAGACCTGAACCCTGGACAAGCGAGACCTTGCCAAACAAAGAACTCGTTACCGATTCCTCTACGAGTGGGATTTCTAGCAATGCGCCATCTAGTTTTTGTCCAGATCCTCTAGCAAAGGCTTCAAATATGCCGAGACAGCATCTCCGATGAATTGATTGCCTTCCTTGGTGTAGTGGCAGTCGTCCTTGAGTTGATACTCCGCTAAGTGCGGTGTGATCTTGGAAAAGAGGTTATTAATCGGAATGCCGTTCTCGCTCATGATTGAGGCCGCGACTTTATTGCGGTCAACTATGGATTGAGCGGAGAACGTTTCCGCTACATCAGGAATCGGCGTGCTGTTTGCCCAAACCAGAATTTTGGTCCGAGGGAGAAGATTCTCGACGAGTCGCTTTAGATTCGACTCATATTGATCGAGCGGGGTGGCACGGTCATGAATCCCGAAGTTGAAATGAATGATGTCCCAGTCCTTGTCGCCCAGCCAGATGTCGAGTTTCGCGAGACCGTTGGCGGTTGGGCCGCAGTTTGCGGGTGCACGATGGACATTGGCCAAGCCCTTAAGTTGCCGTCGCACAGGAAGGGTGTAGGCTCGTGATATCGAATCGCCGATAATGAGAATACGTGGCAGTTTTGGGTCATCCTGCACAAAGTCCCAAGCAGTAGGGAGGCCCTGCAATTTTGCGTTTTGATAACGAGGATAATAGAAAGCACCCAGTTGTGATTTAAGAATGCGCTCCCAGTTTTGCTGCTCAGGCGATTTCTCTTTTACCCAAATAGCAAATTTTTTCTGAGCTTCTTGCTCCTGCTGGATCTCCTTTGCTTTAGCTTCTTTCGCGTTGGTTGGCTCATCATTGGCAATGGTAACAGAGCACAAGAGAAGCGATAATGCGGTGTAAACCGAACACTTGGTGGTGGAATTTCGCATTCTACACGATCGCTATCGATTTCGCTGAAACAAGATCCGCACTTCTGACCAGCGATGCGCAAAAGTGTGAAGTGGCCCCTTGCCGTTGCAAGCGATTTAGGATTTTAATTAAAACTGCTGAAGGCAGGATTCCGAGGAAGAGCGGGTGGTCCCCTGTAAGCTCAGAAACTAACCTGAACCTGGTCATCGCCATGGAGACGACGCCCCTAGCTTTTTCTCACCCTTTCGCCAGTCTCCGTGTTATCCTGCCTCTATGAAACTGAGCCTCATCGCTCTGCTTGTTATCGCCAGCCAACTGCTCTCGTCTCCGGCCGTGGCTCGCGAGAATGCCTTATCCCTCCAGCGTTTCCTCGATGAGTCAGTCGAAAAAGGCGCCATCGCTGGTGGCGTGGCGCTCCTCCAGAAGGATGGCGAAATGCTGTTTGCTCATGCCTTCGGATACGCTGACGTGGAAGCTCAGAAGCCTTTTCAACTCGATACGCCGGTGGTGGTCGCCTCTATCAGCAAGCCGATGCTCGCTACGGTCGCTTTCAGGCTGCAGGATAAGCAGCTGCTTCAGCTAAGTGATCGGGTATCTCAGTGGATAACCGCTTTCGAGCCTGTGGATCGCGGGATGCTCGTCCAGCAACTGATCACTCACACCTCTGGCTTACCTGCCGACCGGTCTCTCTCTGCACGGCCCTGGTTGTCTGAATGGACGGCAGGTCTTTCACTCGCTCAAGTTGTTGCTGCATATCCTCATCGCCACCCGCCAGGGGCGGGTGCTGGCACTCGTTTTGCCTACAGTGGCCTCGGCACGGATGTGCTGGCGAGATGTCTGGAAGTGGCTTCTTCGAAAAATCGAAATGCTCTCCTGAAACGAGAACTGAGCTCACCGCTTGGTTTACGGGCAACTGGCTACCGGAGCAGGGAAAATGCGATCACCTCAAGATTGGCAACGGCCTACGAAAAGGGAGCCAACGGGAGTCTTATCGTCAGAAGGGCGAGGCGACTGGTTCCTGACGCAGAATACTCCTCCTCGGGTGGCGGCGTCATTTCGACAGCACCTGACCTGGTGATCTGGCTGCAGGCGCTCCTTGGATGGCGTGACGAGGAGTTTCTCTCACCGGAAGCTAGAGCTACTTTCTTTTCCAAGGCTCAGCGGAGTAAAACAACCATGGGTGGAATGTTTGTCAGGGACGTGGATCGTGACGGTCGACCACAGATCGTGGGGCACACCGGTTCCTCCGGGGGCGATTGCTGGATCGATCTTCAGCATGGGGTGATCGGCGTATTCCTCACGCAGACGAAGCGTCAGGACATCGAGCCTGAGCAGAAAAGGGTGTATGAGCTGATGCGCGCGGTCAGTCGTTAGACTGAAATTCCTCAAACCGATGGGCAATCGTGTGGGGCAGAATGGCAGTCAGCAGAATGTCATTTCCCTCATATTCCTGTGAGAGGATCTTCGCCTCACGGTGGAGGAGAGCTACCATGTCCTGCCGGGATTGGGGAATGCGCAGGCTGGCACGCTGCACCCGATCAGCAACGAGGTCTGTCATGCGATCGGCAAGGCGGTCCAGCCCGATGCCCTCGGCAGCTGAGGTGAAGATGGCGTCTTCGCCGAAATAGTTGAGCAGCTCATGACAGCGCTCGTTATCTTCGGCGATCAGGTCGAATTTATTGAGAACGACCAGCGTCTGCTTGTCGGCGGCTCCGAGTTCCTCCAGCACTTCTATGGTGGTTTCGTAGAAGGTGAAAATCTCGGGTGAGCTGGCATCGAGAACATGGACGAGAAAGTCGGCTAGCACAGCCTCTTCGAGCGTCGCCTTGAAGG
Organism: Verrucomicrobiota bacterium; assembly: GCA_020627905.1. Lineage (GTDB taxonomy): Bacteria > Verrucomicrobiota > Verrucomicrobiia > Verrucomicrobiales > DEV007 > Arctic95D-9. The sequence continues at coordinate 9,346 of JAHDFZ010000136.1, forward strand.
CCTCGACGAGGCGGTGTGGAAGGTTCCTGACGAATCCAACCGTGTCAGTAATCAGCAGCGGTTGCCCGTCCGGGAGCTCGATCCTGCGGGTCGTCGGGTCGAGTGTCGCGAAGAGCTTATCCTCAGCCAGGACGCTCGCCCCGGCCATGGCATTGAGCAGGGAGCTTTTCCCGGCGTTGGTGTAGCCCACGATCGATACCTGACAGATCCCGTCATTCGCTCGCGCCTTACGCTGCGTTTGGCGGTTTCGGCGGACTTCGGCGAGTTCAGATTTGATCCGATCGATCCGCTTGCGGGCGAGACGGCGATCGACCTCGATTTGCTGCTCTCCTTCACCTCGAGCGGCACCACCGCCGCCACCGGAGCTGCCTCCGCCACCCTGTCGGTCGAGGTGGGACCACATTTTGCGCAGGCGCGGGAAGGCGTATTGCATGCGGGCCAGCTCGACCTGCAGACGAGCTTCCTTCGTCTGCGCGCGCATTTTGAAGATGTCGAGGATGACTTCCTCGCGATCGATGACGGTCATCTGCCCAGCTTCCTCCCAGGTCCGCTGCTGAGTGGGGGAGAGCTCGTTGTCAAAGATGATGCAGTCAGCATCCAGCTGATGAGCTTCTTCGATCAGTTCCGCGCACTTGCCGGTGCCGGTGAGGTAGCGCTTGTTAGAGTCGCGCACAAAGACGCAGGCTGAGCCGATGATGCCGATCTCAAGCGTGGCGACCAGCTCATGTAATTCCTCTAA
>JAHDFZ010000137.1 GCA_020627905.1 Verrucomicrobiota bacterium
CCGCCCTGCTTTGAAGGAATGCAGGAGGTCGTCCTGATTGGCTGAGATGATGGCATTTTCATAGAGGTCGGGCTGCCCCGGCCACACGGTGAAATTATCCACCGCACAGGCCTCGCGCATCGCGCCGGCCAGCTGGGTGGTGGCGAGCGTGCGCTTCTCCTCGGCACTGACACCCGAGATCGCCAGCACCTTGCACCGTCGGCCGCGAGTGCGACCGACCGCTACCCGCTCACAGCCGAAGAACTTCTCAAGCTCCGTAGCAAGGGTGAAGAGGGACCGTTTCAGGGTGTCAGCCTCCCCCGTGCGGGAGAACATCTCTACCAGTAGGGTCGCCTGGTGAAATGCTGCCGTCTGTTCATTGGCATCGGAAAGGATTTCGCGCTGAATGAGCAGCTGAGTGGCTAGATGGAGAAGAGAGAAGCAGGGATCAGCGAATCCGATGCGCTCAGGACCGAGACAGGCGGTGAGGCAGATGGATGGTGAATCGCTGATTTTCAGAGGCACAAGCAGAAAGGCATGCTGCCGTCCATCGATCGGCACGTTGACCTTTCGCCCTCGGCGTGCTTTCAAGGTTCTCCCGACTTCATCCGGATGAGGGACCAGCTGCTTCTGCTGCTCTGGCCGGACAGCCACCGCCGAAAAACCGACCACCTTGGGTTTCCCTCCCTCCACCTCTTCATGAAGAGTAACTGCCAATGCGCCGACCAACAGCCGCGCATACTCGGCAAAGCCCTGCACGAAACCCGCAGGGTCCGAGCTCCTGGCAAACAAATTCTGCAGGGGACTAAGAACGTCCTCGGGCGATAGACTGGGTGCAGAAGTGCCGGTCGACAAGGATTGGCCCTGTCTCAGTTGCTTTTTTTGCGGCGGAGGGGTGGCAGTCATAGGACTTGTTTCGGAGACGCGCTAGCGACTGGCGTGTCGGAGAATCCCCGACAATAAACCATACCGAATGCTTTTACGCGAGATAGGACGCGAGAGACAACGAAAAAGCCACCCTAAATCTGCCATCAAATTCGAACACCCGAGGCTGACGAAATACCCAACAAAAAAAAGCGCCAGAGGAGAGGCAGAGTTCCTCTCCAAATGCAAAACTTCCGATCAATTCCGATTCGGCTTGCCACGCGGTTTGTCCTCGGCTGTATCTACCTGCGGAGCGACACCATCGATAATTGGCTGCACCTTGGCACCGTTTGCTGGAAACGCGATCGGCGTGATGCAAACAAGGGCCCCCGGTTTCAGGGGCGAGACACGGGCGTCGATGACAACCTGCTCGGGATCAGAATAGACAGGGGTGATCGCCGTGCGCACGATCCGATCTTTTTCATCGATGACGATCACTTCCCCACCCGGGCGGACGGCCTGCGCCGGGAGGATGTAAGAGGAGGTAAAGGGGCGTCCGGGAATGCCGACTTCCAGAAACTCACCCAGCAGCGGCTGGTAGGGAGCGGCAGGCTGGTCAGACAAAGGGGAGAGTTCAAACAACACGGTGACCATACGGCTCCGCCCGGAAAGCTGGCCACTCGACCCTACCATCTTCGCCTGCCAGCCGGCTAGGCCAGGAATGGTAACCAGGTCACCCTTAGCAGCTGCTGCCTGATCGATCTGCTGAAAAGCAGAAAGAGAGAGCTCTACCTCCAGGCGCAGGGTCTCGTCTGAAAAGATCTCCCCAAGAACGCTCCCCGGGGTGACATTTTCACCGATTTGAACATTCCTCTCGACGACGCGCCCGGCAAAAGGAGCGCGGATCGAAGCAGAGTTAACTGCCCGCTGAGCATCCGCCAGACGGAGCTCTGCGGCAGCAAGAGCAGCCTCAGCCTGCTGGATCTGCGGCTCGCGCGCCACCAGGGGCGATGGCTGAGAGCGCGTGCCATTCACCTCTCGCCAGGATGAGAGCGCCACATCTCGCCGAGCCTTCTCCTGAGTCAGCCTCCAGACGCCCGATCTCTGCCCGGGCAGAGGCGACAGCTGCCTCAAAGTCGGACTTTCTGAGTTCCAGTAGAATGTCCCCTCTCTCAAACGAAAACCCCGTATCGAAATTGTCAGCAATCGACGCAACCACTCCGGCAACCTCCGGTTTCAACATGCCTCGCTGAGCAGATGTGACGAAACCTCGACTGGAAATCGTGGGGCGGAAGCTCTCTGCAGCGAGACGTATCGCTTCTACCTGCATTGGCTTTTCCCGACCGCGAGGAAAGGCCGCCACCTCGCTCTTCTTGCCGAGTCCCTTGTAGCCAAAGACGCCAACTCCAATGAAAAGGAGAAACAGAGCGAAACGAAAGATTTTCATAAGATTGGTCGCGGATCAGGAAACCTGACCAGTTAGGAACCACTGAAACGCGAACTAGTTGTTTTCAAACATTAAAAAAGCGCCACCCGAGATCAGACGCATCGAAACTAGACAAGCATAAAACGCAGAAAAATGCGTCATCTCTTTGGTTCCATTCATGATTGCCATTCACGTGACAAATCTGATACAAAAAAAGCGTAAGTAATGTCAGCTTGTTCAAACAAGGGGCTTTAGGCCCTCAGGAATAAGAAGAGGTCTTGCAAACAATCCCTCCCGATTGTCGTATGAGAGCAGTTTCCGCATATTTCGCCATTCTCGCCGTCTTTTCTGGAAATGTTTTCGCGGAGGCCATTCCCATCTCCTCGCTTTTCAACACATCCAGAACGCTAGAAGATAAAAAAGCGATCCCCCGAACAGAAAAAATTCCCTTCGGCAATGGAACTCTGTTCAACGGAGCGTGTTTATTTTCTGGAAGCCTCGACACGTTAAAAGCCTCATTGCTGGACAGGGGCGAATTAGAAATCAGCTTCGATAACCTTTCGGAACCCCCTCGACTTCTCACCGTCTCTTTCAGCAGTGAAACTTGCGACGACCACTTCGAGAAGACCTTCCACCCCTTTCATTGGCGAGGTAACAAGCTCTCCTTTCCCCTTTCGAAGATCCGTTCCAAAGGTGTATTTCTGTCCCATTGGTCGAACGTCACGAAGATCGAGCTCACCTTAGATGATCTGTCACTTGTCGGGGCGGCATCACCATTCCAAACCAATCTTAGCTCCTCCGCGGAATATCCGGCCCCATCGTTTAGCGGAGACAACTGGAAGCGTCTGATGGCGCGGGCCAGCAAGGGCAACATCCGGTCGCTTGAGATAGAAGCATGCCACATCATCACCACGTCTGAAGATTTGGACCTTTCAGAACTGGCCCAGCATCTGGATGACGTGTGGAGCTACTACCAGAGCAGCTACCCCTACCTGACTTCTGAAACCCCTCATGCAAAGCCGGCTTTTCTCATCGCGGCGGATGAATCAGAATACAAGGTCCTGCTAGGCCAAACCGCTTCCGAGTTCGCGATACGCACTTCCGCAGGCATCAGTTCAGGGTATGCCGTATGCGGCGCTGCATTTTCCTACTACAGCCCGGAGCACGGCAGTGTTCGTCCGGTTTACACCCATGAATTCGTCCACTCTCTACTCGAAAATTACGGATCGATTCCATCTGACAACGGTTGGCTGCACGAAGGAATCGCTACCTTAGCCCAGATCGAGTTTCACGATAGCGGCATGTCCGAGATCCTTCGTGAGCGGCGCTGCCGCTCTGCCGGTCGGCTTGGTCTACTGCCAGCGAATCAGTTGATGGATGGTCACAGGATCAACTCGAACCACTATTGGCAGGCAGCCCTGGCGGTCGAGGCATTACGCAGCACTTCTTCTCCAGGATCATCAAACTGCCGCCTTGCTTCGGCGATTAGTAGATTCTCAAACAGCGGCTCGCGCAGCTACTGTCTAGACATGGCGGGCGGAGAAACCTGGGTCTCCATCGAAAGAACCCTGATCGATCAAGTATATTCTTATTCCGTGCCGGAGAAGCCTGCATTTGCCAAAAAATTGATGCTTGCCAAGGCGAAGTGAGAAACAGCTCAGCGTAAGGAAGGAAGATAGGAATCGCGTTGCTTTTTGATCTTCACCTCTTATCCTTGCGGCCCATTAAAAGCCGAGCTTGAGGCTTAGCCTCTGTCTTCCCACGCTTTCCGATCATGGCCGCTAACGATACCGCCCCCTTGTTTCTCTACGACACGACTCTGCGCGATGGCACTCAGGGAGAAGGAGTGAATTTCTCATCACTCGATAAGATTCGCATCGCACAGGAGCTGGATGCCTTCGGCATGCACTACATCGAGGGAGGCTGGCCCGGATCGAACCCGAAGGATGTCTCGTTCTTCGAAAGAGCCGCCGATCTGGAGTGGAAAAACGCCAAAATCACAGCCTTCGGTAGCACCCGTCGCAAGCAAATCGCTGTCGAGGATGACCCGCAGGTGCAGACCCTTTTGGAGGCAAAAACTCCCGTCGTTACCTTTTTCGGGAAAAGCTGGAGGCTCCACGTCACAGAAGTCCTCGGGACGACAGAGGAGGAGAACCAGGCGATGATTCGCGACACCACCCGCTTTCTCAAAGAGAACGGGCGGGAAGTCTGTTATGACGCTGAGCATTTCTTTGACGGTTACAAGGACTCTTCGGAACACGCTCTCGCGACCCTACAGGCGGCAAAGGAAGGGGGCGCAGATTTCCTCGTGCTTTGCGATACCAACGGCGGGACGATGCCTCATGAAGTCGAGGAGATCACGGCTGTCGTTTGTCAGACACTCGGCATCCCCGTTGGCATCCATACCCACGATGATACCGGGGTAGCAGTGGCGAACGCCCTGGCAGCTGTCCGATCGGGCGCGACGCAGATCCAGGGCACGGTCAACGGTTTCGGCGAGCGGGTTGGGAATTGCAATCTCACAACCGTCGCTCCCAACCTGCAGCTCAAAATGGGTCGCCCCGTCGTCGAAGACCTCGGGCAGCTCACCCATCTGGCTCACTTCGTCGATGATCTCGCGAATCAAACCCATAACATTCGCGCCCCCTATGTCGGGTCGACAGCCTTCGCCCACAAAGGCGGCATGCATGTCAACGCGGTGCAGAAAGTCGCCCACAGCTTCGAGCACATCCCACCTGAGACCGTCGGCAACCGTCAGCGCATTCTCATCTCTGAACTCTCCGGCCAATCGAATGTGCTGATGAAGGCAGAGGATCTGGGCCTACCGGTAGAGAAAGGCTCGGACGAAGCACTGGAAATCCTCGCTCACGTGAAAGAGCTGGAGGAACAGGGCTATGAATTCGAGGCGGCCGAAGCATCCTTCGAACTCATGCTGCGCCGAAAGCTCAAGAGCTACCGCAGCTTTTTTACCCTGCAGGAGTATCACTGCACCTATCGACGCGACGGCGCTGCCAAATACGATACCTGCTCGGCTACGGTAAAGTTGACCGTCGATGGGCAAAAGGAATATGTCGTAGCGGAAGGCGATGGCCCGGTAAACGCCCTGGATGCAGCCCTGCGTAAAGCACTCGTCAAGTTTTACCCTGAAATCGACGACATGGAGCTTCAGGATTATAAAGTTCGTATCATCGACAGCAGTTCCGCCACCGCTGCTCGGACCCGCGTGCTCATCCTCAGCGGGACAAAGGACGAGAGCTGGGGCACCGTCGGCGTCAGCACCAACATCATCCAGGCCAGCTGGCGAGCACTCGTCGACTCGATCGAATACTATCTGAATCGGCAGAGATCAGCCGAGTCTTGAGAGCCGGTCTAGCCCTCCCCCACTCTCTCATAGCCATGAGCGGCGCGCCAGACCGGCTACCGATCACCGAGATCCGGGCAGATCTCGTAGCTGCTCTCGATCGTGAACGATGCCGGATCGTCATCGAGGCTCCTACCGGCTCCGGAAAGTCTACCCAGGTCCCGCAATATCTGCTGGACGCCCTCGATGAAACCAGCGGCGAAATCTGGGTGCTCCAGCCGCGAAAATTAGCCACCAGAGCCCTTGCCAAACGGGTCGCCTACGAGCTGGGAGAACCCCTCGGGCAGCGCATCGGCTACCAGATACGGGACGAATTCGTCGGAGGAAAAAACACCCGAGTTCGTTTCGTCACCGAGGGGATCCTCCTTCGACGTCTGGCCGAGGACGCAACCCTTCGCGGAATTATCGCCATTGTCTTCGACGAATTTCATGAGCGGAACGTGTTCTCCGATCTATCGCTCGCTCGCGCCGCCCAGGTGCAGGAGACGCGGCCGGATCTCAAGCTGGTTCTCATGTCCGCCACCCTCGACAGCGCATCCCTGTTGGACTGGCTGGGAGAAGATGCCGTAGGTCTGCGAAGCGATGGCCGCTGCTACCCGGTCGAGGAAGTGTTCCTCCCAAGTCGCACAGCCGGTAAGAAAGGAGCGAGCGAAAAAATCTGGGATCACCTGGCCGCTGCCAGCAGTCAGTATTTTCAGAAGACCCCGAACGCCCTGGCAGAGCAGCAGAATGTCCTCATCTTTCTCCCCGGACGCTTCGAAATCCGCAAGACGCACGAGGCACTGAAACGGTGCAAATGGACGAAAGATTTAGAGATCCACGAGCTCTTCAGTGAGCTATCCCCGGAAAAGCAGGATAAAGCACTCGCGTCCGGATCTGCCCGGAAGATCATCCTCTCGACCAATGTTGCAGAGACGTCATTAACGATCGATGGCGTGACTCTGGTCATTGATAGCGGGCTGGAGCGCCGCAGCAGCTTTGACCATCGGCGGCAAACGCAGACGCTGCTCATCGAGCCCATTTCTCAGGCTTCCGCCGCTCAGCGGGCCGGGCGGGCCGGGCGCGTCAGGCCAGGCACCGTGTTGCGGATGTGGAGCGAGAACTCCCATCATCAGCGGCTGCCCAGAGTCCCGGCGGAGATTCATCGGACGGATCTTTCCTCCTGCCTCCTCTGGCTACTCGCCAGCGGAGTGGAATCTCTTGAGGAGTTCCCCTGGTTCGAAGCACCGGAGGCGGAGGCCTTTGACAAGGCCCTGCAGCTCCTCAGGGAGCTTGGCGCGATAGACGGGAGTTCCCGTCTCACCGAGATTGGTAGACTCATGGGTAGGCTTCCCATTGCTCCCCGCTATGCCCGCCTCGCCATCGAAGGGGCAGCTCAGAACTCCGGCAGCTTCTTCTGCCTTATCGCCGCTATGGCAGAAAGTCGGGATTTGTTTCCCCACCGTCGATTTCAGCAGAGCCATCTCATGCCTGAAGATTTCGCTGAGCCCGACGACTGCACAGATTGGCTGGCCCTCATCCGTGCCTGGTCACAGCTCAAGCAGCTGAACTTCCCCTATGAGCGCTGCCGTGATTGGGGCATTCATCATCAGGCCTGCCGTGAGGTAGATCAGCTCGCCACCCGCCTATGTCGCACTCTCCGCTGTCCGTTGCCGACTGCTCAGACACTGTTTCCAGCTCCGCCAGAGGAGATCGTCGCCACCACGTTCCTGGCTGCTTTCGCAGATCAGCTGGCTTGTAAAAAATCAGCCTCTACCCTCGCCTGCCACGTCAGCGGAGGCCGCAGCGGCTCAGTCGAAAAAGGCTGCGTGGGGGCCGGCAAGGAAGTCGGCCTGTTCATCACCAATGAGATGATCGAAGTCGCGGGAGCCACCGTGACGACTCGCCTGTCGAAAACCACTCGGGTCGATCCCGCAGTCCTCAAGTCCACCTACCCTGACGACTTTCAGGATGTGAGAGAGGCCGTCTACGATGAAAAGGAGCGGCGTGTCATCGGCCTCATTCAGAAACGCTTTCGCGATCTGGTCCTCGACTCGCGCATCGATGGGCAGGTGCCGACGGATCTCGCGGCAGAGCTACTCGCCCAGCAAGTGCTCGCAGGGAATCTCAAACTGAAACGCTGGGATCAGAAGGTGGATGAATTCATCGGTCGGGTGAACTGCCTCCACCGGCACCAGCCCGATTACGGCATCGAGGCAATCGATGAAGATACCCGGCTGCTCCTCGTGACCGAAATCTGCCAGGGAGCCACCCGGTATAAAGAGATCAAAGATCGCGATCCCTGGCCCACGCTCAAGTCATGGGTCCCGTCCTCGATGCGGAGCTACTTTGATGCGGCGGTGCCGGAGCGCTACAGCTTCGCAAATGGTCGCTCAGGCCGCATCAGCTATGCCGATCCAGATCAGCCCGTGGTTTCTGTCCTCATACAGCATATCTTCGGACTGTCAAAGCAGCCCCACATTCTCGATGGCAAGTGCCCTCTCGGGGTCGAGATCCTCGCCCCTAACCATCGCCCCATCCAGATGACCGATGATCTTCCGGCCTTCTGGACAGGGAGCTACTCCGCCGTGCGCAGTCAGCTGCGGGGGCGCTATCCGAAGCACGACTGGCCGGAGTTTTAAGTGAGGTTGTTTGGCTGTCCTTCAAAGAGAGGAATGAGGGCTCTAGCATGTAGGATCGAGCGTGAGCGAGATAGGCGGAAACTTGGTCAGTGGCCGGGCTTGAGCAGCATGATCCACAAATTATTCGAATTACACGAATTAGACAGATGCAGCACGAGAGAATGTAGGATTGAGGGTGAGCGAGATAGGAAGAGTTCGGGAGCTACGGCCATGCTTTAGAAGAATAATCCACGAATTTCACAAATTTCACGAATTAGCCAGGTGCCGTCCCAGGAAATGTAGGTAGAAAGACAGAGTGTGAGCGAGATAGGTGGTAGCCCGCCTGGTAGCTCAAGCCGCTTTGTCACGAGCGCCACCCGAGTCAGCGAACACGCTCACTCCTGACAAGTCGATTTCATCTAAGGGACTTGTCACGGCCAATCCATTGCTTCCCACTGTGACGTGTAGATAGATCTCCGTCGTTGAGATGTCCTCGTGGCCGAGTAATTCCTGAAAAACGCCGAGGGCTGGAGGCTTTTTGAATGAAGCGAAGCGGAGCCCGGAGGGTGAGGGGGCGAGCGGAGCTCCCGAATCAATGGATTTCAAGTCGGTGCCGCCCTCTAATAAATGGGTCGCGAATGAATGTCTCAACGCATGCGTCGTCACGCGCTTCTGAATACCTGCGGCAGCGACTGCACGCCGTAGCGCCTCGTTCTGCACCTGGCCGTGTAAATGATGCCGACACCGCACACCACTCTCCGGGTCGACCGAAAGCTGGCGCGCAGGAATGAGCCAGAACCAGGCGAAGCTGCTTCCCGCCGCAGAGAATTTCCTTCCGAGCGCACCGGGCAAATGCACCCCACCTTGACCTTCCCGCTGATCCCGCTCCCAAACGGTCCGGGCGGTTTCGATCTGAGCTGCTACATTTTCTAGCAGAGACTTTGGCAGGAGCGTCGTCCGATCTTTATCGCCCTTACCCATCCTCACGGTAACCGTGCCTCGATCCAGATCGATGTCCTTGATGCGCATGGGAGACTGTTGAGGAACTAGGCGGGCGATGACCGCAATCCTGTTTTCGGCTGGCAAGGCGCGAGAAGCGATGGTAGCCGTAGCTACCTGAGCAACGAGGAACGCAGCCAGACGGAATCAAGGATGTGGCCCCAAGGGTGAGATCTGCCATCCTCTCCCTTCAGCTGCATCGAAGTCGTAACGATTACCTTTTCTCATCATCGCTTGCATAGTTCCGCAACGGTCTCCTAAACGGACCAGCTCGCTCCGCCGCAAACCAGCCCCGTATTGTAAGCGAGCGGCCAGAGCATAAGGCTGGCTGTTGGCAGGCTGCCGTTCCGCCGCTTCTTCCAGCATTTCAAAGATTTCCGCCGTTTCCCGCTTCGAGAGAACGACAGGAACACGCTGGCTCGTCTTCCGCAGACGCACCCCGAACACGGGTTCCTCAATGTCGAGCACGTGTTTGAAAAAAAGGCGATCGCATTGAGCGCCTGCTTTTGGGTCGCATAGGAGCATTCTTCATCTTCGACGATCGAGCCGAGGAAACGCGTCGCTGTCTCTTCGCTCATGGCGTCCCGGCTCGATTCAGCGAATTTTCCATAGCGGGCAAGCCAGGCTCCATAGCACTGCTTCGTTCTCCGTGCCAAGCCCCGACGGGCGCAAGCAGAAACTGCGGCGCAGCGCAAAGGCTCCGGCAAACTGCGGTGATCTCCCTGCGCTTCATGGCAGGCATCGAGCCAACTTAGATACCAGCGCAGGGCTGATTCCTAATGTTCCAGTTGCCATGGCTCGCGAGGTCGATCATTCCTAAGCACTTCGGTTT
>JAHDFZ010000138.1 GCA_020627905.1 Verrucomicrobiota bacterium
GGAGGCTTGAAGGTTCCCTTTGTCGTTCGCGATCCCTACGCAGCTGATCGAGGCAAGGTTTCGGACGCCATGGTGAGCCACGTCGATATCACCCCGAGTCTCCTGGACTTCGCCCAACTTCTCGACGCCGAAAAGAACCGTCCGAAAAGCGTGACCGACACCAAGAAGCACTTTCAAGAGATCGGGCATCCAATACCATCGAATATCGGCAAACCTTTTAAAACGTATCACGGCAAATCATGGCTTCCCGTGGTCAGGGGCAATGCCAAAGAGGCTAGAGACACCATCTATGCCTCCCACACTTTCCACGAGATCCAGATGTATTACCCCATGCGAGTCGTGCGTGATCGACAGTATAAGCTCATCTGGAACATCGCTCATCAGCTCCCCTACCCTTTTGCATCCGACCTGTGGAAGGCATCTAGCTGGCAGGCTCAATTCCAGAAAAGCAACGATGCTCCTTACGGCCAAAAGACCGTTGGGGAATATATTGATCGGCCCCAGTTTGAGTTATTCGCTATCGATACAGATCCTTTCGAATCAAAAAACCTCGCTTACGATCCCGAATACGCGGACGTCCTGAAGGCCTATCAGCAGAAGCTGAAAGCCTTTCAGGAAGAACATAACGACCCATGGGTGCTCAAGTGGGAGTATGAGTAGCCAAAAAGGACGACCTGCCTACCTAGGCAGCCAGAGGGGGGCTACCATTTGCGCATCTAGTTCGCCCCACATGTCTACCAGCTTTTGGAGAGTTTCGGGTTGAGATTCCGCCAGATCTCTCTCTTCTGAAATGTCCTGCCGCAGGTTGTAGAGGGCCCACTGGTTCCGCTTCATACCCTTGTCGTTTCTGATGATTTTGTGGTCGCCAAATCGCAAGGCAGTGCGTTTACCGACCCGCCAGAAAAATGGCCTCTCGACAGCGCTACCGCCCAGCTCTGGCGTGACCTGAAATAGACCACTCCCATCCATCTCTTCCGGAACATCCCCTCCTGCTGCCTCAAGAAAGGTAGGGAGGAAGTCAAGTGATGTGACAGGTGCATCACTCTCAGTCTTCGCTGGAATACGGTCAGGCCAAGTGACGAAAAAAGGCACCCTGATACCTCCTTCAGAGAGATTCCCCTTCCCTCCCTTGAGTGGTTCATTCGACGATGTCAACTCAGCAGTGGGTCCTCCGTTATCGCTGATAAATACGACGAGGGTTTTTTCCGTCAATCCTAGACTATCGACCTGATTCATAATCTCGCCGATACTGTCATCCATGTGCGATAACATGCCCGCGAAGATCCGCCGCTGAAGTGGCTCAATATGAGCAAACCTCTGCATGTATTCGTTTGTGGCCTGGAGCGGACTATGCACCGCGCTGTATGGTAGATAGAGGAAGAAGGGAACGTCCTTGTGATGCTGGATGAAGCTGACAGCCTCGCGAGTGAAGGCATCGGTCAAATGCTCAGCTTCTTCGATAGGTTGTCCCTGATCATACAAGGGATTATCAGCATCATAAGCAGGTTCATGAGTATTGACGGTATTCGCATAGAAGAGCTTGGAATTCTGACGCTCCCAGACCGGAAATACCCCCTCGGTCTTTCCATTCGGTAAAAATGGACGCCGCAGCATAGTTGTTGTGCCCTCGTAGGGGTATGGCACGAAGTAACGCCCCTCGTGCAGAAATCCAAAAAAGCGATCGAACCCGCGCCGTAAAGGCTGGAAAGAGGCTGTCCCACCGAGATGCCACTTCCCGATAAGCGCGGTCGAATAGCCCTGATCTCGCAGATAATCAGCCATCGTGCGAATGTTCGTCGGAAGGCCATGAGTCGACTCTTCGTTCTTCGCTCCGATAGGATTGAACTCATAACCAAAGCGATTCTGAATCTGACCTGTCATAAATCCTGCCCGGGAAGCACTGCAGAACGGGCCTGTGACATAGCCATTCGTATATCGAATGCCGCTCTGCGCGATGGCGTCGATCTTCGGCGTCGGGATGGTAGTTTCGCCTTGCGCGCCTGTCTCGCCATAGCCCAGGTCATCAGCAACAATAAAGATGATATTTGGTTTTTGCGGTGACCCAAACGCGGCTTCCGGCTGCAGGAAAGTCAGTGTAAAGACAGCAAAGAGTATCGTTAGTATTCGAGGGATCATTTGATATTTCATGGTCTGTAATCATCTGGTAAAGCCTGCTTGCAAACTAGTCTCTACACGCCAATAGTTTGACATGAAACGCCACAATGAGCAGCTGGCTGAGCTTCCGTGGCTAGTTCAGGTAGCTGACCTTATCGAGAACCTAGGCTCAGCGTCCTTTTTCTCAAAGGACGCTGAAGAACGACTCCTGATGGTAAGCGAGGATATCCCACAACGGCTAGGGTTGCGCTCCCGCGACGACATGCTCGGGAAAACCGTCTTCGATCTGTATCCGCGAGAGCAGGCTGAGCGCTTTTCCCTGGATGACAAAAAAGTCCTTCACAATGGGGAGCGCATTGTAAATCGGGGCGAACTTTGGATCGATGCCTACGGTCTCCCTGATTGGGTTTTGACCACTAAGTTACCGGTCGTGCAGATACATGAAGGGAGCTCCAGAGTGGTAGGACTCGTTGGCACGACACGACCTGCGCAGCATCGAGGCAAATTTCATTTTTCCGATGAAGTCGTTTCACAGGCCTGCCGAATTTTGAGCGTGCAGAAGTCGAACAAATTGGATGTCCCCGCATTGGCAAAAACGTGCTGTGTCTCCGTCCGGACGCTTCAGCGGCGGTTCAGAGAAACATTGGGGCAGTCACCAAAATCCTTTTTTGCCCAGATGAGGATCGCTCACGCTTGCCAGCTCATGCGCACGACTCGCAAGCAGATGGGCGAGATCGCTCTCATCGTTGGGTTTTCGGAGCAAAGTTCCATGAATCGAGCCTTTCGTGATCACCTTGGGACGTCTCCCGGTAACTATGCCAGGAGATTCACGTCCAGATAGGCGGGCCTGAGAAAAAACCGGAGTAGCGCTTCACTTCTCGACAGCCCAGACGTTACGAAACGCGACGGGATTGAAGTGGGCCTGAAAGGTTATCGTCCCCTCCGTCACCTCTGCTTTTTTTCCACCGCCACCGGTGCCTTTTGCCAGCTCGACGTCATCATGGATGAGCACGCCATTGTGACGAACACTGATGCGAGCATTCTCTGTCTTCTTCCCTGACTTATCGAAACGCGGTGCGCGAAAGTCAATGTCATAGGTCTGCCACCGCAAAGGTGGGAATGCCATCGGCACATCCGGTGTCTTAGTCAGATAAAAACTGGCTCCCCATTGAGTAATTTTCGAACGCTCGTCTACGGCATTCGCCCCCTCCTCATAAATGAGTCCAAAGCTATCCAGCACCTGGCACTCATAACGATCGAAAATGTAGATCCCGCTGTTTCCGCGGTCCTGATCGGAGAGCGGTCGGTCCGGCTTGAAAGGAAGGCGAAATTCCAAATGGAGTTCAAAATCGGATAGCGGAACGGTCGTCACCGAGTCGTCCCACATGAGGAGGTCACGAACACTTCCCCGAATGTTGTCAAAACTGGTTCCCCCCGGTTTTCCTGACTTCGGAAAGAAAACAACTGCTCCGTCCGGGGCCTCCTTCCCCTCTGTAGGGCTTGTTCGCTCTTGTTTCTGCACTGAAGCGACAAGCTCGCGCACTGCGTCCGGGGACTCAAGCGAAGCCGTGATTTTGCTCCCATCCCACCCTGCACCAGGGAGTCCTCCCTGATAGCGCAGCACGTGAAACTGATCCAGATGAGCTGCAATCTGGATGCCCTGGCCCTCTTTCACATACTCTCCCTGAAGAGCAAAGCGCTCATCCTCCTGTGCCGCTTGATCTGGGCAGGTATAGGCTTGCACTGGGTGCAACTTTGGATGAGCGGACAGATCAAGAGCGGAAAGGAAGAGGACGATAGCAGACAGGAGCGATTTCTTCATCCATCAGGCTACCCGGCCAGCTAGATCCCGCAATTGCGCGAGTGCGTCGGGAAAACTTCGGTAAAACGGCGTTTTGACTGTCCAAGACCTGCTTCTTCTGCCCTTAATTAGATGAACTTATCTTCATTCGTCCTATGGCTGAGCTAGAGAATACCGAAGACTACATCCGCTTGCTGTCCCAGCACGAATCGGGATTTCGATCCTACGTGCTCGGCATGGTGCCTCACCAGGCGGATGCCCAGGACATCCTGCAGGAAGGTAAAATCATCATGTGGCGAGAATTCTCAAAATTCGAGCCGGGCACGAACTTCGCTGCCTGGGGGCGACGGATCATGTTTTACCAGGTCCTTTCACACAGGAGGAAAGCGAAACGCCAGAATACCACCTGGTTAAGTGAGGAAAGCCTCGAGCTCCTGCACGAAGAGGTCGAAAGCGGAGACAAAGAGAAAAAATGGATCCGTCGGGAAAAAGCCCTCAATTCCTGCCTCGAAGAAATCCCTGACAACAACCGCGAAATCATGATCATGCGCTATCGCGATGAAGCGTCGATCGAGCGTATCGCTCATCAGACAGATCGCACTGAGGCCGCCATCTACCGCCTACTCAGTCGTCTACGCAAACGAATCACTCTCTGCGTGGATGCCACCCTCAACCCACAAGCTGGATGAAAGAACAAGCACCGCTTTCCGACAAAGAACTCAACGAGATCTTCGACCTTACGACAGGATATACATCCGGAACTCTCAGCCAGGGAGAACTCGCCCGCCTGGACGAGTTGATCAGAACATCTCCCGTCGCGAGAGAACGGATCGCCGTCGCCCTTCATGATCATGGCTGTATCTATGATGCCTTTCTTGGAGATTCCTCTTCTAACGAAGAGTCTGACCTGCTGAAGTTTGAAGCGGAGCCGGCGCCAGCAGCTTCCGGTTTCAACTGGTCACGACTCACGGCAGTGGCTGCCCTGCTCATGCTCTGCGCCCTGGTCGTTCAATTGTTTACCAACAGGGAAAACGAGACTCCCACCTTTGCTACTCTCTCTCAAACAGATGCTGCTAGCTGGGGTGCCTCCAGCCTCTCGACGGTCGCAGGCACACGCCTGGGTGAGGGCAGCCTATCTCTAAGCGAGGGCCTGGCATCCATCTATTTTGATTCGGGAGTCAGGCTGGACCTGGAAGGCCCTGCAGAGATCCTCCTCCATCATAAAATGTCCGCTAGCCTGGTCTCCGGAACAATCACCGCTGAGGTGGAACCGAGTGGTCGCGGCTTTGAGCTGCTGACCCCATCTGCAAAAGTGATCGATCACGGCACTCGCTTTGCCGTGAGAGTCGATCCAGAAACGGCGATCGCCGAGACGAAGGTTTTCGATGGACACGTAGAACTGAAACCCATCGATGATCGGGAGGAAGAATCCGTTCAGCTGCTCACCGGCCAGGGAGCGGTCTCTACCAGTGAGTCACTAGGATCCGCCGGGACCACGTCCTTTGAGGACGAATGGCAGACCTTCGACTCGGATGCTTCGCAGATGCCCGCAGACCTTTCCATTAACACCGGTGCAGGCGCTGGCACAGATGCTTTCATTTCGACCGCCCAGGGCGAATCCTCTGGTGTCGGTTCTCTGCTTTACATGAAGAACGGCGTCAACGGATCCCACAGAAAAAGCTACCTGTCTTTTGATCTGGCAACCGTGGATACCCGTGAAATCGAGTCCTGCACGCTTGTCCTGAACTTCGTAAACACGCGGCGTGGCCTCGTCTCTCACCTACCCGACAGCGAGTTTCAGGTGTATGGGATTAAAAGCAGCCGCCTGGACGAATGGTCTGCCGATCAACTACGCTGGGACAACGCCCCGGCGAATCCTGTCGAAAGTGATGGAGGCCTGATCGATACCGATCAGGCGACCCTTCTCGGTTCTTTCACGATGAAGCGAGGCAAGGTAGACGGAAAGATAGAGTTCACCTCTCCCTCTCTAACAAGCTTTTTGAACAACGATAAGAATCAACTCGCCTCGCTGATCATTCTGCGCAAGACGAAGGAGCTACAGACCTCGGGCTACGTCCATGGTATGGCCAGTCACCGGCATCCGTATCTGCCCGGGCCTACCCTAGTGATCGACCTGAAGTAGGGATTCTCCCTACTTCCAGAACTCGTCGAAAAACCCGGCGCTCTCGATGTGTCCAGGAAGGTTCCCATCCGGCAATCTCTCCAACCCGATCACCGCCCAATCCGGTAGGCGAGGATATTGGAATGAGTTGCTCCGATCATGCTCCTGCCGAAAGGTGTGGCCACTGTTGAGGACAACATAGGTTTCTGGATTTAGTGGATTCGGGAAAATCAGAATCGGTATGTGAGTCTCCCTGCTGTAGCGTTCGCCTCTCATCGTGAAACGCTCGCCCTCCCACTTCACAGGCAACTGCTCTGCGATCTTTCGTATCATAGGGTTCGAGTCGGGACTTCCCCAGAGGATAAGATGTGACGAACTGATATCCTGTTCATCAATTTGCCCGGCCTCTTTCATCCGAACCTCGCCCTGCATAAGATTGCGCCACCGCTGGAGAGCTCCCTGATATTCGAATTTTAGCCACCTCTCTGCTTTGGCGTATGGCTCCGGCTCTGACGGTGGAACGAAGAGAAAACGGCTGGAGAAGGCGTCGTCGATCGGCCCCTGCAGACCCGGCCTTTTCCTTTGCTTGGCTGCACCCAGCTCTCCGACTTTCCAGCCCGCTGCCTGACGGCTAATGGTGATTTCTTTGGAATCCTCTCGGTCTCCCTGAGCGCGGTTTAACTGCTGTCCATCAACCTCGATCCGCAGTTCGGAGAAACTTTTCCGCTGGTCTGGAAGCGTAAGCCGAAAGCTAGTGATCCCATCCGTTTGAACCCTCAGCAGTTCAGGGGAAGTCCAATCAGCCTCAATGCGACCGAAGCGCCCTTGCTGCGCCAGCCCGGTGATTTCTACCCAGTCCTTCTTCCCGAACTGCAGCCAGGGAGTTTTCCATACGACACGCAAAGGGGACTCCTTACCTCTCACATAGAGATCTCTCATCCAACTAGCAAGCTGTGCGGCAGCCTGAGGCGTGTAAGTATGCCCGGCACCCTCGCCGACGATCAGGGGAAGCTCCCGATCGAATTCCTGAAAAGCCGCTCCCATGATGGTCCTGGCCATCTGATTCCGATCTTTGCTGCCAATGTAGGCCATCAGGTTCGCATCGAAAAAATTCTCAGCGTAGGGCGCAATTTCAAACATGGTATCGAGCCGTTTCTGCCAGCGAAAGCTCGACTTCTGCTGCCCCTTCGGCGCTACGAAACCAGCGCCAGGATGGAAGCCGATAAAGCGATCCTGTTGGTGCGCTCCCATGTGCCACACACCCGCTCCCCCCATTGAGAATCCAGAGAGAATCATCGACTCCCGATCGACAGGATAATCGCGCTCCACGATGTCCAGGACCTCGTAAACATCCGTTGAACCAGCAAATTTGAAACCGTTGCTCATCCGGCCGTATGGATAAACGATGAGAGTCTGCGCCAGTTCCCTCCCTTTCCCCATAAACTCTTTCCGGCTCCTCAGCCAGGCTGCATAGAAGGCTGCTTTGGACAATGTATCCCCCCGACCATGGAGCCAGACCATCACTCGAAGCGGCTTCGCCGAATCGTAAGCCTCGGGGAAATAGACACCAAACGGCTGGATGCTGTCATCCACTCTCGACCGGAACGCGCGCCACTGAATGCCTGGTTCCCTTCGCCACGAAAACTCATTCTCACCCGGAGAATCCAGCTCCTGCAGCCGCTTCTCGAATGCTCCTAACACGTCCCTCTCCATAAGGGCCAGGCGTTTTTCGTCGTAAAAGCGGCCCTCCCGAACGGTGAAATCAACTGCTTCAAATAAACCGAAAGTGTCGATGGCGCCAGGTCGGTCAAGATCGATGGCCTCCGCGCGTGGCCTCAACTCCTGCAGACGCGAGCGGAGACTTTCGACGGCTGGAGAGTCAGTCGCTACCTTGGCTTTCGGTGGGATGTAGTTCCGGATCTGCGGAATCTCCGGTAATGGGGCGGCCAGGCAAGAGACCGTCAGAAAACTGGTGCAGAGGATGGAGCGAATCATCCTGCACGATGATCTCCCACCTCACTAACGGCAAGCAACCGTGACCTGCACGATCGGGCCGGTAAGATGCGCGGATTTACGACATCCCTTCGATGAGGTGGTGAGTCGAAAGCGCGCGCCATGAATCTTCAGACGGATGAGGCTTTGGCTCCCCCTGAGCCCTTTCGACCGCTTCCTCGACGGCGGAGATCGCCTCGCTCTCGAGGGTTTCGATCACCCTCCCAGTGATCATATTGTGTTCGAGCAGCTGAGTCTTCGCTTTTTCGATACAGTCTTTGCCCAACTCACCAGCACGGAGCTGATCAGGCACGTATCCCGCATCGTCATGCTCGCCATGACCTGCGAGTCGAAGGAGTCGCCCGACAACCAGTTGCGGCCCCTCGCCTGCACGGGCGCGAGCAATCGCTAGATGAAAGGTTTTGATCGACTCCAGCAAATCAGTGCCGTCGATGGAATAGCCTGTCACGCCGTAACCGATCGCGCGATCAACGAGGTCCGCACAGGCAAACTGGCGATCGTTAGCCGTCGAATAGGCGAACTGATTATTGGCCACGCCGACGACGAGAGGGAGCTTTTCCACGGCTGCCTGATTCAGCCCCTCATGAAACGCTCCGGTCGAAGTGGCCCCATCGCCAGCTGTCGCACCTCCTACCATGCCCGTCTTTCCCTGAAACCGCTTCCCCATCAGCATGCCGTTCACCGTCGAGATAGAAGTTCCCAGATGGCTGATCATCGCCGGCATGCCCTCCTTCGGACGTCCACGGTGGATATTCCCGTCGCGACCTCGCATCGGCCCCTTCACAGACCCGAGGTAGGTGCGGGCTGCATCGTCGATAGATTCGCCAAAGCCCATACGCCCGGCCTGATCCCGGATGAGTCCAGCGAAAATGTCACCTTCCTCTTTTTTGAGCTGGCCAGCCAGGGCAGTGCTGAATGCTTCCTGTCCTCGACCAAGATACACCCCACCGACGATTTTCCCGGACCGATAGAGAGCGCTGATCTTATCCTCAAATGCTCGCGCCAGGACCATCGTGCGCAAGGCCTCAACAGCGGTTCGCTGCAGGACTTCATCGGTCATATCAGAGCTATCCATCGCTGTAAAAGACTCGCTAAGAGGGTTTCTGCAACGAAATTTTTGGCTCGGAAAGCGCCGATCCTGCTTTCCCTCACCCAAAAGCTGGCTTAGGTGCCCTCCCATATGAAATTAGGCGTCATCGGCTGCGGAAAAATGGGTTCAGCTCTCGCTGGAGGGATCATCGCAAGCAAACTCTGCGAGCCATCGGACGTTTTTGCTTACGATGCCTTTCCTGCTGCGGCACAGGGCTTTGCAAAAAACTTCGGAGCGACGGTCGTCGGCTCCAATGCCGAAGTCGCCGAAAAAGCTGAGGTCATCCTCCTCTGTGTAAAACCTCAGGGTTTCACCGAAATGCTCGCGGATATCGCAGATAGTCCAGAGCGCCTGATCATATCCATCGCCGCCGGAATTCAAATCGCCACTATCGAGGCGGCAACCAAGGGACGCCATCGGGTCGTCCGTGTCATGCCGAATACCCCTTCTCTCGTCGGGAAGGGTGCCGGAGGCTACGCCCTCGGCACGACCGCTACATCCGAAGATGCGGCTACCACTCAGGCTCTGCTCGACTCAGTGGGATATGCCTGCCTGGTAGAGGAGAGCCAGCTCGACGCCGTCACCGCGATCAGCGGCAGCGGACCAGCATACATTTTTCTCATGATCGAATCTCTCGTGGCGGCCGGGATTGACCAGGGGCTCAGCCCTGAGATCGCGCATCAGCTGGCTGTGCAGACAGTCGGCGGGGCCGCCAAACTGGTCGAGGAGACCGGCGAATCGCCTACGACCCTGCGAGAGAACGTAACAAGCCCCAACGGCACAACCTTCGCTGCTCTTGAGTCTTTCCGAGAGAGCGGGTTTGCTGAAATCGTCG
>JAHDFZ010000139.1:0-2464 GCA_020627905.1 Verrucomicrobiota bacterium
TTCAGCATGCGTTTTCCGACCTGGTCGGTGATGCTTCTAGCAGCGTTTTTTGGCAATTGGTATTACGTCTGAAGCTAGGTTTTCGCCGTTGGAATGCCACCTGCTATCTTGTATGGCTGGACGCAAGAAAACCGTTCCCAACGCCGTCTATGTGCGGTATATTTTCAACCCTGCATGCGATGCACCGCAGGCCGGTAAGAGAATCTTCTCTAAAACCAGCACCCCCCAAAATCGAATCTTATGGCCAAGTCATCCAACCTAACCATGTGCTCCTTCTGTGGAAAGAGCCACTCCGAGGTCAAAAAACTGATCGCCGGTCCCGGCGTCTACATCTGCGATGGCTGCGTCAATGTCTGCCGGGGGATTCTCGAAAAAGAGCTGGATGAGGATCTTGAGGAAGCATCGCCGGAGTTCTCCGTCCCCAAGCCCAAGGAGCTGCGGACGATGCTAGATCAGCACGTCATCGGACAGGAGCATTCCAAAAAGGTTCTTTCCGTAGCCGTTCACAACCACTACAAACGCCTGCAGCAGTTCACTGAGGCGGCCAAAGAGGAGGCGTTGGCGTCCTTTGATCAGTTTTCAGAAGTGGAGATCGAGAAGAGTAATATTCTGCTGATCGGACCCACTGGTTCCGGCAAAACTCTGCTCGCGAAAACACTGGCGAAGCTCCTGAACGTTCCCTTCTGCATTGCCGACGCGACGACTCTTACGGAGGCGGGCTATGTTGGCGAAGATGTGGAGAATATTGTCCTGAGACTCTTGCAAGCTGCAGACTACGACGTGCAACGTGCAGAGATGGGCATCATCTACATCGACGAAATCGACAAGATCGGTCGCAAGACAGATAATGTTTCCATCACACGCGATGTCTCTGGCGAGGGCGTGCAGCAGGCTCTCCTGAAGATGCTGGAGGGCACCGTCTGTAATGTGCCGCCGCAGGGCGGGCGCAAGCACCCGCAACAGGAATACATCCAGGTGAATACGGAGCGAGTGCTCTTCATCTGTGGGGGGGCGTTCGTCGGGCTTGAGGAAATCGTCGGGAGACGTCTCGGCAAGCAGGTTCTTGGTTTTGGCGAGGAAACGTCTTCCGTCGCGACCGAGGATGAGATCGAGCAGCGTCTGCGGAACATCACGCCCGAGGATCTCACCGGCTTCGGTTTGATCCCCGAATTCATCGGTCGACTGCCTGTTGTCTCGACACTGCGTCCGCTGAAAACAGAGGAATTGATTGAGGTTCTGACATCGACGAAGAATGCGATGATCAAACAGTATAGTAAGCTGCTGTCGATGGATCGCGTCGAGCTGGAAGTGACCGATGATGCCCTAGAGGCGCTCGCTGAAGAGGCGATCGAGCGAGGGACAGGTGCTCGTGCGTTGCGCTCCATTTTTGAGAAGCTGATGCTGGAGGTCATGTATGACGCACCGAGCTTCGATGGAGAGGCAACCGTCGTCATCGATGCAGATGTGGTGACCGGTAAGCTACCCGCCGTCGTCAAACCCGCGAAGAAAAAGGAAGCCGCCTAGGCTGAGTTTCATGCTGATGTAGCCGCGGGTGTCAACCCGTGGACTTGGCGCAAGGGCAGCGTGTGTATAGGCAGAGGGCTGCCTGAGTTCCACGGCCTTACGGCACGCGGCTATGGGTTGATAAAGGTCGGTGCTCCCCCCTGATGTAGCCGCGGGTGTAAACCCGTGGACTTTGCGAAAGGGTAGCGTGTGTATAGACAGAGGGCTGCCTGAGTTCCTTCCCGTTCAACGGACGGCCTTACGGCACGCGGCTACGGCTTGATGAAGATCGGTGCTCTGTCCTGATGTAGCCGCGGGTGTCAACCCGTGGACTTGGTGAAAGGGCAGCGTGTGTATTGACAGAAGGCTGCCGTTTTCCCTACCTGCTCAACGGGACGGCATTATGGCACGCCGCTAGAGAGGGGACTGCGTGCAGCAGAACAGGCGTTCTGACGAAACGCCGGCTTATGATCGTGATTACTCTTGGGCCTCGGAGTCACTGGTCCTCGCCTGCTCAAAACCTCTCGCTCGAAATACAGCCTGAGACCCGGCGCTCTGCAGGGTTTTCAGGAACGATCGAGCCTTCGCTGACTGATCGCGATTGTTCTGCCTTGGTAAAACAGCACCCACATAGGTGGCGGCCGTTCGCTCAGATTCCATATGGGGATCTAGGGGAACAGCGACCAATTCGGCGGAAAACCGTTTGAGGTCGCTCTGGTAAATGAAAGCAAGGGCGCTGGGTGTTTTTCGTAAATGCTGCGCGACAACCTCGGCGCTGGGGAGCGGGGTCACTCGATCCTCGATCTGTGACCAAATGCTCCCAGGCGCGTCGGGGCGTTCCGCTCGCGATAACCATTCCTTCGTCAATCTCCCGAGCGGGACGAAATCCGGGTCGCCCATCAGCACAGGAATGTCTGGATCCATCAACCCGTTGCGCAAACCCTCAGGGGCATCGCGACAG
>JAHDFZ010000139.1:2474-9972 GCA_020627905.1 Verrucomicrobiota bacterium
GACAGCTGGCAAGGATCAGGGGGTTCGAGACGATCGTCTCGAGTTCCAGCCTTGCTCTAGGATGGCTTTCGTGCAGGCGTTCCACCCAGTATCGATCCGCTGAGAGAAACAGATCGGCAGCTTGCGGTGATTCCCTGAGTTGGGACGACAGCAGGCCTGAGCTTCCCCAGTGGAAGCGGATATCGCTCCTTCCCTCCACAAGTTCGAGGATCGTCGGTCGCAAGCTGATAGCTGCGAAAACGGTGAGCGGTCGCTCAGTCCGTTGACAGCTGCTGAAAGAAAGAAGCCCTGCGAGAAAGGAAAGGGTGGCGGTTTGTCTCCAATGGGTTTTCATTACCGTAACTTACTTGGGAGGGGAGTTTTCGAGTGGCATCTGTGGCGTGTTTTGTCGGATGTTCGCAGACGAGGGTTGCCCTTCTTATTCGCTCTACTCTTTGTTATGAACCTAGCCCTTCCGATTTATCGCCTCGCTCCTCTTGCTATCTTGCTCCTGTTCTTTTCAGCGTGCAAGCCGGCATCCTCTCGACAGAACCAGGCGAAAGCTGACGGAGCCGATGGTGCGACGGAGCGTGCCAAGCCCCTGGTGCATGCGACGAACTACCCGCTCTTCTACTTTGCCAAGCGCCTTTCGGCCGGCTCGTTTGATGTGGTTTGCCTTCCCATGCAGGCGGACGGGGATCCTGCTTTCTGGGAGCCTACGGGGTCTGACATCGTGGCGATGCAGTCGGCTGATCTCATCCTGTTCAACGGCGCAGAATACGAAAAATGGGCTTCAGCGGTCAGCCTGCCAACGGAAAAAATCGTCAGCACGGCTGAGGGATTTCGCGATAGCTGGATCGTCACCGAGGGGAAAGTTCACAGCCATGGCGATGGGAAAAAGCACTCCCATGGTGAGACCGCCTTTACGACGTGGCTGGACTTCTCTCTGGCAGCGAAGCAGGCTGAGAAAGTCTCCGACGCATTGATCCAGCTGCAGCCGAGCAAGCGGGAGGAAATCGTGAAACGCCGAGATTTCCTCATGGCCGAGCTGAAGTCTCTCGACCAGCAGATGAAAGTTCTCGGCCGCAAGTTAGAGCCCTACGAGCTGGTAGTGTCTCATCCAGTTTATCAGTATTTAGCGGCAGCCTACGGCCTGAACACGCGGGCCGTGCATTGGGAGCCTGAGCAGCAACTGAATGCCGATAATGATCAGGAGCTTCGTAAGCTTCGTCGTGACACTGATTTTGACCACTTCATCTGGGAGGGGGTTCCTGCGGCTGCCTCGGTGACGAGACTCAAAAATATGGGGATCGAGTCATTCGTGTTTGATCCATGCGGCTCTCAGCCTGAGAAAGGTGATTTTCTCAGCGCTATGAATGAGAATATCAAGCAGCTGCGTCGGATCCTCCCTCGCGACCAGCGGTAGCAGCTGTTGCGAGAGTGACAAATCCTGTCACGGCAGGACGAAAAAGCCTTCAAAAACGGAAGCGCCTCCCTGGGAGCGCCGACGTTCTCGTCGGCATTTTGCATTACGTGCCCACAGCATGCGGGCCTATGGTAAGCCTCACCCGTCGAGCCGGGCCAGCAGGTCATCACTCTCGACGGCCTCACCTTGTTTGACGAGAATCTCCGTCACGGTCCCCGCCTGGCTGGCTGAGACAGTCGTGAGCATTTTCATCGCCTCAAGAGTGATAATCGGATCGCCTTCTTCCACTTTCGTGCCGACTTCAGCATTGATCTCCGTCACCATCCCCGGCATCGGGGCGACTACTTGAGCAGGGTCCTTAGCGTCCCCTTTGGCCCGTGTGACCAGATCCTTCGGAGCTTTCGCTTTATCGAGGATCTGCGCCTCACGCGGCATGCCGTTCAGCTCGTAGAAGACGGTGCGCTGCCCTTCTTTATCAGGCTCGCTGAGGCCGATGAGCTTAATGAAAAGGATCTTCCCTTTATCGATCTCGACCGAAATTTCCTCACCCACGCGCAGGCCGTAGAAGAACGCTGTCGTCGGGAGACCTGTCACCTGGTCGTAGGTGTTAATAAAGGTGTCAAAGTCGCTGAACACCTGCGGATACATCAGGGAGCTGTAGAGATCATCATCTGATGCGGCGCGTCCGAGCTGCTCGCTGAGCTCAGCTCTCGCTGCCTCCAGATCCACTGGCGCTGCCAGCTCACCGGGGCGCTTGGTGGTCGCCTGACGATCACCGAGGACGACCTTCTGCACGTCAGCAGGCCAACCACCATCCGGCTGGCCGAGGCCGCCGGAGAGCATGTCGATGACGGACTCGGGGAAGTCGACGCTGCCCGGCTCCAGAGACGTCACCTCGCTAGGCTTGATGCCACGTGTGATGAGGAACATGCACATGTCCCCGACTACTTTGGAGCTAGGGGTTACTTTGATAATGTCACCGAAGAGCTGGTTGACCTCTGCATAGGTGCGAGCGATCTCCGGCCAGCGATGACCGAGACCCATGGCATTCGCCTGCTCTTTCAGGTTGGTGAACTGACCACCAGGCATCTCATGGATGTAAACCTCGGCTGAGCCGGCGCGTGGTGCCGTGTTGAAAGGAACGTAGAAGTCGAGCACCTGCTCCCAGTAGTCGGATAGTTCATTCAGGGCATCGAGATCGATCCCCGGATCCCTCTCCTGGCCGGAAAGAGCAGCACAGACAGAGTTCAGGTTCGGTTGGCTGGTCGAGCCGGACATAGACGCGATCGCCAGATCAGCGATATCGACGCCAGCCTCAGAAGCAGCCAGCACAGAGGATGCATTGAGGCCGGAGCTGTCATGGGTGTGGAAGTGAATCGGAATGCCCACTTCCTCACGCAATGTGGAGACCAGCTTCTTCGCAGCGAATGGACGACAGAGACCGGCCATGTCCTTGATACACAGGATATGGGCGCCCATCTTCTCCAGCTCCTTCGCCTTTTCGACGTAGTATTTCAGCGAATATTTGTCGCGCTTCGGGTCGTTGATGTCGCCGGTGTAGCAGACGACTCCTTCACAGATGGCGTTCGATTGTTCGCGCACCGCCTCCATAGCTACCGTCATGTTGGGCAGGTAGTTGAGGCTGTCGAAAATGCGGAAGATATCCATGCCGGACTCAGCCGCGTGTTTGACGAAGCCGGCGACGACGTTGTCGGGGTAGTTGGAGTATCCGACGGCGTTTGATCCGCGGAAGAGCATCTGGAAACAGATATTGGGAATGTTTTCACGCAGTTCGCGCAGACGGTCCCAGGGGCTTTCCTTGAGGAAGCGCATGGCGGTGTCAAAGGTCGCACCACCCCACATCTCGAGGCTGAAAAGCTCGGGCGTATTATGGGCCACTGCGGAAGCCGCTCTCAGCATGTCATACGAGCGCATGCGAGTGGCGATGAGCGACTGGTGAGCATCGCGCATCGTCGTGTCCGTGATGAGCAGAGGCTTCTGCTCACGGATCCATTCGGCAAATTTCTCAGGTCCCAGCTCTAGAAGCTTGTCGCGGGAGCCCGCCTTTAGATCAGCCTTGCGATCCCACTCGGGCAGGCGGGCTGCCGGGAGGATCTGAGTCGGGCGGTAGCCTTTCGCAGTGTCGTTTCCGTTGACGGTGATGTCGGCCAGATAGGCCAGCAGCTTGGTCGCACGGTCGCGACGTGGCTTGAACTTCAGAAGATCAGGATTCTGGTCGATCAGGCGGGTCGTGGCATCTCCCGAGCGGAACTGGTCGTTCTGAATGACGTTTTCGATGAAGGGGATGTTGGTCTTCACACCGCGGATTCGGAACTCGCGCAGGGCGCGGTGCATGCGCTGCAGGGCGATGTCGAAGCGGGGTCCGAAGGCGGTTACCTTCACCAGCATCGAATCATAGAAAGGCGTAATCACCGATCCGGCATCACCGGCACCGGCATCGAGACGGATCCCTAGACCGGCTGCCGAGCGGTAGTTGGCGATCTTGCCGTAGTCAGGGGCGAAATTGTTGGCCGGATCCTCGGTCGTGATACGGGCCTGCACGGCGTAGCCATTGCGTGGGATGGCATCCTGCTGAGGGATGTCGATGACATCGCCGAATAGCTCGTAACCCTTCGCTACGAGAATCTGGGAGCGGACTAGGTCAACGCCGGTGATGATCTCGGTCACCGTGTGCTCGACCTGAATGCGCGGGTTCATCTCGATGAAGAACCATTCGTTGGCATCTACGTCGTAGAGGAATTCCACCGTTCCGGCGTTGTTGTAACCCACCGTCTCGGAGATGCGGACCGCCGCATCGCACAGTTCTTTGCGGACGGTTGGGTCCAGATCTACGGAAGGCGCGATCTCGATCACCTTCTGGTGACGGCGCTGCACGGAGCAGTCGCGCTCATGCAGGTGGACGATATTCCCATGATCATCGCCGAGGATCTGCACCTCGATGTGCTTGGCGCGACCTACGAAGCGCTCAAGGAAAACGGCGGAGTTCCCGAAGGCGTTCTCTGCCTCGCTCTGGGCCTGATCGAGGAAGTTGTCGAGATCCTCCTCTTTCTGCACGACGCGCATGCCGCGACCACCTCCACCGAAGGCAGCTTTGATGATGAGTGGGAAGCCTACCTCGCGGGCGATTTTCAGAGCTTCTGTGCGGTCGGAGACAGGATCATCCGTTCCCGGCAGGACTGGGACCTGTGCCTTGTGGGCGAGAGCGCGGGCTGACACCTTATCGCCCATTGCATCCAGCTTTTCTGGATCCGGACCGATGAATTTGATACCGGCCTCGCGACAGGCGCGGGCGAAATCAGCGTTTTCGGAGAGGAAGCCATAGCCGGGGTGGATGAGCGTCACGCCTTTTTCCTTTGCGAGGGCGATGATTCCTTCGATATCCAGGTAGGCTCCCACTGGACCCTTTTCCTTGCGGAGCACATAGGCTTCATCCGCCTTGAAGCGGTGGCGCGAGAAGCGGTCTTCTTCGGCATAGATGGCAACGGTCCTGATACCCAGCTCTGAGGCAGCGCGGAAGACGCGGATCGCGATCTCGCCTCGGTTGACTACCATGAGCTTATCCTCGGCAAATGATGGGGAAGAAACCAAATTCGACATGCCGTCGACTATAGGCACGTGCCCTAGCAGGGCAAAGCCATATTTTGAACCGAAGTCAGCTTTTTCTGTGTATCAGCCGCGACCGGGATGCAGGGGGTCTTCACGCGATTCTCAGCCTTTTTTAGAATTATTCTTGATAAAAACAACTTTTTGACGCAGCTGTGCGTAATCCCTGTCGAATAAGCATGGACAACGCAACCAGCCTACCCTCTCTCAATGACGATCTCGCTGAAGGAACAGCGGAGGCATTCGGTGGTATGCGGATGACCAAGCAGCGTAAGGTAGTCTACGAGGTGCTCTCCGAAATCTCGGCGCAGCACCCGACGGCCTCCGAGGTGTTCGTAGAGGCGACCAAGAAGATGCCGAATATTTCGCTGGCTACCGTTTATAACTGTCTCGAGGCGATGACAGATGCCGGGGTGATCAGCCAGGTGAACGTCGACCGCGAGGCATCGCGATTCTGCGCCAATCGCGCCCCGCACGCTCACTTTTACTGCACTCAGTGCTCACGAGTATTTGACATCGAGCTATCAGCGGGCCATGACGGCGGCGCTCCCTGGCACTTGCCGGCTGGTTCGCGCATCGATGAATTGAACGTCTCGATGAAGGGAGTCTTCGGCTCCTGCCCTCATTGTGCTGAACCGGAAAGCTCAGCGAAATAAATTTCTTCCCTTTAAACAAACACAACACAACGACTGATATCCAGATCACTATGAGTAATTCACTCCGTATCGAAAACCTCAATGCCAATGTCGAAGGCACCGATCAACAGATCCTCAAAGGGCTCAATTTGGAGATTCCTAAGGGTGAAGTTCACGCCATCATGGGGCCGAATGGCTCCGGTAAGTCTACCCTTTCGAAGGTGATGGCGGGGAACGAGGAATATGAGGTGACCGATGGGTCGATCCTCATGGACGACACAAATTTACTCGATCTGGATATTGATGAGCGCTCGCGGGCTGGATTTTTCCTCGCCTTTCAATATCCCCACGAGATCCCCGGCGTTTCGAATGCCAACTTCATCCGCGCTGCGCTGCAGGCCCGTCTGCCTAAGGGTGAGGAGATCGACGCGGTGGCCTATTATAAGTCCCTCTATGAAAAGATGGACCTCCTCGGTATGGACCGGAAATTCACGGCTCGCTCGGTGAATGACGGATTCTCCGGTGGAGAGAAAAAGCGCAACGAAGTCCTCCAGATGCTCATGCTCGATCCCACTTACGCGGTCCTCGATGAAACGGACTCTGGCCTGGACATTGATGCACTCCGCATCGTTGCCGAAGGGGTCAACAACATGCGTGGACCTGATAAGGGGTTCCTCGTCATCACTCACTACCAGCGCCTGCTCGACTACATCGTTCCGGATGTCGTTCACGTAATGGCTGACGGTCAGATTATTAAGTCTGGCGACAAGTCACTGGCTCTCGAGCTGGAGGAAAAAGGCTACGACTGGGTCACGGCCGAGCTGGCAGCCACTGCATAACCGCATGCTCACGGTGAGCACCATAACTAATACACCCTCAAACCCTCTGTAACTACTATGGCAGATCAGGCAACACTCGATGCAGTATCCATCGATCAGAGTGAAGGAAACTTCACTTTCCCCGAGGATTACAAGCACGACGCAGGCTATGGCCTGAACGAGTCGACTATCGACTACATCTCGGACGTCAAAAAGGAAAAGGACTGGATCCGTGAATTCCGCAAGAAGGCGCTGAAGGTATTCGAAGGAAAGCCGCTCCCGACGAACTGGGCGACGAAGGATCTGGAGAACATCGACTTCGATGCGATTCGCTACTACCTATCAAAAGGTCAAGCTCCGACTCGCAGCTGGGATGACGTGCCTGACGACGTGAAGGAAACCTTCGAGCGACTTGGCATTCCTGAAAAAGAACGCAAGTTTCTCGCTGGCGTAGAGGCTCAGTTCGATAGTGAGGCAGCCTATTCCAACGTCAAAGAGGAGCTGGAAAAGCAGGGGGTCATCTTCGTCAATTCTACGGAGGGTTTGCGTGAGCACGAGGAGATTTTCCGTCCCTGGTTCGGAAAAGTAATCCCGACGGGAGATAACAAATTCTCAGCGCTGAACAGCGCGGTCTTTTCCGGCGGAAGTTTCATCTACGTGCCTCCGGGCGTGAAGGTTGCTCACCCGCTGCAGGCTTACTTCCGTATCAATGCGGAAAACTTCGGTCAGTTTGAGCGGACGCTGATCATTGTCGATGAAGGCGCGGAGGTCACTTACATGGAGGGTTGCACGGCTCCGAAATTTGAGACCTCTACGCTGCATAGTGCTGTGGTGGAGCTGGTGGCCATGAAGGACGCCAAGATCCAGTATATCACGGTGCAGAACTGGTCTAACAATGTCTTCAACCTCGTGACCAAGCGTGGTCTTGCGCACGAAAATGCCGAGATCCGCTGGATCGACTGCAACATCGGATCTCGTCTGACGATGAAGTATCCGGGCGTCATCATGAAGGGCCG
>JAHDFZ010000140.1 GCA_020627905.1 Verrucomicrobiota bacterium
CCAGTTCTTCAGGAGATACTGTGAAGAGTTTGTCCCAGGTATCTTTGCCTGACTTCTGGATCATCGCTTTCGAGAGTAGCCCGCCCATGCTGTGCCCGATGAGAGTGATGCGTGTTTCGGGAGCTCCCTGAGAGGCGCGATAGGCAAGCATGTCCCGAATCTCCTGGCGGAATTGCGATGCGAGGTAGGGGATGGGGGCGCCTGTCGGGTAGCCAAAGAGCCAGAACTCATAGCGATCGCGTAGCGCTTTCTCGCGGAAGAAAGTGTTCAGAGCACGATCCCAGGTGGTGGGGTCAGAGAAAATCCCGTGAGTGAGGATGACGACCTCTTTCTCCGGCCCGAAAGAAGAGGCACGGGTCAGGCCCATGAATTTGGAATACTTATCGAAATTCACCAGGGCCTGGAAGTCCAGCAACTCACTAGCTCGGTCCTGAAAGTCGCGTGCTAACGGGGCCGTGAAGTTAGCGGCTAGGGGGATGGTGGCTCGTCCTACTGGGAATGCACCCACGCGCGTGGGATCGAGCAGCTCGAGGACGGGTTCCCGTGGCTGATCCAGGTTCAGAACGGCGGTGACCGGCACCCAGATCCCGTGTGTCGGCAGCATGGGGTCAGTCTGCGACTGAGGGAGGTGCACCGTGAGGGGCACACCCAAGCCTGCAACCTCCACCGGCTTCATCTGACCGGATCGCAAACGGATAAACTCAGTGGGGATCAGCTCATCGATGGCGCGCAGCTGGTGAATCGTCGGCCCCTTGACGGCTAGAGGGGCCGCTCCTTCGCTCGTCCGCAGCATGGGCCGGTAGGAGGGGCTTTCCTGAAACGTGTTGGTGATCTGAAGCAGTGACTGTCTTGTGACCTGATTCAGTTCCTGTAACTCACTGTCGGAGGGAAGGCGACCGGATCGCAGATGCGCCCAGGTTTTACTGGCCTCGCCTAGCGCGACGGCATCACTGACTCGTTCGCTTTCCCAGTTAATCTTTACTGATTTGGGCGTGGAGCAGGAGATTCCCAGCAAGGCGCAGAACATCACCATCGCACAGCGAATGGCAACGGTGCTTACGATGCTTAAACTGTTCTTTTGAGCAATTTCCATTTCCCCTGAGAGACCCCTCTCAAACGATTGCGGCGGAATAGCGCAAAAGCAAATGCGCAAATCGCGGAAGATCTGTCACACCGAAAGGACAAAATCGCGTAAACACGGGGAAAAATCTTTCATTAATCTCTGCTTTTCTGTTATAGGAACCCACAGTGAGTAAAAACCGACTCAAGTCCATTCGAACCCAGAACGCCCAACCATATCATGAATTTTCAGTGTCCTTCCTGTAATGCCACGCTCCAGGGAACGCCGGAGCTGGCCGGCAAGACTGTGAAGTGCCCCATGTGCTCTTCCAAAATCCAGATTCCAGAGGATTTCGGAAAGCCACCTGAGCCTGATGTAGCCCAGAATGAGGAAGCCTCTGAGGAGTCTCAGGATGCGGCGACTCAACAACTTCCGGAAAAGCAGCACATCGATTTCAAACCGATCAAAGGGAAGCACCCTTCTCACGTCAATATCTGGATTGCAGGAGGCATCGGAATGGGAGTCGCGGGGCTTCTGCTCCTGATCGTCTGGGTGGGGTTCGCCCCGGACGCTGACGCTGAATCGATAGGCGCTACCGGTTACATTTACCAGCTCCTGCTTCAGCGAGGCTGGTCACAGGTCGTCACCTTTTTTCTGATGTTCTGGTGTCTGGCCATTCTCGTGATGAAATTTCTCAACATTCTCCGTCAGGAGCGCGCGATGCTCCTGGTGGCGCTGCCTGAGACCATTGGAAAGGAAATCGACATGCAGAATCTAGGTGAGTTCTACAACAACCTGCTCACCTTTCCGAAGAATCTCCGCAATACCTATCTGATCAATCGCCTGCGGAAGGCACTCGAGTTTTTCTACATCCGTCAGAACAATCCGGAGGTCGCGCAGATGATTACGACCTCATCCGAGGTCGATGCTGCGAAGGTGGCTGGAAGCTACTCTGTGGTAAAGGTTTTCCTCTGGGCTATTCCAATCATGGGATTCATCGGAACGGTTCTGGGTATCGGTGCCGCGATTGGCGGCTTCGGTGCGGTTCTCGATGGGGGCTCTGACATGGACGCCATTAAAGGACCGCTCCAAGAGGTTCTTGGATCGATGGGGCAGGCTTTCGACACGACGCTTGTCGCTCTTGTCTTCAGTATCATTCTGAGCTTCCCCGCGGCTTCTCTGCAGGGTCGCGAGGATGATGTCGTCATCAGTGTGGACGCTTACTGTGTGGATAACCTGCTGAAGCGCTTAGACGATGGCGGAGCCGCTTCCAGCTTTGGCGGGAATTCCGATGCGGGGCTCATGAAAGCGATTGGCGAAGCGATTTCTGATAATCAGAGCGAGATCATGCAGCGGTTCGAAGCGGCGCAGAAAGATATGTCGCTCAACCTGACGAATCACACGCAGCAGTATGAGAAGGTTGCGAACGCCGTCGACAAGCAGATCCAGGCGATCGACGAGCGGGCTGAGAAATACGAGCAGCGGCTCGATGACGAATTCTTTGATACACTTGATCGATTGCGTCGGGAATCTGTCACGGCAGTTGAGCGACAGATGCTGGCTTTATCAGAGGGGATCGGAAACCTCAATGAGGTCCTCCGTGATCTGAACGGTAAGCAGGTCGTTGTGAAGAAAAAAGGCCTCTTCGGGAGGTAGTCGCTTTATCGGCCGGAACCGGCTCTTCCTGTGAGTCCCAACGCACTCTGATATGGCCCGACGTGGTGGTAATGACGGCGAGTCCGTCAACCTCTTTCCCTTCCTCAGTATTCTCGTCTGCATCATTGGGTGCCTGACCTTGATCATTGTTGTGGTCAACATGGTGGCCATGCAGCAGGCAGAGGGGAAAACGCCAGAGGAGGTTGAACGCTCACGCGAATATGTCAAACTTCGTGATCAGCGTGAAGCAGCACAAAAGCAGGCTGAGGAAGCGCGGAAGCGTTTTGATAACCTGATCCTTGAGAATCAGGAGCAAGTCGAGAAGCAGAAGAAGCTGGCGCAGCTGAAAGAGCTTCTTGAAACCTCGGATGTGGAGAAAACGCGGGAAGAGCTGGTAGCGCGCATCAATCTTGCTCAACAGGCGAAGCGAAAGCTCGCCAATGACGAGAAAACATTAGCTGAGGAGATCAAGGAAAAGGAAGAAGAGATCGCAAGGAGAAAGCTCCCACCGGAAGCGGCGAAACTGCAGGTGCGACCTACTGGCTCCAGCACAAATACAAAACCCTTTTTCGTAGAGCTGTCATCAGCTGGTATTTACATACACCGCAGCGTTTCCGCCGAGCCGGAGATGATCCCGGTAGCCATGCTGAATCAGAGTGAGGAGTTTATCGCCTTTCTTCGAGAGATCGCTGCTCAGCCTTACAATCGCCTCATTTTTCTTGTGCGTGGCACCGATCAGGCGGTGAACACTCTGAACCAGGCAACTCGTGTGGTGACCCTCTTTAATCAACAGAACGGAACCGAATTAGTGCCGGGGAAACTTCCTCTGCCGAACGAAGGAAAAGTCGATCTATCGGTTTTTGCTAAATTTCTAGAACCCTGATTCCCGTCTCCCGATCGGGACCCTAGCCCCTCCATACACATGGCCAGAAGACGAAGAGCCGAAGAAGAGCGCAGCATGGACTCGCTCATGGATGCATTGACGAACGTCGTCGGGATCCTCCTGCTAATCCTGATTGTTCTAAGTCTGAATATCACTAACTCAGTAGTCAAGGTGTTGGAAGACTTACCTGAGGTCTCAGAGGAGCAGCTGGAAGAGATGCGCAAAAGCGAGGAGGAGTCGAAGGAAAATCTCGAAAAGCTGAAAGAGACAGAAGAGACCTTCACGGAGAACATCAAGACGCCTGAGCAGGTGTTGCAGATCGATCAGGAGATTGCCGAGCTGGAAGATGAGAACAAGGAGCTTATCGAGCAACGTTCAGATCTCGATGAGCTGAATCAGACGCTCGTAGCTCTGGAAACAGAGAATGAAACGGCCTCGGATCGTGTCTCAGAGGCAGACAAAAAGAATCGGGAGCTGGCAGCTATCCTGGCGGAGACTCCAGAGCTGGCGCCGGTGGCAGCTCGTGAAATCAAAATGCCCAATCCACGAAAGTCGGACCCCGAGTCAGCGATTCACTATCTCTTCTGCAAGAACAACAAACTCTACTACATCGGAGACCCCTATACTCACGGGCTCAGTATCCGTGATGTCATCGAAAAGAACAAAAGCGACTTCCTCGCCTCCAGCGGGAGACTCGGCGACTACGTCTATCCTGTCTATAAACCGCAGGTCGGTGACAAACGGCTCGAGCCTTACCAGGAGGATTTGCGACTTACTCGTTCTGATCGGAAGAAGCTCGCTGCCTGGGAGGGGTTGAATCTAACGTGGACGAACACCAAAGGTGAAGCGGCGGACGAGAAAAACGTCATCGACCGTATCGTCAATGCAGATGGGAAAGCGACTCTGAATGTCGCGCGGTTCCGCTACGATGTTGACAAGATCCTCGCTTACTTCAAAGAGGACAAGGGGCCAAAGGATTTCATCTACCGCTTACGCAAAAATGGCAATTCTGACACCGTAAACTTCGGACTGGAACCTCGCCCTGATGGAGGTTGGACAGCTGACCAGTTTTTAAGTGAGCAGGGAGAGTTCACCGCCATCTGTCGCAAAGCGGCCAGTAGTCGATCCATCATCTTTTATTACTATGTCGCTCCAGACAGCTTTGAGACATACCTAGCTGCGCGAGATCGAACGGAGGCTTTCCGGATTGCTGCCGGTTGGCAGATCTTCGCAGGAGACAAGGTCGAGCCACGACCTCAGGCGCGCCGAAGCAGTGTGGAGTGGGACTTCACGAATATTGACCCTCAGCTATACACTCAACTCGCCAATTCGATCGGGCCGAAGCTCATCGAGGCACGCAACAAAGAGTTCAGCGCGTTCGGCGAAACGATCGCTTCCCTCGTTCCGAAAGATGCTGCAGATCAGGCTGCCAAAGACGAGTTTATGACAAAACTCGGGACCGAGCGGCGCGAGTATAATTCGCGATACACTCAGAATTGGGTGCTCAACGTGTATCGCACAGCCTTAGCCGCTCAGGAAGTCAGGCCCTCTCGCGAGGAGATTGCTTTGCAGATTCACCCTCCCCAGGTCCCCGGTATCAGGATTTGGAGGCCGGCAGCTCTGCCGAGTGCACCGAAGCCGCCGCCCGATCCGAACAAAAAACCACCGAAGAAGCCTCCTACAACGGGCGGCGGTGTGACGTTGGACTAGGCGGAATGGCACAAGGTTAAGGAATTCCAATCGGCACAAACAGGGTCTCAGGCGTTATGGTGTTAGAATCATCAGAGCCCCAATTTCTGATCGGATTCAACAACCGGAACTGGCGCACAGGGCTTTCGGCTCGCGACTAAAGTCGCGATTCCATAGTCAGGGTTTGTCGTGCCATGGAATCGCGAATTCATTCGCGAGCGACATCTGCCCGGGAAATGT
Organism: Verrucomicrobiota bacterium; assembly: GCA_020627905.1. GTDB lineage: Bacteria > Verrucomicrobiota > Verrucomicrobiia > Verrucomicrobiales > DEV007 > Arctic95D-9. The sequence goes on from JAHDFZ010000140.1 coordinate 5,529, forward strand.
TGGCGTGGGCGGGACAAGCTAAAACATCCTGGACCAGACATCGATCAACCCGCTTAGCCTTGTGACGTTCGGGTTAGGGGGGCGCCACCTTGGCCTTCGTCTGGCTGAGCAGGCTCTCCGCGTATTGGATCGTGTCGATCTCGTTCAGCCCCTTGTCATCGCGGATCTGCACGATGCGCGGGAAGCGAAGAGCCATCCCTGATTCATGACGGGAGCTGCGACGGATCGTGTCGAAGGCCACCTCAATAATGATCGCCGGCTCGACGACTCGTTTCCGCCGGGATTTCTCCAAAGTGTGGTCCTCGAACCATTCTGTTAGATTCTCCAGCTCTTCATCAGTTAGACCACTGTAAGCTTTCCCGATGACCCGTAGCTCAGAACTCGTCTGGTCGCGAAGGGAGAAGGTGTAATCAGAGAGCAGGTGGCTGCGTTTCCCGTGACCCTGCTCGACCTGGGTGACGACGCAGTCGAGGGTCGGCATGACATGTTTGACCTTCAGCCATTGCTGCCCACGGCGTCCGAGCGTGTAGGGGCTGGAAGGGACTTTGAGGATGAGCCCCTCATCGCCGGCTTTCTTCGCCTCCTGAAATTTCGTCTCGACCTCCTGCGTATTCGATACCCGATGCACCGGCGCCAACTCAAAATTGCTCGGTAGGGCAAGCTGCTCCAGCTGCCTTCTCCGCTCGGCAAGAGGTTGCGCCAGAAGACTCTCACCACGCAGCCCCAAGAGGTCAAAGATAACAAATCGGATGGGAATCGCTTCTCCCAGGAAAAGGTCCCCCTGGAATCGTCGCCCGAGTCGTTTCTGCAGGTCAAAGAACGTCAGCTTCTCACCGTCTGCATAGGCAATGATTTCGCCATCCAGAATGACAGCATCACTCCACTGCCCGGCCTGCTCGATCAGCTCGGGAAAGGTCTCGCTCATGTCTTTCAGGTCTCGGCTGAAGAGTCGACCATGAGACGTATCGCAGTGCCACTGGGCGCGGATGCCATCGAATTTATTTTCGAGCCAAAGCTCGGAATCTCCGTCCCCTTGTTCCTCAATCTTTGCAATCGCAGCCTCCACGTTTTCGGTAGGTGAGGCTAGCATGCAGCGGACGGGCTGAAACCAGGTCGGGGCGGCTTCAGCAAGTCGGCCTTCTTTGGCCAGACTTGCCGTCAGGCCGATATCACCCGTGAGCATATTGGCGGCCCGGATTTCGGAAGTTTTCCCTGCGAATGCGGCGATGATCGCTTCTTCTACCAGGCCATCTTTCAGCCCGATTCGCAGATCTCCCAGGAGGATGCCAACGTAAATCTGAGCTCCTTCCGGGCTCATCTTCAACAGCATTTCTGCAGCCTCTTCTACCTTCGTGTTGGTCACACGAGCTTCTGAAATGGCTGTGAAGCTGGAGTGCACGTCGATCAGTGAAAGTGCTTCCGGCCTCGTCAGACCCTCCAGAATGGCGCGAGCTACCCTCCCTGAATCTCCCTGATGACTTGAGATCGATCGATACTTTGACAGCGTGAAGCCCGATGCCCTGAGCAGAGCCTGTCGCACGCCAGCGCTGCCTATCTGCACGGTCTTACCGCTGGAGGAAGGGAAGGGACGGGCTGTGAAGAAGTGACAGGCGATGGGTAGTTCTTCGTCAGGAAGTTCCTGCAGAAAAGAGGCTAGCAGATCTCTCTTTTCAAGACGGCTCATGGTGTCACGGATCAGGCTGCAGCAATTCACAAAGCGTTCCCAGCTTGTGTGGCTATGAGGGGTGACCTCGGGTTCGCGCTCGCTTTCGGCGGGTGTCGGGTCTTGGGGCTCGCTGCGCAAGCTGAGTTCCATCTGGTTCTCTGCCTGGAGAGGCCAGGATTCGATGCCCTGATCGCGGAGATGTCGGGAAAAGTCGGCGGTCGATCCGTGGATGGTATAAACGAAAGAGCATCCCGTCTGCTTCACAAATTGAGAGAGCTCCGAAAAATCTGCGTGATCGGATAAGGGAAAGACTTCATCGCACTGGTAGCGGAACTTCGCATTCGGATTGATTCCCCATCCAGAAATCATAGCTAGGCGACAGTGATTGCGAAAGTTGCGGACCTTTCGGCTTCGAGCTGCTGATGGAGGAAGGAAAAGGACGCCGCCTTTCGCGCTTTCGAGCTCTGATGGCATGTCGAGCATATCCGGTAGGACGCTCTCGTAGCCGAGATACTGCACTGCTGCGTGCATAGCGATCACCGTGCGGTGCCCGTAGAATGTGAGTGATCGATCTTTAGCTGCTAGACGGGCGGCTACCTCCTGACTCTTCCCCAGGGAGTAGGCTAGGAGGATCGGTAGGAGTCCATCAGCGTGACAGCCCTGAATGAAACTTTGCATTTGAGCGATGACGGAGTCGGTCTCCGGGAACACAAAGGCAGGCTGGCCGAAGGTCGTCTCCATGATGACGATATCGGCCTGAACGGGCTGGTAGGGAAGGCATGTCAAGGTTGGGCGCGTTTTAAAATCGCCTGTATGCAGAAGGCGATGCCCGCTGCGGCGGTCGGTGACCCTCAGCATCGCCGAGCCTGTGATATGACCTGCTGGAAAGAGCTCGCCTTCATAATCTTCACCCAGCGGAATTGGTTCTCCATACCCTGGGCTGATGAATTTACAGGGGCGTTCATCAGAGCCATATCCATATCGGGAGATGAGGAGCTGCCTTGTTTCAGGTGAGCAAAGGATTTTTTGGTGAGGGCGCGCATGATCCGCATGAGCATGAGAGACAAAAGCGAACGGCCTAGGACGATGTGGGTCCAGCCAGAGATCTGGCCCAAGTAGGTGGGCGTCTTCCGTGATCTCCAGTGGGAATGATTTGAGGATTTCTGACATTGCTGTCTGCAGGCGGACTGATAGAATGCGCGAGATGGTTACGATTGAGGATTTGCGTCAGCGTAAGAATTTGCTGTTTGAGGGAGTTGCTGGCAGCCATGCTTATGGGCTGGCGACTCCCGCGTCGGATACGGATCTTCGCGGCGTCTTTATCCAGCCGAAGGAACAATTCCTCTCCGATCAATGCCAGGAGCAGGTGCAGGATGAGATGGCGGATGAGGTTTACTATGAACTTGGACGATTTATTCATCTGCTGGAGAGGAGTAATCCGTCTCTGCTGGAGCTATGCTTTCTTCCTGCGAAAACTCATCGATACCGGCATGAACTTTTTGACCTGATCAAACCGGAGTGGTTGCTGTCGAAGGTCTGCCTCAAAACCTTTGGCGGTTATGCCGAACAGCAGGTGCGGAAGGCACGCGGCCGGAATAAAAAGATCGTGAACCCCTTCGACGGCCCTAGGAAAAGTCTGCTGAGCTTTTGCCGCGTGTTTAACGAAAGCGTTTCAATGCCGCTGCTGGACTGGCTGGAGCAGGAGGGGATGAATCAATCACAGTGTGGTCTAGCCAAATGGAGCGGGGTAGGTGACACCTATGGGCTTTATGTGGACCGAACTGGTGACTTAGGGTTTAGTGGTATTGTCAGAAGAGAGCAGTCGACCTCGCTGGCTACCAGCTCGATCCCCAAGGGCCATGCTCCGGCGATTCTGATGTATTTTAATGTGGGAGGGTTTTCACGTCACTGTCGTGAATATGCGTCCTATCACGACTGGCTCGAAAATCGAAATGAGGCCCGTTATCAGACCAATCAGGAGCATGGGAAGGGCTATGATTCGAAGAACATGATGCACACTTTTCGTCTGTTGGATCTCGCTGAAGACATCGTAAAAGATCGAACCTTGGGCATCCCGGCTAGGAATCGTGACTTCCTGCTCAAAGTGCGTGCTGGGAATTTCGAATTTGAAGAGCTCCTCACGACGGCAGGGGAGCGTCTTGCCAGTTTAGAGGAACTCTATCAAAAGAGCTCATTGCCGGACGAACCTGATCGAGTCAGCCTTCGGGCCGCCTTAGCCGAGATTCGTGCTCGCTACTATCGCATCGCCTGGCCGTAGAATCCCGACATGGACGCTCTGACCGAAGCTACTCGCGCCTTTCTGAAGGGAGAGCACTCTCAGTGCCTGGAGAGCAGTCTGCTTCTCTTGGGGGAACACCCTCATCACCCTGTAGGTTTGCACTTCGCAGCGGCGACGAAGGCGCAGCTGGGATGTCTGGAGGAGGAGGATCTCGAGAGAGTCCGTCAGCTACCGGGGCACCTGAAGGGGTTTCCCGCTCTCGCTCAATTCTCTTGGACGCTTTGTCAGGCCGGCCGGTTGGAAGAGGCTCTGGAACGCTCTGCCAGCGAATCTGCGCGGGAGCCGGAGCGAATCGATCTACAGGTCGTAAGGGCTCT
>JAHDFZ010000141.1 GCA_020627905.1 Verrucomicrobiota bacterium
GAGAGGGGGAGCAGGTAGAGCTGATCCTGAGCAGTGATCAGGCATTGAGAGAGGTCACGCTCACCCACGAGAGCGGAGACACAGTTTCCTTGACCAAAGTGGCAGGTGAATGGGTCTCGGCTGAGCAAGCGTTTCAGGAAGGCGAATGGGACGTTCAGTTGTTAGACGAGAGCGGTCGTAAGAATCTCGAACCGATGGCGCTGAGCTTTGAAGTGCTCGAGAACCAGGCCCCTTCCCTAGCCCTGGAGTTTCCCAAACGGGATGCGAAGATGGTTCCCACTCAGGAATTTGTCATCACGGGGAAGGCCTCTGATGATGTGGAGCTTACGGCGCTTGGGCTTACGATCGAGCATGATGGATCCGCCATCTATTCTGCGGATCTCATCAGCGAGCCAGCGTCTGAGGAGAGAGCGTTTCGCCATCTGGTCCAGCTGGAGAAGCTGAGCTTAAAACCGCAGGACCTTGTGAGCTATTATCTATGGGCTGAGGACGAGCGGGCTGATGGGGAGCCGCGGAGAATCACCACGGATGTCTATTTTCTCGAGATGCTGCGATACGAGGACATCTTTCGGGAGTCTCCTCCTCAGGAAGGCGAGCCCGGACAGAGTAATTCTCTGCTGAAGGAGCAGAGAGACGTGGTTTCAGCAGCATGGAACGTCATTCGCCAGACGAAAGCATCGGCGCTAGCTGACGGCACTTCAGACGGCGAAAGCGTCATCCTGCAGAGATCACAGGAGATCATTCGGAGGAAGGCTCTCATGGCTGCAGAGGAGTCGCGGGATCGCCAGGTGAAGGCTTTGCTGGAGGAGGCTGCGGGAGAAATGGGGCTGGCAGTCAGCCATTTCGGTGGAGCCAATGAGAGTGCCGATCGGATCATGCTGGTCGAGGAACTTTCGAAAGCGAGAGTCGCAGCGCAGAGAGCTTATCAGCTGCTCGTGCAGGCTCAGAGCCGCGAAAAAAACCTCTCAAAAAGCCAGAGTGGCCAGCCGGGCGAGGGCGAGGAAAATGAAGAAAGCCGGATGAATCTGGAGCTGGAGCAAAAGAGTCTGGACTATCAGACGCGCAGAGAGGCTAACGATCCTCAGAAGCAAGCTGAGGATGAGGCAGAGCGTGAAATCCTCGCTAAGCTGAAGGAGTTGGCACGACGTCAGAAAGCTCTGGCTGATGCCATCCGGGAACTGGACCAGATGAAGCAAATGGCGCAGGAGGAGGAAACCTTACGCAAGGCCGAGCGTGAGCTGAAACGCCTGCAGGAGGAGCAGCGCCAGGCCCGGCAGGAGATGCAGGCACTGGCTCAAAGCATGGCCCAAAAGTCTGGTGGAAAAACTTCGCAGAGAGAGCAGCTGGATCAGCTGTCCTCCATGGAAAAACGAGCCAGGGAGTCGGAGAAAGCACTTCGTGAAGAAAATCTCTCCAAGGCAGCCAATGAGGCGGATCGAGCACGAGAGGGATTGGAAAAGCTGGAGCGTGACTTTCAGCAATCGGTCAGCTCCGAGTTCGCCGAAATGGCAAAGCAGCTTGCCCAGCGAGCGCAATCTCTCCAGCAGCAGTCTGGGAAGAATGCGGATGCCCTGTCTGATATACCAGAGGCCTCTTCTGGTAGTCAGCAACAGCAATCAGAGGCTGCGGCGAAACGACGAGCGGTTGCTCTGGATATTGAAAAGGAGAGAGAAGCTCTTGAATCGCTTATGCGAGACATGGAGTCGATCTCAAAGCAGGCGGAGAGTTCAGAACCATTGCTCTCGAAAGCACTTAACCGTGGGCTGCGCGAGGCAAGTTCCCAGCAATTGCTGGACCGGGTGGCGAGGGCTCGGGATTTCACCTTTTACAATCGTCTGAGCGAGGCGGCCTCTGACCATCGAAAGGCGGAGAATGGGCTTTCCGATCTGGCCGAAGCTGTCGAAAAGGCTGTCGAAAAGGCTGTCGGAGCGGTCATGGGTGAGAGGGATGAGGCGATGGAGCGCGCAGAGACGGAGCTGGCAGAATTGATCGATCAAGTGAAACAGGAAATGGCGGCTCAGCCAGGACAGCAGAACGGTGGACAGCCTGCTCAAGGGCCAACCTCACCGGGCACAGATGCTGAGGGCATTGGCAAAGGGGATGGACTGGAAGTCGCTCAGGCAAAGGGCAAGCCTCAGCTCTTTTTTGAACAGTCAGCGAAGGCTGAGCGACCGGGTGAATCAGAGAGGTCGATGTTAGGAGAGGGTTTTGGCGAATGGCGCCAGCGTCTAACCCGGGTCGAAACGATGTTGCCGGAGGGGCAATTGCAGAAGCAGGCTGCACGAATCACTGAGCAGGCCCAGCAGTTGCGGTCTCAGGTATATCATGGCGGCTCACCGAAGCCTGAAGAATTGGAAGGACGACTCGTCCAGCCATTGCAAATGCTCGCTCAGGCGATACGATATGAGCGTTTGAAAGATAACCCGACAAATATGCAGGCACCTATTGACTTTGATCCAGTGCCCGCGCGCTTTCAGAAACTGGTTGATGGATACTTTGAGGGCTTAGCAGAGGAGACAGATGGTGAAACCGGAGTTGGTGAGTAATCTGTTCCCAATTACAAATCGATGCGGTTTCTTTCCTCTTTGCTTTCCTCAGCCCCTTCTTCGATCGAGTGGGACCGCCTGGATGCCTGGCCGCTGGTCCTGATCCTTGCCCTTGTAGGGTTCACTCTCATTTTTTTGGCATGGCGGCGTGAAAGCCAAGTGCAGCCTCGATGCCTCATCGCATACCTACTGCGGTTTGCGACTCTTCTTCTCCTGTTAGCGATTCTCCTTGGGCCCACCCGCACGGAACGCTTGCCTGAGCCGGGTGAGAACGAGGCGGTCGTCCTGATCGATCACTCAGCGAGCTACCGGTCTCGCGGTGACTACACGAGGATTCAGGAGTTACGGCGAGGGGAGAAAAGTGACAGCGCATGGGCAGAGTTCCGCGACGTATTCCAGGCTTCATTTTATGGTTTTGGCAGTCGGGAAGGAGCCATCAACTTATTTCAAACGAGCGAAGATGGGGCCGAAGTCTTAACCCGACTTCACCATTCCATTAAGATCGCGCAAGAGAGAGCTGGGCAGAGAGCGGCAGCCGGCGTCATTGTTTTTACGGACGGGATCGAGAATTCGCCAGAGGCAGGGCAGCAGGAGTTGCTTGACCAGATCGATAGCGATGTCCCGATCTATTTTATTCGCCCCTCGAGAGAGGCGGGGGATTATGCTGGCGATCTGGCCCTTCGTCAGGTTTCCCCCATTTACGACCCATTTCTCGCGACGAATATTACGCTAATGACAGAACTGGCAATCACTCCCGCGAGAGATACCGGGTTGTCAGAGTTAGACATTCAGATTGAGGTTGTGGACAGCAATGAGACTCAACTGATAAAAGAAGCGATCACAATCCCCGCGGGTCGCGATGTGCATGCGGCCAAACTCTCGGTGCCAGCACCGGATTCAGCCTCTGCACATTATACTGTGCGGCTTCTTTCCGCCGACGGCGCTCCCCTGAGTGATATGGTGGTGGCGAATGACTCCCGCCGAGTTGCCGTTAACAAACCGGTGATGGTTCACCCGATCCTCTATCTTTCCGGTAGGCCGAACTGGGAATACAAATTTATGCAGCGAGTGATCGGTGATGACCCGGAGTTGGACCTCTCCGCCCTCATCCGAATCGCGAAACGAGAACCACAGTTTCAGTGGAAGGGCCGTATGGGAGAAACTGGCAATCCACTTTTCCGGGGCTTCCAATCGGCGGATGGAGTGGAACAGACTGATTTCGATCAGCCGGTCTTTGTCCGACTGAATCTGGAGGACAACGAGGGATTTTTGACGGGCTTCCCTCGCCTGGCTAAAGATCTCTTCCAGCCGTTTCGAGCCATAGTGATCGATGATCTCGAAGCTGCTTTTTTCACCGCTGAGCAGAAAGAGCTGCTATTTGATTTCGTAACGGAGCGTGGCGGTAGTCTAGTCCTTCTCGGTGGGCAGGAAAGTTTCGTCGATGGCGGCTGGTCGGCTGATCCTCTCCTTCGGCGACTTCTTCCTTTTCGGGAGCTGTCTTCTCAGCGCGGTGATGAGGTGAAAGAGATCGATTTCGTTAGGGTTTCCGATCGTGGGGAGCGCCTTGGGTGGAGCTTACCAGAGATTGTTGAACCATCCTTTATGAGTTGGAATCGGCAGGGAGCCGGCAAACTCACCACTCGGGAACTGATGGGGCTTTCCGAGAAGGCTGGGAGCAGCCTGATGGAAATCCGTGTCGGGAAAGGGAAAGTCTTCACCTGGCCGATTGCCGACACCTGGCGTGCTCAGTTGGCTGACAAAGAACAGCGTGATTGGTTCGCTCAATTCTGGGCGCAGTTTCTTCGGTATGGGGTGACTGATGTGCCTACGGGCATTGAGGTAGACGTCGCGGCTCATGCGATCTCTTCTAATCAAATGGCTCTGCAAGTAAAGGCGCGGGTGTCAGACGAGCTTTTTCAGCCGGATGATGCTGCTGTGGTGAAACTCTTCGCTACCAGTGAGGGTTCAGAAGAGTCAAAGGAGTTCACGATTCCATTATCCCTGCAGGAATCCGGGGTGTTCGAAGATCAAAACATCACCGTGGCTGGGCAGGTAGCAACATTGCAGTTCGAGGTGACTCAGAAAGGAGAGAGCTCTCTCCAGCCTCAAATGGTCGTCACAAACCCGCTTGCTGACGAGATGTCGAACCTAGAGGTCGATGAGGCAAGCCTCCGCCGGATCGCGGAGCGAAGTGGAGGCGGCGTCTTTACCTGGGATCAGTTCTCAGAGCTTTTTCAGGATCTGAAAAAGCAGGAGCGGATGAAACTGAAAGAAACAAAAGAGCCTCTCTGGCAGAGTATCTGGTGGTTCGTGGGAATCGCCATTCTGCTGCTGTCCGAATGGTGGGTTCGCCGCAGACGTTTCAACCTAGCATGAACAAACGCGTTACTCATGTCATAGCGATTCTAGCCCTTTGGCTCCTGCCAGAGGCCAGGTCTGAGGACCGGTCGTTGATTATTCTTCGGGGAGTGGGTGGCGAAGAGCGATTTGACGAGCATTTCGGGAATCTGGCGCAGCAGTGGGAAGCGGCAGCCGCCGCATCAGGTCTTTCAGCCGTTCGCATTGATCGCTCAGGAGATGGGCTCTCTGGTCGGGAGAGATTTCTCGAAAGCGTGCAGGAGGCGCCCGCTGGACCGCTGTGGGTCGTCTTCATCGGTCATGGTGCTTTCGATGGGCGAGAGGCAAAGTTGCAGATCGAGGGGCCGGACCTGAGCGAACAGGATTTAGTCGATGCGTTTTCAGAGCGTGAGGGTGAGCTGATATTCTTTCACCTCGGATCTGCCAGTGGGGGATTGGTCAGTAAGCTTTCAGGTGAGGGGCGAGTTATCATCACGGCTACCCAGAGCTATCAGCAACGATCCTTTGCTTACTTCGGTGAATTTTTCACGGGCTACTTTGTGGGTGACTCAAAGGCGGATGCTGACCTGGATGGGAATGATCAAGTCAGCCTGTTGGAGGCTTTTTTAGCGGCGTCGCGTGCGACAGCTGGTCATTACAAGGATCTCGATCGTATCGCTACGGAACATGCCCTCATCGATGATAATGGCGATGGGCTCGGAGCGAGAGCCGAGTGGTTCGAAGGCACGACCTTGAAGAATGCTCCACCTGCTTTTCTGAGCAATCCCGACGGAGACCGAGCGGGCATAATCGATTGGCCCGGGAACGAAGCCGAAACTTCAATGAGCCGTGAGGAGCAGAATCTGATCCTCAGAATCAAAAGGCTCCACCGAAAGAAAGACGAATTGCAGAGCGATGACTATTACACCCAACTGGAGACTCTGGCCCGCCAGCTCGCTGAAAAAAGGCTGGGAAAAGAGAATGCTCTAAAAAAAGCGGACTAATTACCGGCAGCTCGAAACTGCTCCAGCTCGTCCTGATAGGTATAACCCGCACTCGCTAATCGCTCGCACAGGATGCCTTCATCCAGATCGTGTCGTTTGAGCAGTTCTGTGAGCCCGAAGCCACCATTCCTCATTTCGGTATTCACCAAGCCAACCAAGAGGTGCGGATCCATGGTGCGATAGCTGCTCAAATTCATCCTGAGCAGCATACGCACAGAAACGGATCTATGCGAAGATTTCCCGCACGGGTTTCCCTACTCCGTCCTTGGTGACGTAGAATGGACGTCCTTCGATGAGGAATTCCGTTTTCGGGCTGATCCCCATAGCTTCGAAGATGGTGGCATGAAGATTGGTCACACTGACGGGGTTCTCAACCGCCACAAGCGGGCGCTCATCGGCAGTTTTTCCGTAGAGGAAGCCCTTCTTCACGCCTCCTCCAAACATGAGAACGCTCGACCCACCGGTGAAGTGACGGTGCAGTCCGTAGTGCTTCATTTCCTCAATCGTATCTACTTTGTGTGTTGTTTGATCATTTGCCTTACTACCGGGCTTGCCCTCCATGATGGCATCGCGGCTGAATTCGGAAGCAACAATGACGAGCGTCCGATCCAGGATGCCTCGCTTCTCCAGATCAAGAACCAATTGAGCGATTGGCTTATCGATTTCCTTATGGAGCCGCTCGGCTGTTTTGTGTCCGTCAGCATGGGTGTCCCAGTGGAGGAACGGCACATACTCGGTCGTCACTTCGACGAATCGGGCCCCATTTTCGACCAGTCGTCGTGCCAATAGGCACCCCTGCCCGAAGCGTGAATCGCCATATTGGGCACGCACTTCTTCGGACTCCTTCGTCAGGTCAAATGCGTCCTTCTCAGGACTGTTCAGCAACTGATAGGATTTTTCAATCGAACGGATCAAGGAATCAGCCTGGTGGCTGCTGGCTCGATCAAAATTCGGACTCGCCTGGGCAAGCATTTCGAATAGACGGTTCCGGTTAGAAAAGCGAGAGGCGCTCATACCCTCAGGAGGCTGCACTGCTTTTACCGCCTCTGCAGGGAACGGAAGATTCATCGGTCCGAATTCACTCCCGAAAAACCCTGCGGTCGTAAAGGCTTTCAATTCCTCCTTTTCACCAACGCCTTCGAGGCGTTGTCCGACGTTGATGAAGGCTGGCATCACATCGTTGCGCTGACCCAGGACTTTCGACATCCAGGCCCCGATGTGAGGGGCGGCGACCGTTTGCGGGGGGACGTATCCCGTGTGCCAATGATACTGATGCCGTGAGTGGAGAATGCTCCCCAGGTCTGGTTGCACGGCGGAGCGGATGAGTGTGCCTCGATCCATAACGGATGCGATATTCTCCAACCCTTTACAGATTTTGATGTCATCGACCGCCGTATCGATGGATTGGAAGGTGCTGAGGACATCATTAACCGGCAGGCCCTTTCGGAACGGGGCATAACGTTTCGGATCGAAGGTCTCCGGCGAGGCCATCCCTCCACCCATCCAGAGAAGGATGCAGGCATCCGCTTTTGCTTCCGGATGTTTGAGGCCTTTACCATGAACGAGCTGTGGCGCACCGCCTGCCCAGGCTGCCGCGCTGGCTGCTGAAAGCTTCTTGAGGAAATCACGCCGGTTTACAGATTCGGGTGCCGTAGGATCGATTTGGAATGTCATGTTATGAGGTGGTTGTGGGTTTCTGTAGGCTAGCGGATCAGGAAAAAATCAGGCGTCATGCAGAGTGACCACATGATGTCGGCCATTGTTTCAGGGGAGCGGTCCTCTGTAAGAACAGCAGTCAATAATTGGTGTTCCGCTTCTGAAGGCTGACGTGAGAGAACGGTAGCAAAAATTTGATCCGTAAGGTCCCCTGTTGAGATTGTTTTGGAATCCTTTGCCAGTTGAACGGCACCTCTCCGGAAATAATCCGTCAACTCGCTATTTGTCGACAGATTGATAGCCTCGAGGGTGGTCACCCCGTTAGGACGAGAGGTCACGATCTGGTCCCTCGCTGGGCGACCGAGTGCTTTGAGCAGAAATGTATTGGGTCGCAATGCCGCTCGGCTCGGCTTGGCGGAGGGTGAACTGAACTGGGCTAGGGTGCGAGGGGCCATTTTCTGGAACGCTGCCCTGCGAGATGGTTTCGGCTGCAAGGCTACTGGTTTCCAGTTCCGCTTGCCTAGCTTCCAGCTTTTCGGATTGTGGTTCGGCAGAGTTCCTTCGGTGAAGGTCCAATCTGCACCGGACGTGAAGTGTTCGGTTTCGCCGTCTGGATAGGTAACGAAAAGTTGAGCCGTCAAACCTCCTGCCACTGGGGGAGATGGGTTGTCTTCTGTTGCGATGATGACCTGGTTGGCTCCCTTCTTCAACATGTGCGTCATTCGAGTGCCCGTCACAATATCACCGAAAAATCCGCCGGTTAATGCTTCCTGCCCATTGATGTAGACGGTGTAGTTGTCATTGTTTCCTGTGATGAACCCAGCACTGATCGGCTTCTCACGCAGAGGGATCGAACCCTTGAAGATCAAATTTTGGATCGGTGTCGAGACCGAATCCCGTTTGACATCCGCCTTTGTCCAGATCCAGGGGCTCGGCTTCTGCACCTTGGCCAGAATAGCAGGGTCTGGTGTCGAACGATCAATCGTGTGGACGTGTGTTTCAGGTGATGTTCCTGTAATGGTCCATACGGAATCCTGAAATTGCTCAGCTGTCATTCTCTTGAGTTCGGGACCGCGAAACGTAAAGGACTCGTTAGAATCTGGAGCTGTCTGAACGGACTGACTCTGGTAGGCTTGCGACGTCGTGATCTGGCGAATGAGGTGCTTTAGATCATAACGATGATCCTGAAAATCAGCAGCGATGAAGTCGAGCAAATCCTCGCTCCAGGGCTCAGAACCCATGGCATCCACTGGGTGGACGATCCCACGACCCATCAGTTGAGCCCAGACTCGGTTAGACAAAGTGCGTGTGACTCTGCCGTTCTTTGGATGAATGAGAAGCTCTGCAAGCTGCTTGAGCCGATCATCACGGGAGGCTGTCGGGTCTACATTGCCAATCTCGGGAAACAGCCAGGCTGCCTTCGCCATTTCGCCAGTCGGCTGATCGCAGCGGTGAAGTTCCAGAGGTTCTTCGGAGAAAATGGCTGCTAGACCGTAGGCGTCCTCCAGCTTCCACTTGCCGACAAAACTGTCATGGCAGGAGGCGCACTTCATGTTGATACCCAGTAGGCTCTGCGAAATACTCTGAGAGAATTGGATGGGCAGAGTCTGTCCAGCACTCACCTCTCCGCGCCACTTGATTCCGTTGATGAATCCTGCGCTTTCTTTTGTTGGGGGCGCAACCAGCTCGCGCACCATGTCAGAGTAGGGCTTGTTTGACCGAAGCGAGGTGTAGAGCCATTTCGTGATCTGCGTCCTGCCCTTCGTGATGAAGCCAGTTCCTGTATAGTCATTGCGGAGGAGATCGTTCCAGAAGGTCATCCAGTGGTCGGCATAGTCGATCTCACGGCTGAGGAGTTCGTCGATTTTTTCTTCCCGTTTGGAGGGAGATTGATTGTTGGCGAAAGCATCCTGCTCGGCGCGAGTCGGAAGCAGGCCGACGATATCGAGAGACACTCGACGAAGGAATACCTCATCACTCGCCATTTCGGGTATGGGATTGCCGTTTTCAACGTGGTAGCGGTCGAGGATCCGGTCGATTGGGTTCTCTCTCCCGGCCTTAGCTGCAGGTAGCTCCGGCATGCGTGGCTCCAGCGGCGGCTCGTAGTGTGCCACGGCAAATGTGTAGCTGTTGTCCCATGGCAGTCCGGCATCGACCCAGGCTTTCAGTGTTTCCAGCTGCTCTTTTGGCACTCTCGGCTTGTCTTCGGGAGGCATTTGGTAATCAGGATCATCGTCTAGGATGAGCTCGATGAAATAGCT
>JAHDFZ010000142.1:0-4769 GCA_020627905.1 Verrucomicrobiota bacterium
AAAAGCGGGGTAAGCACGATGCGGTGGAGCAATTTCATGAAGGAAAAGGGGATTTGCAGGATCTGTGAAGAAGTTTGGAAATCAGCGGGGGGAAGTCAACTAAATCTGCAGGTCATTACGATGAATCGAATAACGTGTTGGCAAGGTTCATGCCAGAATAGAAGTGTTTTATTCCTCTGCGGCTTTGGTCAGAAGGTATAGCTCAGACCAAAATAGAAGAGGGTATCCAGAGAGTTAATAAAGTCAGGAGCTGCCACGGGTTGGCTGACGGAGATTTCGCCGTTGAGCTTTCCTCCGCTGAAGCGAATACCGGCGCTCGCCCCATGAATGATACCCTTACGATTATCGGTGCGTTCGGGCCCGTAGAGAGCTCCGAGATCATAGGCCCAAAATGCGTTGACCTGATTGAGTAGACCCTGTGTTGGTTCGGCGAGAGAAGTAAGGTTCCACGAAAGCTCGTTACGCCAAAAGAATCCCGCTTGACCTAAGAGATTTTCTTCCCGAAAGCCGCGGACAGATCCTTGGCCGCCAATGCCGATTTGTTGTGAAGCGAAGACATTATCTGGTGTGTAGTGGGTGAAGAAGTTCGAAGACCATGTGACGGGTTTGGTTTCTCGCATCCATTCGGGAGTAAATTGGCGGAGATAGCTAACGTCGGCAGTCCAGATGTCGAAATCACCGTCAGGCTGCCCGGGATCGATTCGGTCCTCGGGGCCGAATGCATTGAAAAACGGGAGGCCGCGCTGGTAATTGAGGGTAAGGAAGAGTTGACCTCCTTTGAGCGGACGAGCGTGGGAAAAACCAAGGTTCCCAATGGTGATATTACGACTGCTAGCGAGCAGTTTGTTACCGTTGAGAAAATTCTCAGTGATCGAATGATTCAACCCAAACAGAAGTGTGCTTTTGGTAAACTGGTCGCGATGAATAAGGTAACTTCCGCCGAGTCCAAAGCTCCAGGTGTCCCCCTCCGAGGCAAAGTCGAACCGTTCGACACGGGTCTCCGTTGAGTAAGTCGAGTAACTAGCGGAAGCGTCAAAGAGCCAGCGACCATATGGCACGGAATAGCTGGCTCGAACGGATTCGGAAAACCCGCCATCGTTTTTTCCTGAGAGATCTACCGAATAAGTGCCGGTCAACTGGTCATTGATACGAAGTGGATTATCAATCTGCACCGTTGTGGAGGATTGAAATTCTCCGGTCGACGGAATCCCGCCGTTATTCACGCCTTGAGTGACGCGCCAGCGTTTGCCTGGTGTGTTGTAGAGCTCGATATAGGAGCCGCCCAATTCTTCACCGGGGCGAATGTCCAGAGTAGCTTGATTTGAGGGAAGCCGATTGAGCTGATCGATCCCTTGTTCAAGATCCCGAAGGTTCACCACTTTTCGCTGCAGCTTAGGGAAAGCGGTTTTGACGGCGATATTTCGTGGGTCGATCGCACCAGTAAAGTCCGTTAGTTCGCCCTCAACACAAGTCACGGTTAGTGATCCTGAGGTGATGTCTTGTGGTGGGAGGTAGGCCCGCGCGGCGATGTAGCCGCGATTGACATATTCGTTGGTGATTTGGCCGAGGATGTTGTTTACCTCCTCTAAACCCAATCGCTTCCCTTCGTTTTCTGCGATTAGCTTGGCAGTAAACTCCTCTGAAAGTAGGGTGTGGCCTTCGATGATGAGTTCATCGATCTTGAGCTTGAAACCGTCAGGGTCTGTTTCCTGTAATTCCTGAAGATCTGGCTGAGTGGCTGGCGCTCCCCGAAGCTGGTCGAGCCGCTCCAGCTGATCCGTGGTGCCTTCTACGGCCTGCTGTTGTTCGAAACGGGCTGCTTCCTGTAGCACGGCCTCCGGTGGCGGAGGCGTTTGTGCGGAAAGCGATCCCACCAGCAAAATTCCGCCTACGACGAAGGCTGAGAAGGCTGTGCAGGAGGAAGTTCGAAAAATCGGATCGGGGTGGATTCCGGTCATGAGGGGCATATACCGGTGTCGCGGTGACTTGTAATCTGGAAAGAACTAAAACTATAAGCTTAAGCAACTTTAGTCGGTAAAAGGCCCTGCAGTTTTGCGAAATTGGCGCTATTTGCGTCTCAGATTATTCTGAAGCCGTTTCTTCGGTAGCTTTTTCTTCTGGCTCGGGTGGTGCTTCCATCTTCAGGCCGGCCTTGATGGCAGCTTTGATCGTTGCCTCTGTGATGTCTGCAGCGGGCTCAAAGTGAAAAGCGTTTGATTTCAAAACGATAACGTCTTTTTTAATGTTTTTAGCTTCAGCCAAGGCAATGGGACGAAGTTTTTCGGTAAACTCCTCGACCATTTCCGTGCGCTTGGCGGCAATTTTTTGAAAGGCTGCCTGACGGGACTGATTGAACTTGGCCTCCAGCAGCTGAAGCTCGCCTGCCAGTCGCTGACGCTGCTCCGTATTAGGATTGACACCTACCAGACGAGTCATGTTCTCCATGTCAGCGCGGATTTTCTGCTGCTGCTCGACAAGCTCGGGTTCGAGCTCTTCTGACATCGTGCGAAAAACAGCCTCGATATTGGATTCGATATTCAGCTCTTTAGCCGCACGATCAATGTCGAGAATCGCTTGAGCGTGGGCCGTTGCAGAAATGCTGAGAGCCGCTGCCGCAGAAAAAAGAAGTGTGATGATTTTTGATTTTTTCATTCGAGTATGTAGTTGATGAAGGCGATCCTAAGCAGTGGTTATGCCAGTGCAAGTGATTTCTGCGAGACGGGCTAGCCGCTGTCATTTTATTGCTTCGCAATCTTTCGCGGTAGCCTTGAGCGGTATCCTAATGTCATGCCAAAATTGAAACGAAGCCCTCTACATTGGATCAACCAACTGATGCATCAGTCCGTGTCCGCTGCTTCGCTGGCCGTCGTGCGCATCGGATTCGCCCTAATGATCGCGGGAGGAGAAATCAAATCGCTTCTAAAAGTCGGGGAGGTCAGTGTTGTCGATCTCCGTTACCGCGAAGCTGATTTTTTATTCCCCTACTGGGGGTTCAGCTGGCTTCCAAGGCTCTATGAACCCTGGCTCACAGGGGCCATTCTCGTGCTGATCATGAGCGCTATAGGCATGGCGCTCGGGGTTTTCTACCGTTTGTGCGCGACGCTGACCTTCCTCCTCTACAGCTACTTCTTCCTTATCGAAGCAACCTTTTATAACAACCACTACTATCTGATCTGTTTGTTGGCTTTTTTACTCATTTGGATGCCCGCGGATACCCTGTGGGCGCTAGGAAAACGCAGTAAGACGATTGGCGCCGAGCCAGGGGACGAGAATATGATGCCTTTTTGGCCTATCCTTGTTCTGCGAGTGCAGCTTTTCATCGTCTACTTTTACGGCGGCATTGCCAAGCTCCAGGGTGACTGGTTGGCCGGCATTCCCATGAGGGAACCTGCAGGAAAACTGCTGCGTGAGTGGGAAACTCTTGGCAATCTCATTTCCGAACGAACGGCAGCTTTGTTTCTAGCCTGGGGTGGACTTGCCTTTGATCTGTCTATCGGATTTTTGCTGATGTGGAAACCCACCCGATGGGTAGCTCTGCTCCTGTGCCTCCTGTTTCATTCGATCAATCACCAGCTGTTCAATATCGGGATATTCCCTTACTTGGGATTTTTCCTGTCGTTAGTGTTTTTTCCTCCCGATTGGCCTCTAAGGCTTAGGCAGGCTCTCGCGCGCGAAAAGTGGAAGAGTCAGGTTTCAACACAGCAGGCTCTGAAGCCATCGAAGAAACGCCTCACCCTGGGGTTTTTGGGCATTTGGTTCCTCTGGCAGACTCTTTTCCCTTTTCGCCATTTCCTCATCAAGGGAGATCCCTCCTGGACGCAGCAGGGGCAAAACTTTGCTTGGCGGATGATGCTGGTCTCGAAAACGCCGGTGCATCTGGATTTTTTCGTAGAAGATGAAGCTCTAATCGAAACCTTTGAAGGTGGCCAGAACATTATCCCCAAGGAGAAGTGGCCTTTCGCTGAACCTGGGGTGGTATATGCCCCAGTCGATGCCGAACGCTTCGATTGGGCACGCGCGCAGACACTGACTGCAATCTTGGAACCCGTTCTTGGCCGACGTCTCTTCATCCCGGCCGACGCAAATGATCCAGAGGTTCGAAAAAATTTAGAACGTTCTTGGGAGCAGGTGCTCGGGCATGCGCCGACGGCGATCGTATCCTGCTTACCGCTCGCCGATGCAATTGATCAGGCCAGAGAAGAAGCCACGACACAGGAGGTCTTAGCTCTACTTGAAGATCTCCATCAGCGTTTGGCTGGTGAGGGTGTTTTTGATGATCCTCTGGAGCATCGAGCATTTCTGAGCGATTTTGAGGAGTGTGCGGAAGCACTCGGAAACGAGAGCCTGCTGTATCGGGTAAACCCGTTTGTGCTGCAGGGTGGTGCTGAACCTGACGAGGACCTTTTACTGATTGTAGATCCTCAGCTAGATCCTGGGTATTCGAATGTCGGATTGTCCCCTTTCGCTCCGCCATCGGGATTTCCCGTCTGGTTTGACGGGCACCTTCTGACTGATGCTGATTGGCGCTCACTACCTGAGAAGCTGGTCGTCTATGAGAATGGTCACCACCGGATTGTCTGGAATCATTTTCATAGCCTTCGTAAAGTTCACGCCGTGGATCTAGGTTTACGGCCTTTTCTTGTCTGGAGTTATGCCCAGCACATTTCGGAACGCTGGGAGGCAGAAACCGGCAGGAGGCCCGCCATAAAAGCTCGTAGTGTGGTTTCTTTCAACCGACGAACCCCTCAGCTTCTGATCGACGAAACAGT
>JAHDFZ010000142.1:4779-9613 GCA_020627905.1 Verrucomicrobiota bacterium
AGTTGATCTGACTGATGTTGAGTATTCAGCATTCGGGAACAATGCCTGGATCAATCCAGCTCCGACATCCGAGCCTACAGTCAATGACTGAGAGCCTGGCTGTTATTCTTCCCGCCTTGCCAGGTATTGGTTCTCCCCTCGCAGGACCTTCGCAATCATCTTGGAGGTCCGAGGATCTATGCCAAAACTGACTTCCAAGCCAGCCACTGGAGAAGTGAACTGATACTGGCCGGACTGCAGGAGTCGAACAGGCGGCGCTATCCCGAGGCGGCCAATCAGGGCTTCGCCATCAGGAGCGAGCTGCACTTTCACACGGTGGCCGGAGCCCTCAATTCGATAGGTCCCGGTGAACAGCCTTGGTGGAAGCCAGTCTTGTTTTACTTCAAACTTGTCTGACCGGTAAGGCTTGCGAAACCCGAACATTTCGTGGCTTTTTCGCTCGAAGAGTGCACCAGCGATTGCATCATTTGAATCACGAACAAAACGGATAAAGACGTCGACCGCTTCACTCATTTGAATACGAGCGAAATCAGGCGACGCAAATTCGACTTTCCGCGGAGAAACATCGTGTGTCGAGGCGACGAGATCACCATGATCGTCCAGTTCCAGAATGGCTGAACCGTGATTGAGAATCTGATAGGCCCCTGCATACGCACTTCGATCCTTCTTTGGGATTTTGTAAGAAAAGCCGTGATCGATCTCCGGTGAGGACAAAGCCTGTCGGAAGAAGCGTTCAGCATCTCGAAAATTTGCGTCGTCGAGATTTGTGAAGGCGACGAGGTATTCTTTGAAAGCGGGCGCGATCATAGCAAGGCAGGTGAAGCCCGGCGAAGCTCCCCGGTGAGCGCAGATAAGAGTGCCTTGATAATTGGTTCGGTAAAAACCAGCTCTGACGTTCGCTGCAACATATTCGTGAGGATTCTCAAGATCAACGCTCAGTTCTGGATCGGCGCTGGCGGCTGCTAAAAACGAGTCTCGCTTAAGAAGCTCGTTCAGGATGCTTTCGAAGTCCTCGATCGACATCGCGAGATCGCCACTGCCAAAGACTTGAGACAAGTTCCGGCGAGGCTCTTTGATGACAGCATTTTCCTGCAAGCGGTGCCCAAGAAGTTCCCCGTGCTGAGCAAAGGTGGACCGTCTCAAGGTCGAAAGTTCGAGGTCCGGGAAAAGCTCTTGGCGCAGAAACTCGATTCCTGATTGCCCCGAAATCTCTTCTAATAAGTAGCCGAGAGTCGAATAGTTCGAATTTGAGTAACTCCAAGAGGATCCTGGCTCAAAGTCCGGCAGTGCCCGCTCGAAAATACCAATTACTTCTTTGGAGCTCATGTCTTTAGCCATGAACTCAGGTGAGTATTGTTCGACTCCGTCAATCTGGCCGATTCGGATGTAGTCAGGAATGCCTGAAGTGTGCCGAATCAGATGATCAAAGGTGATCGAATCAGCATTGAGCAAATCAGGGAGCCATCGGGAGATCGTGGCATTTCGATCAACGCGCCTATCCTCGAAAAGCTTCTCGACTGAAAGGGCGGTGAGAATCTTGGTGAGTGATCCGATCCGATAAATCGATTGTTCTCCGGTAGGAGTTGAGAAGTAGCTGCGAAGACGTCCTTCCTTTGCACTCCCGAAGATGATAGCAGTTTCGATTTCGTCTGCTTCCGTCGTAGCCGTCTCGGTCGCTTGTTTCCAGAGCTGATCTAACGGCTCGGAAGCAGAAACGGGAAAATTGAAAATTAAACCAAAGGCGGCAGCAATGGGTAGGCGGATGCTCATGAGATGTTTAATCAACTTTCAAAGCTATCGGATTGATTCCGTCTGCCGTGGCTTTACACCAAAGGACGTCTCACCAATCTGATTGGTTACCTCTCCGACTGAAATGAGCGAGTGTTTTTCTCCCAGAATGATGTCAAAGCGGGCGCTCAGCTCTCCAACAAATGACCCCGGAATCGGTCGAAAGGGCACAACCACCAGATCGCGCTCCTGCTGAGTGGGGATTTGTTTGTAAAAGCCATCCTCACGATTGGCTGGGTGCCCCTCAATGAGCATCTGAGAGGTGAAAATGCGCACCCCGTTTAAACTCGCAACAACGTTGATATGCGGTGCGCGCCTAACTCCGTTGCGCGTGTAACTCGATGGCCGAATGGTGCGAAAATAAAAGGAACCGTCAACGCCTGTTACCGTTTTTCCGTAACCTTGAAAGTTCTGATCTCTCCCGGCTGAAGGATTTCCTTTTCCTGGCAGGTAAGAGCCGGTGCTATCGGCTTGCCAAATCTCGACGATTGCATTGCGAACTGGTTTTCCGTCAATTGTTCGAATCGAACCAGTCAAATGAGTGATCTTGCCCTTCGCAGGTTCATCATTCGAGGTTCGAACGAAAAGGAGATCATTGTCCCGATCAACCGGTAGAGGATCTGGATAGTATGCCCCTTCCAACAAAGGGTGGTTCGGCGTTACCGGCTTGCGATTTTGTGCCGAGACTGAAGGTGACTGAGCAACGATATCGTCGTTGGAGATTGCCTGCCCCTGGACTGGCGTCGCTCGCAAGCGGGAAGGTTCACTGTCCTGGCTGGTTTGTTGCTCTGGATCGGCCTGAGCCAAAGCCCCGGTTAGGAGAGCTGCGAAACAAAGGGAAAGAGAACGTTTTTGGATCATAAGCCTTGCCAACCATTAGCTCTGATTTCGCTGAATGCAGGCCCAAGTTTCATTGCATGCGAATTTCCGTGAGCCTGTAAATCGAGTGCAGCAATTTCCCCAATCCTCACCTCCGCATCATCCGCGCTGCCTGAGACTGCCGCATCTGCACATAATTCCGATTCTGCTGAACGGAGCGCTGAAACTGCTCTCGCCGTTGCTGCACGTTTGCCTGAAATTGCTGTCGCTGCACGCGCTGTTGTTCGGCGATCTCGCGCTGATGACGGGCTGCCTGGCTCTGCGCGGCTGGTGTGGGTGGCGTGGTGGTGCAGCTGGAGACAAGACAGGCTGCGGATAGGAGACCAAGAGCAAAAGCGGTTTTCATAACAAGGGACTTGATGAGAGATTGGACGGAAACTTGCTATCTGTCGAGCAAACTCGCCAGCCATTGCGCCTCAGCCATTACGCCTAATGCCCCAAAATTCTGCAGCCTCCCCTAATGATCCGAGTCTCCCGGATGGGGAGCTGGCGACGCAGGAGGCGCTGGCGGAGTCGATCCCCAAGCGGCAGGAATTTTCGGTGCCCCGGATCCTTTTCCTCTCGCTGGTCGTGGGGGTGGTGGTGGCTTATGCCATCATTGGCATCCGGGAGGCCTTCGGTTTCGGGCAGGGGTGGATGATGGAGAGCTTTTTTGCTCGATATCCGGGGTGGTGGAAAATTGTCATTTTCTCAGGTGCCGGCCTGGTCTTCGGCCTGCTGTTGGTCTGGCTAAAGTGGGATCGATTCCGCACGCCGGCACACGTTATCGTAGCGGTGGCGGATCGGGGAGGTGCCTTTCCGCTGAAGGAGGGGGGGATTACGGCGCTTGCCGATCTGGCGGCGCTGGCTCTCGGGGCTCCGGTTGGGCGCTATGGCCCGGCTGTGACGGCGGGCGCGACGCTGGCGGCCTGCTTCAGCCGTTGGTTTCATGTCTCAAGGACCGGTGCGCGTGTGCTGATGGCTTGTGGAGTGGGGGCGGCGATTTCCGCCTCCTTCAATGCGCCGATCGCGGGAGTGATCTTCGCCCACGAGGTGATGCTAGGCCATTTCCGCTTTCGTGCTTTCGCCCCGGTGACTCTCAGCTCCGTGGCAGCGGTGGGCATTACGCGATGGAGCGGTTTTGATTACACGGAGCTGAAGCTTTCGTCAGCAGCTTACGCGGTGGAGCTGATTCACTACCCGCTCATTCTCCTGATCGGTCTGGCGTCGGCCGTTGTCATCCTGGCTTACATGCGGACGCTTCTGCACAGTGGAGAGCTGGCCGACCGCTGGAAGATCCCACGCTGGGCACAGCCGATGATCGGTGGAGCGATCGCCGGGGCCATCATGTGGGCGGTGCCGCTGACGGCTGGCTTTGGTGAGTCGACTTTGTTCGATGTCATGCGTCAGGGTGATATGGTGCCGCTGCTGGACTGGAAGTTTCTGCTGCTGCTGATGGCTGCGAAGTGCCTGGCTACCTCTCTCCTGGTCGGGCTCCGCTTTCCCGGGGGTAGCTTTTTCCCTGCTCTGTTCATTGGCGGTATGCTGGGGGGCGCGATGGCTTCCTTCCTCCCGCAGTTGGATCCTCAGATCTGTGTTCTCGTCGGCATGGGGGCGGCGGGCAGTGCCGTGGTGGGTGCTCCGCTAGCGGTCATTCTCATCGTTTTCGAACTGACGGAGAACTACAACGCCGCCACAGCTGTGATGATCGGGGTGATCGTTTCGAACCTCATTTGTAACCGATTTTTTGGCCGCTCGCTTTTCATCCGCACGATCGCAAGCTGGGGGATCGACTTGAATCTGCCTGCCGAGCAGAGACGCATGGCGTCGCGCAATTTACGCGAGCTCCTGCGTCGTGACTTCCACACGGTCGCCGCCGGGCAGACGATGGGACTGGTTCGCGATAATCTGAAAGGGAAGATGCGCTCTGACCTGATGGTTGTCGACGAAGAGGGATGCTATGTAGGTAGGGTAAGCCTGCGCCAGTGGTCGCTGGCCCCGCGAGATGTCCCGGTGGAGTCGCTGTGTGAAGAGGCGCTGGTGATTTACAACGATGAATCCCAGTGGGCGGCCTTCGTGAAGATGGAGCAGGAGCATGTAGCCCGCGCTGTCGTCCTGTCTCGCGGTGAAAAGCCCGAGCTGGTGGGGGAAATCCTCCGCACAGACCTCTTCGACGCTTATCGGAAGA
>JAHDFZ010000143.1 GCA_020627905.1 Verrucomicrobiota bacterium
GAACGATGATCGACCGGACAGAAACATTCTCGACGTTGTATCTTGGCCTGACTACGGGATGTGCAGCGTGTCACGATCACAAATTCGATCCGATCAGCCAGAAGGATTTTTACCAACTAGGCGCATTTTTTAACACATTGTCAGGGCCGACGTTGGATGGGAATGCTCCTTTTGTGGAGCCGGTGGTTGTTTTTCCCCCAATGGACAAGAAATCGGATTGGGATGAAAATGTCCGGTTGCGAGGTGAGGCTGAAGCGGCGATCGAGGTTGAAATTGGTAAATTTAGTCAGGAGGAGTTGGGCGAGTTATGGGAGCTCTACCGCTCGGACATCCGTTCGCGAGGGTTTCAGCCGGCTGCTGAGAGTCACGTCGTGTTTCATCTGCCTCTAGATGATACGGATAATGGAAAGGTTTCAGGTTGGAAAGCGTCAGGGGCATTCGAAGCATCGCTTCATGATGGAGTGATTCCAGCAGATGATCACCCGTTCGGGGGTGATCGTGGGGTTCGATTCACACGCCCAGGGGGACTTCATTTCGAACAACCGTGGCCGATTGGCCAAGTAGGCGGTTTTACAGTTTCGTATTGGGTTCGCTCACCAGACGAGCTGGTCAACCAGGGCTTGATCCGACAAACTGTTGAATGGAAGGACGAGCATGGTAAGAAGCAGCGGACTGGCTGGGATATAGGTCACTCGCTTCGGGGTGGGTTCACCCCGAAGGTTTTGAATGGGAAGGGGGAGGCCATCGCTACGCTCATGCCGCCCGAAACACCGCTTGCACCGAAAGGATGGAATCATGTGGTAGTGCGTTTTTCAGGTGCTATGTCTAAGCGCTCCATAGAGACATTCGTAGATGGTAAAAGACGTCATAATAGGACTGGCGGTGACGCCAGTATCCAAGAGGGTTTCGGCGGTCGAGCTGCAAGGGTTCATCTGGGGGCTAACGCAGTTTCCGGCGGGATCAGTGACGTCCGTTTGTTTAGCGAATGGTTAACGGATGAGCAAATTTTTCTTCTCGCTAATGAGTTTAAGCTGCGGGCGTTATCCTCGGACAAAAGGCGGATAGATTCTTTCTCCAATGAAGAGCAAACTTTGGTGAGACACTTTCTCGCGGAGAAGGCACCGGCCACGAAAGAGGCGGCTTTGACGCTGGCGGGGGCCCAGAAGGAACGTGACCTGATCTTGCTGAAGAGTGGCACCTCTCTTGTTGCTGGTGATAGCGGGTCTGAACCCTATGCTTATATTCTGGAGCGCGGCGAATATGATCAGAAAGGTGAGCGGGTCTCTGCAGAGGTGCCGTCTTTCCTGCATGATCTCGCACCAGTGGGTGACCGAGGGCGGCGCAGTCGGCTCGACCTGGCTAATTGGGTTTTCGACATCCGTAACCCTTTAACGAGTCGGGTGACTGTGAATCGTCTCTGGCAGAATGTTTTCGGCGCCGGGCTGGTTAAAACATCCGAAGACTTTGGGATTATGGGCGAAAAGCCTACGCACCCGGACTTACTCGATTGGTTAGCCGTGCGCTTCGTCGATAGTGGATGGGATGTGAAGGCGCTCGTGAAAGACATGATGATGTCTGCTACTTACCGTCAGCGATCTCATCGCTCTCCGGAGCAGCTCGATATGGACCCGGAAAATCGATTCTTTATAGCTGCGCCTCGTCGGCGTCTTGATGCCGAGGTTTTGCGGGACCAAGCCCTTCAAGTCACAGGAGCTATCAATCTCAAGATGGGCGGGAAAAGTGTCAAGCCCTACCAGCCTCCAGGCCTATGGAAAGCGGTAGCTTTCGCAGGGAGTAATACAGGAGCGTTCAAGCAGGATACTCTTGAGAATCTCCACCGACGCAGTGTCTACACTTTCTGGAAACGCACACAGATTCACCCGGCGTTTGCTGCCTTCGATGCACCGACACGGGAGGAATGTGCTGTGCGGCGAGAGCGCACAAATACCCCGTTGCAGGCGCTCGTATTGATGAATGACGTCCAGCATGTAGAGGCAGCTCGTGTTCTTGCCGAGACGATCGTCAAAACAAAAAGAAAGGCAGACGGTGATGGCGAGGCGGTCGACGCAGCTCTCGAAAAGGCCTTTATGCGTGTGGTAGGTCGACCAGCAGAAACAGCGGACCTAACAGACATGCGCGAGCTCTATGAAATCGCGCGCTCCACCTATGACCAGGAGACGGCGATGGCCGAGGGGCTCGCGGCCGTAGGTGATCTTCCTTCTCAGGAGGAGCTCGATGCGCGCGATGTCGCTTCCTACACTCTCGTGATCAACATGCTTCTCAATAGAGACGATGTAATCAACCTCCAGTAACCCAAACCCAGATAGAAACTATGAAATCATTTTTAGATAAAGACCCTGTTGATCAGTGGATTAACCTAGAGACGCGGCGTCAGTTTTTCGGGAAAGCTGGCAAGGGTGCTGGAATGGCAGCTCTTGCGAGTATGTTTATGCGAGATGGTGTTGGAGCAGTCGCAGCCGCTCCGGCAGCTGCTGGAGAAGGTGGTGGGGCTCTTGGCTCCGGTCACTTCCCGGCTAAAGCAAAGCGGGTGATTTACCTCTTTATGTCTGGCGCTCCTTCGCAGATTGATACCTTTGATTATAAGCCGCTTCTGCGTGACAAGTTCGATACAGACTTGCCGGCTTCCGTGAGGGGTGAGCAGCGTCTGTCTGCGATGACAGCATCTCAAGCACGCTTTCCGATCGCTCCTTCGACTTTCGATTTCAAGCAATGCGGAAACTGCGGTAAGTGGGTGAGCGATCTATTGCCTCATACGGGAAGCATGGCAGATGATCTCACTTTCGTGCAGTCGACCTGGACGGAAGCCATCAATCATGATCCGGCGATCACTTATATTCAAACCGGTAACCAGATCCCGGGGCGTCCCAGCATGGGAGCGTGGGTGAGCTACGGCTTGGGGAGTCTGAACCGAAATCTACCGGATTTTGTTGTTCTCAACTGTCAGCCTCGCGGACAAGCCCTCTATTCGCGTTTATGGGGAAGCGGCTTTCTCCCGTCGAAACACGCCGGGGTGGCTTTTCGTGACCAAGGAGACCCTGTTCTTTATCTTTCAAATCCGGACGGAGTCGATGCGAAGTTGCGTCGAGCCATGCTCGATAAGCTGGGTCGCATGAATGCGCGCATTCATGACGAGGTGGGCGATCCTGAAACACATGCGCGGATCGCCCAATATGAAATGGCATTCCGCATGCAGGCGAGCGTGCCCGAGCTAACTGATACGAGCAATGAGCCTGCCCACATCAAGGAAATGTATGGCCCGGATGTTGATAAGCCGGGGACCTTTGGATACAACTGCCTCATGGCTCGCCGCATGGCGGAGCGTGGGGTTAGGTTCACCCAGATCTTCCATCGTGGATGGGATAACCACAGCAACCTTCCCTCAAAAATCGCGGTCCAGTCGAAAGAGATCGATCAGCCTGCATGGGCGTTGATCCAGGATTTAAAGCAGCGCGGTCTCCTGGAAGACACCCTTGTCGTCTGGGGCGGAGAGTTCGGTCGGACCGTCTTTAGCCAGGGTGTCCTCACAAAAGACAATCATGGTCGAGACCACCACCCACGCTGTTTCACGACGTGGATGGCTGGCGGTGGCTTCAAGCCGGGTATGACTCATGGCGAAACGGATGATTATTCCTACAATATTACGAAAGATCCGGTGCACATCCGTGATCTGAACGCGACGATCCTGCATCAGTTGGGAATCGATCACAATCGGTTTTCGGTGAAGCATATGGGCCTGGACCAGAAGCTTACGGGCGTAGACCATGCTCATGTGGTGAAAGACATCATCGCCTGAGTGGCCTCGTATTTCTACGAAGCCTCGATCTTTCTTCGAGATCGGGGCCTTTTTGTTGTCACGCCACAGGCACCGTCATCATACCATGACTGACTGAGAATCTTCTTGATGGTATAGCCATGCGCACTGTCTTGGTTGTAAATCGATATCCCGGTTCGTTGAGATAGGGCGCGTGCAAAGTGATCGAAGAGGGGGCGAAATACTGATTCCTTGCCGGAGGTGTAGATGGAGAAAAAGACAAGCTCTCCCTCTTCGCTCATCGCCACGAGGCGTCGCGCTAGTAGTCGGCCATCTGCATCTCGCATGTTAATGACCTGCTTGTTGACGTCGATGAGATTGGCCACCGCCGAGTAGCTGTTGAAGGCTCCGAGAGCGAGACAGCTTTGTGCATAAGTTCCCATGCGCAGGACTTCTTCAGGATCCTGCTCGATCTGAATCGTTACCGGCTTCTCATTCAAATGCGAATCTATGCGGAAGGTAAACCAATGCGCTTCCCAGTCGGGGAACGCTTGCTTTTTCTCAGTGATCCACTCCTGACTGACTGGATGAGAGAGCACTTTTTCACGCAGCCTCACCGGACTGCCGGTTGAATTGAGCAGGCGGCGGAAGGTTCTCTGGTTTTCCTCTGCCATCGTGCCCATCATCAGGGTGTCGTATTGGAACTGTGAAGTTCGTGTTAGGGCATGTTGTATGCGCTCAGATTCATCTTCGAAGATAGCAAGAAACGCACCGCCTAGTGCGGCTTTCATCGTGACGAGATCGCGTTGCACGACCTTGGCTTCGCACAGGGACTCACGGGTCAGGTGTCGTTTGAGCCGCTTGGGGATAGGCTGAGGGCAGCGTTCCTGATAGGCCCAGATATGATTGGAGAGGAATGTTGCGACTTCGATAGGATCAGTCTGCTCATGAGCGATTTCTAGTAAAGGATGTGAGAGCCACCGCTCGGTCACCTCACGTGCCTGATTCGGCAGCACCATCACGGTAATGGCGTTGTTCACGAAGCGCTCGGGATTGGCCAGAAATGCCTGTTCTACCTGGGCGCTCTGCTTGTGTGATGCCAGCACGTTGAGTATTTCAGACAGTGCGTCATAAGCGTATCCCAGTTTCCTGATACGGCTATTGATCCGACGGATTGTTTTAATTTGCAGGCGTCGCTGCCAGATGGCTCTATCTTCAGCTCTGAACCAGTGATTGATGACAAAAGCCCAGAAGCGGCACCCATCCCAATCGGGATCCTCGTTCGCGCGATCCAGCATCTTCATCATGGAAAAGGCGAATTCAGCTCTCTCGCTGAGATTGCTTTCGGAATGGTGGGCCAGCACTCGCTCGCTGATGGACCAGTGATCGCGTCGTGATGATCCTCCCGAAGCATGCTGTGCATAGTCGAATAGATAGCTTAGCACAGTTGGCGTGCAGTGGACGATCGCGAGCTTACTATCGCCGTGATCAACCAGCAGATTCAGCACAAGTCGCCAGGTTTGGTGATGCTTTACTGACTCCCGCCTTGGACTGAGCAATTTCATCAGGAGAGGGTGAGAAGCCAGCAGACCATATAATTTCGCGAGCGTGGAAGGGGCCTCGTATCCGGGATCGATCGCGATCCGTCGCCAAAACCTCAACCAGCTCATAAGGTGCTCGATATCGACGCCGGAGCTGCTCGGGAACCTGGTCTGAATGTCATGTGTGTGCCTCGCCACGTAAATCAGAAGTTGCGTCTCCTGAGGGGAAGCCCCGCTTAATGCTTTTGCAAATGCACCAATAAAGCTTCATCGCCGGCAACGGGCATGCGGTGCGTCCACATAGTGGGCTTGGAGAATGCGATCGAGTTCGGCCATGATCTCAGGTGCAAGTAGTCGGAGAAGAGTAGAGCTTGCAATGAGATCGAATGCTAGCTGGTGTCCGCTTGCACGATCACGGGACGCTTCCTCAAGGATGATGGGAATCCAGCAGACGAAACCTTTGAGCGTTGAATGGGAGCAAATTCTGAAAAGAACGGAGAACCAGCGCTCAGATCTTACCCAACCGATCGCGATTTCAATCCAGCGCAAGGCTTCGTCAAATTCCTCCTGAGTGATTGAATCTGTTTGAAAGGCAGCCAACCAGGCTGAGAGTTCGGCCGTCGCTGTTGTTTGCGTAGAGATCGTTAGAGGACGGCATTCTGCTGTGTAGCGAAAACCAGTAAGAAGCGCTTGGGAAAGGGGGAGTCCTGCATCACAGGTCGCTCGAAGGTAGCAGGCGAGTCTTTGAAAGCCCTCCCTATCCAGGCGTCTGATGACTGTTGATAAATGGTGTTCCAGCGAACGAAATGCATTATCCAGTGAGTCCGCGTCGAAGCAGAACCCTTGGAAGTTGAGTTGCTGCCCAGAGCTTTTTTTCTGATGCATGGGTGAGAGAAAGTGCTCACGCGGAATGGTGTAGCCCGCGATAAGTAAGAGATGAAATAGGGTATCTGCATCACTCCGGGCTGAATCGAGCGCATCCCATGCGTCCAGAATGGTGCAGGTCAGATCGCGGAAGTCGGAGCCGGCGGCTCGTAAGGATCCATCGGTTCGAGAAAGGATGCGGCTACGCAAGGAGTCGGGCTGACCGACGATCCGTGAAGATCGGCGGGATGAGTGGGCACAGCACCACCGAGATGCCGCAGCTACTGCGAAGCAGGGGAGGGAAATTCATGGAAAAAGAGATATCAGGACACAAGTGTGTCCTCAGGCCCGAGTGCGTTGGAGCCCAGCTTGAGTAAAATGGAATGCCGTTTCGGCGAGCGCCGAGGCACAATCGATCCACAAATGGATCAAAGCGTTTGGATTAGATCTAACAGATCACGAATCCTGATGTGCGAGTAGGACAATCATAACAACGAAAAGGTAACGTGGCCTGTTCGCTAATGAGAGTGCTCAGCTGAGAGCTGTCCCTC
This sequence comes from Verrucomicrobiota bacterium, assembly GCA_020627905.1. Lineage (GTDB taxonomy): Bacteria > Verrucomicrobiota > Verrucomicrobiia > Verrucomicrobiales > DEV007 > Arctic95D-9. The sequence continues at coordinate 6,729 of JAHDFZ010000143.1, forward strand.
CGTCACGAACGGCCGAATGATGAAAGAAGTCGGCAATGCATAATTTAAGAAACAAAAAGTGAATCAGCGAAAGCGATCTGGCAAGTGAAAAGTGCGAATCACCCTTATGCGACCGTTGAAAAACTATGCAACCGATGATGAGAGCCGATCTGATTTCCGATTTCGGCACAGCAGAGAATGCAGTGACTGCTCTCACCCTTTGGGCTGCAAGCCTGATCCCGTGAGGCTGCGTTCCTCGTCGCTCAGGTAGCCATGGCTACCATCGCTCCTCGCGCCTTGTCAGCCGAAAGCAGGCTTGTATACTCCGGTCAAACGGGCATCGATCACCTAGCTTTTTAACAGTCTCTTACGACCAGAGATTCCTATCAAGCGTCCGAAACTGAATCGCTTCGAGCAGGTGCTCTTCCTCGATATCTTTTGAACCGGCTAGATCGGCAATCGTGCGGGAAACTTTCAGGATCCGATCATGAGCACGTGCTGTAAAATTGAGTGTTTCCATCGCCTGAGCCAGGACTCGCTCACAGGATCGGCTGAGCTCGCAGTGTTTGCGGAGATTACGACTGCTCATCTGAGCGTTCGTTAGGGTGCTGAAGTCAGCTCCGAAACGGGCGATCTGCAGATGGCGGGCCTCCTCTACTCGTTCTCGGATGGTGGCGGAGCTTTCGCCTTCCTGGGTGGAGCGCAGTGTCTTGTAGTCCACAGCGGGGACGTCTACATGGAGGTCGATACGGTCGAGGAGAGGGCCGCTGATTTTTGCTCGGTATTTCTCGATCTGGGTGGGGAGACAGCGACAGTCACGCGACGGATCTCCCAGGTAGCCGCAGGGGCAGGGATTCATCGCAGCTACGAGGCTGAACTCGCTGGGAAAGGTGAATTTACCGGCTGCGCGGGAAATGGTTACGCGTCCGTCTTCGAGCGGCTGGCGAAGCACTTCCAGCGTGGATCGACGAAATTCGGGCAACTCATCGAGGAAGAGGATACCGTTGTGAGCGAGGCTCACCTCGCCGGGAGATGGATTACTGCTACCCCCTAGCAGACCAACATCTGAAATCGTATGGTGTGGGCTGCGGAACGGGCGGTTGGCTACAATGCTCTCGCCGCTTTCGATCATTCCAGCTACACTGTGGATCTTTGTCGTCTCGATCGCCTCAGATTCGGTCATTCGTGGGAGGATTGTCGTCAGCCGTTTGGCGAGCATGGATTTTCCGGTTCCGGGACTGCCGAGCATCATTACGTTGTGTCCCCCGGCCATGGCGATTTCCAAAGCGCGCTTGGCCATCGCCTGCCCTTTGACATCCGCGAAGTCGATGGATTGATTCTGCCGTGTGCGAAAAAACTGTTCGCGGTCGAGCTTCTCAGGCCGAATCTCGCCGGCCCCGCTGAGCACGGAGTAGGCTTCCGTTAGAGTTTTGACTCCATAAACATAGATGCCCTCAATGATGGCTGCCTCACCTGCATTCTCGTGAGGGACCATGATGGCGCGGTAACCCTGGCGTTTCGCTTGCAGGGTGTGGGCGAGGATCCCCTTGATCGGGCGCACGCGACCGTCCAGTGCCAGTTCGCCAGCCATAGCGCACATGGCCAAGGCATTCTCCTTGAGTTTACCGTTGCGGTCCTCAGAGGTTGCCATCAGCCCGATGGCGATGGGCAGATCGAAACTCGGGCCTTCCTTTTTTACATCAGCGGGCGCGAGGTTGACCGTGATCTTGTGGCCGCCGGGATAGTGCTTTCCGGAATTTGTGATGGCAGTGGTGACGCGATCAATGCTTTCCCGCACGGCAGCGTCCGGGAGACCGACGATGCGCATTTCTCCTTCGCCACCTCCTGCATTCACTTCTACCTCCACAGAAATGGCGTCTATGCCATGCAGGACAGATGAGTGGGCTCGTTGCAGTGAGGTGCGCATTTGAGCATATTTTCAGCAAAGGAGCTTCATCGCAAGAGAAATCTGTTCAAAATAACAAAACCAACCAGACGGAGAGAAGCGCCAAATCATGATGCCAGGGGGCTGCTGAGGGGAATCGGTCCAAGATGAGCGTGATGAACCCGAGGATGCAGCTCCATGCAGCTGCGGGTGTGACGCCGAGTATGAGGAGCGGTGAAGCACTGCACGCAGCGGAGAAGGCCAGCCAAATGAGCCAGGCGAAATGACTGGGAGCGTGATAAGACTGAGGGTCGCTCTGTCGGTTGATCTCGGTTTCGAATCGAGCCGTGAGGATGAGATTTCCGAGAGCGAGCCCTAAGGTGCAGGTAAACCAAAGGCTATGCGCCTGCCAGCTCAGGCCGGAATGAGAAGGAATGAGCAGCACGCCCAAAGAGAATCCGAAGGCCATTGCCAGTTCCTTAAGCGGAATGAGACGATAGGCTCTAAGTCGCGGCGGAGATCGGGAAGTCCAACGGTAGAGGATCAGAAAAGCCAGGACGCTGCCTCCTAAAAGGCATCCGGCGATGAAAAGAAAGTGAGGAACCAAGAAGGCGAGTGATGCGGTCGCCAGCCAGCTGAAGCAGGCCAATGCGGTGAGCGGAGCCAGATGCTTTGCAGTGAAGAGATGACGTTTCGTCTGTGGGGTTTTTTGCACAGCTTTTTCCCTGTAGCCGCGCGTGTGAACGTGTGGACGACGGAAGCCCTGCCAGTTGCACCGAGCCAGGCGATCCACGATCTTACGATCGCGGCTATGTGAGCACCCATCCCTGTAGCCGCGAAACGCGTGGACGGCGAAAGACCTGCCTGTTGCACCGAGCTAGGTGGAC
>JAHDFZ010000144.1 GCA_020627905.1 Verrucomicrobiota bacterium
ATCGCGGTGGTGTAGTATAGAATTTTTATATCGGGCTTTTTCTTACGAATCCTCCTGAGTGACTGTGGATCGTCACGGAAAACTTTCGGCCCCATCACTAGAAGGTCTCTCCTAGCTAAAGCGTCCACCTGTTTTCCCCACATCGGATTCGCAGGCGCAGTAAAGTTATGAATGTGGATCCTTGGATAATCCTCACCATCGTTTGCAGGCGTGCTCTCGACTAAAGCTGCAACTAACAGCAGCAGCACCCAAAATGTGACAAATTTCAACATCTCAACAAAGCTTCAATTCAGTTTGCGATAACACCAGAGAGCATCTCCGAAAGACGCTCAACTTCTTCCGGGAATTTTTCAGCGACATTCACCGACTCTTGCGGGTCAGTGCGGTGATCATACAACTCAACATGAAATCTCTCCTCCTGACCCGTCTTGATCACACGCCACTCGATAAGACGAAAATGATCGTCGCGGATGGTATAACCCATGACATCGTTTTCGAATAACTCTCGATCCCACAGTTCGGGAAACTGCTTACTGATACCCTGCTCGGTCTGCGTGATGAGTGGGCCGAAAAAAGTCTCACGCATTCCCTCCAACAGAGGATTTGCCGCCCATTCTCTGAGAGCAGGCGAAGGAAACTGGCTCACAGCTATTTGGTCACCAAGGGAGTTAGGAGACTCCAGCTCCGGGACCAGGCTTTTACCCGTCACTTCACGAGGAATCGGAAGCCCAGCGAGTTCACAGATGGTTGGGTATAGATCAAGTAACTCAACAATAGTTTCGCTTGATTCACCGCGATCAGATACATGCGGAGCGTCAATGATCAGGGGCACGCGCGTCGCAATCTCGTAGTTTGTTGCCTTCCCCCAGATCCCGTGGTCGCCAAGATGCCAGCCATGATCGCTCCAAACTACAATCACGGTGTCATCGCGGAGTCCATGAGCCTCAAGCGCTGAAACGAGACGCCCTATCTGTGCATCCACATAAGACGTGCAAGCAAGATAAGAGTGTAGAAGGGTCCGCGCGAAGTCCTCCTCAAAATCGCCGATCTTCGGAACATTTGCTCGGGTCCGCAACTCAAATGATGAGTGTAGACCGACTGATGCACCCTTGACAGGCGGATTGGTATTCTCTGACAATTGAATCTCCGTTGGGTCATACATGTCCCAATAACGTTTAGGAGCGAGCCATGGAAGGTGAGGTTTCGTAAACCCGAGGGCCAAAAACCACGGCTTGTCATTCTCGACAAGATTGCCAAGAGTCTCGATCGCCACAGAGGTGCAATAACCATCCCAATAGCCATCATCCGGCACGTCGGCAGACTCAAAGGCTGGACCATGAATGAGGCCTTTCGAGTTTTCTGGACCATATTTTGCCAAGGCTACATCCTTATTATTCAGCCACATCTCCTGATTCTCCTTCAGAGCATAGCCACCCGGATTTCTCTTATATCTTCCCTTCGGCCGATCAGCAGGACGAGACCAAGAATGGTCTTCATCCTTCATCCAACTATGGTAAATTTTTCCTGAATACACAGCTTCATATCCATGAGAGATGAAATGTTGGGGAAGAGTGACAATGTCCGGATGAAGCTCGCGAAAATAGGCCGAATTCTCCACGATACCTATCTCTTCAGGCCTCCGCCCCGTCATCACGCTCGCCCTGCTCGGCGAACAGATCGCCTGCTGGCAATAGGCTCGCTCGAAAAGCCTACCTCTTGCCGCCAATTTGTCCATGTTTGGTGTCTTAGCTTTAGAACCATACGCACCAAGCTCTGGTCTCAAATCATCGATAGCGATGAAGATTACATTTTTTTTGTCTGCTGATGCACCCACCCCGCAAAGAAGGAAAGCGGCGATTGCTGGAAGATATTTTTTCATTGTTAAATTAGAACTTTAAATTGATTAGTATTACGCCAAAACATCCTTAACTACATGCCCATGCACATTCGTCAGCCGCCTCTCGATCCCGCTGTGATAGACTGACAGTCTCTCATGGTCCAAGCCCATGAGATGAAGAAGGGTGGCATTGAAGTCGTAGATGGATGTGGGATTCTCTGCTGACTTAAAGCCAAATTCGTCACTGCTCCCGTAACTAAATCCCTTCTTCACCCCTGCCCCAGCAAGGAAACACGTGAACGCCTCCGGGTTGTGGTCTCTTCCGGTCCCGTTGGCCTGGAGAAAAGGCATACGCCCAAACTCAGTGCACCAGACGACAAGAGTCTTGTCCAGCATACCCCGCCTTTTCAGGTCGGCGATGAGAGCAGCGGTTGGCTGGTCCATGATTTCGGCCTGCATGGCATGAGTCTTGGCGATGTCATTGTGTGAGTCCCAGTTTGTAATCCCGTTTCCTCCTGACGGATCGCTACCATTAAATAACTGAACGACGCGAACCCCCTTCTCTAGGAGCCTGCGGGCGAGGATGCAGTTTTTAGCATATTCCCGCTTCAGGTCTGATCCCGCATCAGTCCCATACTCCTTGTGGATACTCTCAGGCTCGCCAGCGATCGTCATAATATCGGGAACGGAGGTCTGCATGCGGCCGGCCAGCTCGTAGCTAGCGATGCGGGCGGAAAGATTGGCATCATCAGGGTATTGCTCCAAATGCTTAGCGTTTAGGCGCCTAAGGAGATCGACACTTTTCCTCTCTGCTGCCGGGCTGAGCGAGTCCGGCCGAACAAGATTAGCCGGAGGGTTCTTGGCATTGAATGCTGTCCCCTGAAACGCGGCGGGTAAAAAACCACTCCCAAAGTTGTTTTTCCCAGATCTTGCCATGCCTCGCGGATCGTTAATGGCAACAAATGACGGCAGCTGTTCATTCGCCGTTCCTAGCGCATAGGTCACCCAGGCACCGAAGGAGGGAAATCCCTCCATCGTGAAGCCTGTGTTCATAAAGTTCTCGCCCTGCGGGTGTGCGCTCGTAGACGTGGGCAGGGAGTGCATAAAGCAAAACTCATCAGCAAGCCCGCCCAAGTGAGGAAGGAGATCTGAAGTCATCTTACCCGACTCCCCGCGGGGTTTGAAATCCCAGAATGGTTTCGCTATGTTTCCGGATGGCCCCTCAAACGTCACAGCAGGCAAGCCGGGTGGTTTTTTCCCATGGTATCGGATCAGCTCCGGTTTGTAGTCAAAGGTATCAACGTGGCTGACGGCACCCGGACAATAAATGACCAGCACCTGCTCAGCTGGTGTCTCGAAGTGCGTGCCCCGTGGTGCGTATGGATTCTGCGGATCAATAGATGGGCGGATCGGCACCTTCATGCCATCACCTGCAAGGAGCGATTGCAGTGACAATCCACCAATTCCCATTGCGACTTGTGACAAAAAGTCTCGACGGCCTAAAAACTGTCGGCCATGAGCCGAGATATTCTCTTCGTTCATTACGATAATAGGTTTGGGTTGCGCCCGTGTCCGCTTAAGGCAGAAAGGCAAATTCATTGGTGTTGTAGATCACGCGGCAGAAGGCGGCCAGGCCTTGCTCTCTAACGAAGGCTAACGCCTGATTCATCTCATCTGTTTCCAAACGCCGTGAGAGCACCTCTCTAACGATCTGATCTATAGCCTGCTCATCTGTCAGGTTTTCGAAGCGGCTTTCCATACGTTTTGAGACAGTCATGATAAAGTCACTATTCATCAAATTCAGTGCCTGCAGTGGTGTTGTCGAGATGGTCCGTTTGTCGGCAACTTGCCCACAGTCTGGAAGATCAAATGCCGTGAACATCTGGTCATCCACTCGGCGCATGCGCTCCTGATAGAGAAGTCTCCGCCATGTGGATTCGCTCGAATTATCGACTACCTCCCACTGGGAGTAAGTGGCTTTGACATTATGTATCCGGAAGCTCTCTCCACCTAGCGTCGTGTCCAGCACGCCGGCAGAGCGCAACATGGAATCGCGCAAGACTTCTGCCTCCACACGTCTCGGAGGATAGCGCCACAATAAGGTGGTCGCTCCATCTACCGCCAGGGCAGCCTTATCAGGAGCGCTCGATTGCTGGAAGGCTTGCGTAAGAACGAGCTCACGGACCAACGCCTTCACCGACCAGCCTTGTCCCCCATCAACGACCGGAGTTTGAAATCGTGTAGCCAGCCAGTCGAGCAGCTCTGGATGGGATGGGCGCGCACCAGCTTCTCCAAAGTCTGCTGTAGTTGTGACGATGCCATTCCCAAAAATATGATGCCAAACACGATTCACAAAAACACGAGAAGTCAGCGGGTTTTCACCCGAGGTGACCCAATCACCAAACGCTAAACGGCGCTCGTGATCGAGGGTGCTGGAGTCTAAACCTAAATCGCCATCGATTACCGAAAAACCTGCGGGAACGACTTCTCCTCTTGGATTTTCCGGGCTGCCCCGGAGAAGCAGCTGGGTGACCGGTGGCTTCTCCTCAAAGCGGCCAACAAAACTAAATTGAGGCCCGGTTGCGACATACTGGTCCACTAAAGGCTGGATCTCCTCAAGTGCCTTCGGACGAGATACCACGGTCACCCACTTATCGCCCACCTTTCGCTCAAGCGTAAACTCGGGCACCTTTTGGCTGTAGGCTTTGATGAAGTCTGTCCCGAGTGCATAAGTCCGATTTACACTTAGACGAGCTCCAGAAATTTCCTGTTCCTCAGGCCATTCGAACTCGATGTAAGGTTTTCCCTCGTTTGGGTGCCCGGGAGCATCTGCGACTTCCCTGGCCATCCACGCATTCGTCCCGAACATACCATCATTAAGGTAGTCTATGCTGCCGAGAGGGGCTCTGTTAGCCTCAGGCTCGCTAACCTCAACGCCGGTGTGGGCGAGCAGAAGGTTTGATGAGCTATTCGGAGCCAGCAATTCGATCTCATCTAAGCGCACACGTTTCCAGTGGAACCGCAGCCTTATCTCCTTGGCTTTAACAGTTGGAAACCCAATCTCTGTATGAGCTTTCCAGTCTTCTTTCCACACAGCTCCCTTTTCTCTTTGCTGCTTGCGGATTTGTTCGATTCCAGCCAGTAAATCAGGTCGCTTCTCGATTTTCGGGTGGTCCCGTGTCTCTGTGACAAAGCGGCCATCGAACTCCACCCCCTGGAACACGGCAGAGAGGCCATAGTAATCCTGAATCGAAATCGGGTCGAACTTGTGATTATGACAGCGAGCGCAACTCACGGTCATCCCCAGAATAGATGCCCCGACTGTCTGCATAACCTCATCCAGCCGGTCAGCACGGGCTTGCCTCTTAGCGGCAGGCTCCCGTCCGACCGTAGCAGCAGGGACGTGAGGACCTGCAACTAAAAACCCAGTTGCTGCATCAGCCCCCAGCTGGTCACCAGCCAGTTGCTCCTGTAAGAAGCGATCATAGCCGATATCATTATTGAAAGCGTTCACCACGTAATCACGATAGATCCAGGCATTCTTGCGATAGAGATTCGACTCGGACCCATTCGTTTCCGCCCACCTGATCACGTCTAGCCAGTGTTGGGCCCAGCGCTCGCCAAATTGAGGAGATGCGATGAGTCGGTCGACTTCATCGCGATAGGCAGTTTCTGGATCTTCGATAAACCGAGTGACGAATGCCTCAACTTCATCATATGTAGGATATAGCCCCGTGAGAATAACGGAAGCTCTTCGCAGAAGTGCCCCAGCCTGAGCGGGTTCTGAAAAGCCAAGATCTTTGCTGAGAAGCGCTTCTTCTAGAAACGCATCAATGGGCGAAGCCTTCTCGTTAAATTTATCGACCGGATCAAGTGGCTGTAGTGACCAGAGGGTCGCCTCTGCATGCTCCGTTTTTCCCTCCATCTGGCCCGGCCAAACAGCTCCCTCCTTGATCCATTCTAACAGGGTAGAAATATCCTTTTTAGGTAGTTGATCCCCCTTTGGAGGCATCGGTAGATCCTCAATCTTGCCAGAGACCAATTCGATGAGGTAGCTGGATTCCGGATTTTCCAAGTCAATGGCTGCCAGCCCCGAGTCTCCTCCCTTTAAAAACGCAGACCGAAGATCCACCCGGAACCCAGATTTAGAAGCATCCTGATCATGACAATCCGTGCAGTTGTTCTCCAAAATAGGCCAGACTTCGGTATCAAAGTCGACAGCTTGTGCGGCAGAGGCACTTAGGACAAGCAGAGAAACAGCGGTGAACGAGCGTGACATCATCACCTCATCACTGCTGGTTCCGAGAAACCTAACCGCTTTAAGGCATTTTTTTTCGGGAAGTAGCGCGATGAAGCGATGCCACCTCGGATGCTGAGAGTCCTCGGCTGAAGAGGATCATCTCTCCGATTCGCCCATTGAAGTTCCGAATCGCGAACTTCGGGTCCCGCCGAAACGGCAGACCCCAGTTTCCTATCTCCGCTGAACCGATCCGTAACGCATCGATAAAGTAGGTGTCCTGAATCGTCTCAGAGGATACCTGTTCTCCATTGACATAGTGACACACCAGCCGTTTCTCAGGGCAGAAACTGGAGCAGAGGTGAATCCACCGCCCTGTCATTGATGGATTCCAAATCGGGGGGGAAAAGTAGACTTTATGCTTACCCTCCTTCGCTTTTTTCGTTGGTGCCTCGGTATCCACCATGAATGAAAGCATGAGCATGCCATCATCTCTGATCTGCCAGTGTGGCTCTCCGTTCTCGTAGCCATCCCCCATAAAGAGGGCATTGTAACGCCGATCAAGGCTATTGATGCGAACCCACGCACTAAAGGTCATCGCCGAAAACTCACCATCGATGTGTAAGCGCGCCCTTGCTCCAGGCGATGGGAACTCTTTCGCTGTCTTGTAGCTTGGCCAGCGACCGGGGACCGTCTCGACGCCTATCTCGGTGGCATCCTGAGACAGACTGGATTGAGCCCCCCGTAGGGAAAAATCCTCTATCACGCCATCAGCGGCGCCATTCTCAAATGTGTAGTAGGCGATGACATCTTGACGGTTCATTAGCCCTCGGCCTTCCCGCTTCCACTCGTGGTAGGAGAGCCGCTCGTGAGTAAGTGAAAAGGGATCAAAGCCTTCACTCAGGATCGCATTCTCGGTGAAGCTCGTCAGCTCCTCAGAGTTGCTATTGAGTGGGAGGTGTCTCCCCTCGCCTGTTGTCAGTAGGGTCTCATCCTCGTCACGATGCTTTACGAGCACCTCACCAGAAATCACTTTCAACTGGGAAGCCTCTGAATCGACCGATAGACGAAATTCTGTCCCCAGATCAACGATCTTTGTCTCCGAGGTATGGATGACAAAGCCACGAGCTGCCGGAGGCACATGGACGTCGATATCCCCACGCTCACAGCTGACCTCCCAGGCATTCTGCACCGTCAGACTGGCTGGTGCAGCCACCCTCATCATTGCACCACTGTAAAAACGGATCGAGCACCAGCCCTCCTCTAGAGTAAAAACTCCATTGCTGAGGGTGCTATCCTTGCCAAGCGCCGGGTGGCTAGGGCTGACTCCATTAAAGGACTCTACTACAGCGAATCCCTCCGCAAAGATCTCGCGATCTTCATCTACACCTGCTAACTCGACAGCTGGCGTCTGCCAACGTCCCAGAAGAAAAAACACGGAAGCGATGGCCAAAACCAACGCTCCACCGATCAAGGCAAATGAGGGAGTCAGTCTGAGCTGCTTACCTGTTGGACTCGCCGCTGGCTTGGGCATATCCTGCTGAGCAAACTCTTCTATGCCCGCCTGGATCGCAACATACTGCCGGTAAGCTTGGCGCAAAGAAGCTCTCTGCTGTAAGTCTGTTTCGAACACATCGAACTCTTCCTCGGAGAGAACACCGGCTACATACCTTTCGATCCTTGATTGATCTGCTTCCGATAGCTTTTCGAAATAATTCTGAGAATCCATACTCGTGTTTTTTTATTCACTGCCAGACATCAAACGCTCCTGAACGCAGGCCAACAGCTTCTTCCGCATGCGATTCATCCGCATATAAAATGTCTCAGCACTAATGCCCAAATCCTTTGCCAGCTCAGTCCCTTTCACCCCCTGAGCATAGGCTTCTCGTATCATCTTTGCCTGACCCGCTGGCAACTGCAGCAGACACTCTTGAAGAGCTGCGTGCTCTCGCTCCCGCGTCGACTGTTCGTCCATGGACTCGTCCGCCATCATGTCCAACAGTTCTCCACTGAAAACGAGTTTTTCCTTCGCCTTCTTTTTCCGATAGGAAAGGACTTCATACTTCGCAATCACACAAGCCCATCGCAAGAAAGAGCGATCATCGGGGTCAGAAGAACTCGAAAAATGCCCCATCTTCCGCAAGAGCACCACAGAGGTATTCTGCAGCACTTCCTCCGCATCCGCCTGCGGAGGAAGAAGTGACCGAATAAACCGCCTGAGGTCTGGCTCGAAGCGTTCGTAGAGTTCCCCGAATTCTCTGACGGTAAGAGTTGATATCTGAGGATCTCCTTTCATGCGAATGGCCGCCGAATGTCTGCTGCCTATTGTCCTATGTCAACCATTCGGGACGGAGCGTCGCCGCAAACGCAACTAACACCCTCTTATTCTAAGACCCAATCATGAGCTGAGAACGGCAATCTCGCTCAACTGAGCAGTTCCCTTCTCCATTTAATTCTTGCTTTAACGCCCTGCCATCTTGTATCTTCAACGCTAATGAGAGTAGCGCGAGTAAACACCAGAGACGAATCAGCCGAAGAAGAACCATCGCTCGATAACTCCTCGATGATCGACGTGAGTTTCCTTCTGCTGATCTATTTTGTCGTCACCTCCACGCTTGACCGTCGCGAAACGGATCTCGCTCTCACCATGCCAACACCAAGTCCCAGCGCGGTTTCGCAGGACGTCGACATGCCTCCGATTGAGATCTTCGTTGATGACGCTGGCACTATCGGGGTGAATGGCGTGCCACTGGAGGCCTGGTCGGGAGAGCAGCCGTTAGCTGGAGCTACGGTGAAAGAAAGGCTACCCGCCCTCTTTGATCGGCTGAAGACTTATTCAGACTCTGCCAAACTGCTCGATGTGCCAGCCATGGCACAGCTGGCGATCAGCGATGCCGCTCACGCTCAACGCTTTATTGATGTGATGGATGTCCTGGCCGATGATGACGTCGGCATCAAGCGGGTGATGTTTGAGCGGTAGCTCTCGGCAAACAGACAAAGCGCATCCGGCGTTCGTCAACTATTCCGGGTTTCAAGTTGAACTCGAGCGCATATTCAGGACTGCGCTCCTCGCCCAAAGAAATCTTCTCATTCAGGCGGTAACGAGGCATGTTCTTCAGCACTCATCCTCGCGAGGATCTTTTTAAGCCTAACTGAGAACCACTCCGGCCATTCATTCGCATTTGGCCGAGTCAGAGAAAAATGATTCTCACCTCGATCAATGATGAATCCTTCGCCAGTTCTGGTGAATTTCACATGCCATGGCTCCCCATGCAAACCGTGGGTCACTTCGTAGGCATCCCCTTCCCTCGGCGCAAGCCAAAGGCTAAGAACCGCCTGCTCTGAACCTTTTGAATTCGTATCCACGAAGTGCACATACTTTCCATCCGGCGC
>JAHDFZ010000145.1 GCA_020627905.1 Verrucomicrobiota bacterium
ACGTCGACTGGCGTCTCGGCAACTACGACAAGCTACCTGCCTCTGGTGTGGTGGCTGAGTAATCGCGCCATCCAAAAACACAAAAGCCGCTGCCCTCAGAGATGGGGGAGCGGCTTTTTGTTTTTTACATTACGACTGATTTGCGGGCATTGCTTCATCTGGAATCAGATCGAAGCTGCCTGATGCCTGACCGGTTTACATTTCCAACACGGTGGTTGGCTTTCTGCCTGCTCGGTCTGAATACGTGGCTTTATACTTCCCTGGCTCAGGCAGACGAACCCTCTTTTCATGAGGGAGTGGGGGTTCGTCTGGAGCTGATTTCAGAGTATGAGAAAGTGGCACCTGGACAGACCTTCACGGTAGGGCTGAAACTGAACCATAAGGACGGTTACCATACCTACTGGAGAAGCTCAGGTATCGTCGGAATGCCAACGACGAAGGAGTGGTCTCTATCCCCGGGCGTGACAGCAGGCCCGATTCTCTGGCCAGCACCAAAAGAGGTCGATATGGTTGGGATCACCGCCTGGGGGTATCAGGACGAGGTCTGCTTGCTGACGGAAGTCACGATTGATCCTGGCTTTACTGGCGATGGGATTTTGCTCCAGTTGAAGTCGACATGGATGTGCTGCTCTCAGGAGTGCAATCCGGGTTTTGCTACGCTGTCACTGCGTCTTCCAGTGGGGGATGAGGCGGTTCCACATCAAAACAATGTCGCACAATTTCATGAGAGTCGCAGGTCCCTTCCACAACCGATGCCCAAGGACTGGGCCGCATCATTCCAAAGCCTGGCGAGAGAGAAGGGAGATACAACACGAATCACTATCGACTTGGGGGAAGATGCCGAAGAGGTGAGGGTGGAGCAACTTCGCTTATTCAGCACTGATCAGCTCATCCATTCAGATCTGCCACAGACGGTCACACGAGAGGGAAGCACCGTTATCTTCGAGCTGCCGTGGAATTCATTTGGTCCCAAGGAACCTGAAAGTTTTCAAGGTCTTCTCGTCCATCCACCGGGATGGAGCGGACTTACGTCTGCGGCGGTTCATGTATCGATTCCCGCACACTAGTAACGAAAATTCGTGAATCCTGCCACATCATCGCGTCGTGGAAAATGCCGCGGCTGGCGTAAAGTTAACGGATGCAGTCGTTTTTCACGCCTCGATTATTTGTCCTCTCGGTTCTGTCTCTTTCACTGTGCTGCGTGGAAGGGTTATTCGCTGACGACCCTGAGCCACCCGTTCCTTCCTGGATTTGGGCTGCTGGGGGCGAAACTGTAGAAGAAGCTTTCCTCAGGAAACAGTGGACCCAGGGTAAGCCGGTCAAAGCGGCCCACATCCGCGTCTCCGCAGACGATAGTTACGAGCTTTATCTGAATGGCCAGGAGATTGCAGCTGGGAAGAACTGGCGCAAGGCCCCCACTGTCGACGTGAAAAAATATATCGGTCAGGGGGATAATGTTGTGGCGATCCGAGCCGTCAATAAAGCTGAGAAGGGTGGAGCTGTCCTGGTAATGAAACTCGTTCATGAAGACGGCTCAATTCGCTATCTGGCTACTGACGATACATGGCAGGTTTCCACCAAAGAGGTTTCAGGTTGGAAAACGCCGAGCGTGGATCAAACGAACTTCCAGAAGGCCAGTGTCATCGCCTCCTATGGGGCAAAGCCCTGGGGAGAGGTCTTCGCCGCCGCTCGTTCGAAACAGGCTGGTCAGAGTAAATCAAAGAAAGGGGCAGATGTTATCGAACCCGCCAAAGTTCTTCCGGCAGGTTTCACACTTGAGAAGCTCTACGATGTCCCTCTCGATGATTTCGGTTCCTGGGTATCGATGGCTACAGATGATCAGGGACGTTTGTATTGCTCTGACCAGGGAGAGAAGGGCATTTATCGGATTACCTTCTCATCCGATAAAGCGCCAGTGGTAGAAAAACTGCCGATTGAGCTTTCTTCAGCGCAAGGACTCTACTGGAGAGAGGGAGTGCTGTTCGCGGTGGTTCATAACAAAAAGGATGCGACCAAAGGTGGCTTTTTCCGGATCGAAGATACTGATGGTGATTCGCTACCTGATCGAACGAAACGGCTTAGCATACTAAGCGGAAAAGGTGAGCACGGGCCTCATGCCATCGTTCCGGCACCGGATGGTGAATCGCTGTTCCTCGTAGCAGGGAATTTTGCGGAGACACCGGACCCGGATCAGTTCCGCGTCCATCCGAATTATCAGGAGGATCAGCTGCTACCGTCCATGCCTGATGCACGCGGTCATGCCAAGGATACCAAGGCTCCAGGCGGATGGGTGGTCCGCACTGATGGGGAGGGGAGTTTCTTTGAACTCTATGCCGCCGGTCTGCGCAACTCCTACGACATGGCCGCGAATGCTCATGGTGAGTTTTTCATCTATGATGCCGACATGGAGTGGGATCTCGGCTCACCCTGGTATCGCCCCACCCGGATTTATCATGTGACCAGTGGAGCTGAGTATGGCTGGCGCACGGGTAGCGGGAAGTGGCCTGCTCACTATCCTGATGTTCTCCCGCCAGCGCTGGAGGTCGGACCGGGATCACCCACAGGTGTAGTATCAGGTCTCGGGGCGAAGTTCCCGGCCAAATATCAGAATGCTGTCTATGCCTTCGACTGGACCTACGGGACCATCTATGCCCTCCACCAGAAACCCGTTGGATCTTCTTACACGTTGGAGAAAGAAGAATTCGTCACCGGCGTGCCTCTCTATCTTACCGATGGGGTAATCGCTCCCGACGGCAGTCTCTATTTCGCCGTTGGAGGTCGCAATACGGCATCTGCTATTTATCGGGTGAGTTATACCGGGGAGGAGTCGACAGCACCTGCTCCCGCAGCTCCCGGTCCAGAGCAGAAGCTCCGTGACTTGCGCCGGGAGATGGAGGCACTCCAGAGTGAACAATCAGGGGCTATCGAAAAGCTATGGCCTCAGCTGGGACACGAAGATCGCTTTATCCGATACGCGGCTCGCGTAGCGCTTGAGCACCAACCCGCAGCTGAATGGGCAGAGAAGGCTCTAGCGGAGACAGATATCGAGACGAGTCTCTCGGCACTGCTTGCCCTGAGCCGCCAGGGAGACGAACCTCATAGAGCGCCGATCATTGGCAATCTGGAAAAGCTGTTTCAACGAGACCTCGATGAAGTCCAACACCTGGCTGCGCAGCGTGTCCTCCACCTGGCACTCGTTCGACTGGGTGGGGTGAAGGAAAATGAAATCGCCGGGATTCGGAGCAAGCTCGAAACGCAGTTCCCCGCCGCATCTGAAACGATGAATCGCGAGCTTGTCTATACTCTGACAGCCCTGCAGTCAGATCAGATCGTGGCGGCTGCCATGCCGATGCTGCGCTCAGCAGATGCAGAGACCACAGAAGTCAATGAGGAGCTGATCTCCCGCTCCGGTCGCTATGGCAAAGTGTTTGCTGAGATGCAGACGGCCAGTCCGCCGAAGATGCAGGTGTGGGTCGCCTATGTGCTCCGCAATGCGAAGCGGGGTTGGACCCCCGAGCTCCAGGCCGAGTATTTCTCCTGGTTTGCTACCGCGCGGGATTACAAGGGCGGTTTGAGTTTTCAGGGTTTCATCGACGAAATCCGCAAACAGGCGCTGACGAATGTAGCCTCTCAGGCGGACCGTCCGCAGCTGGAGGCTCTTTCGCAAAAGACAACGGATGGGATCGCTGCTGGCTTTGCCGAGGCGCGGAAACTGCAGGTAGGTGTCTTACCCGGTCTGAAGTTTGATACCGATCTGATCGAGGCGAAAGCGGGAGAGAAAATCGCTCTTCACTTCAAGAACTCTGACCCGACGGGTATCCAGCATAACTTGGTCATCAGCTCGAAGGGCTCAGCCGAGACCGTAGTAGCCGCATCTATGCAGATCGGTCCTGATTCGGTGAAGAATGACTTCGTTCCCCAAATTCCAGAAGTTCTGGCAGCAACTCCGCAGATTGGCCCAGGGCAGACGCATGTTTTGTATTATGAAGTGCCCAAGGAAAAAGGAGACTATCACTTCATCTGCACCTATCCAGGCCACAGTCAGGTCATGCAGGGAATTTTCCGAGTTAAGTAGAACGTTCGTAGAAATCGTGTTGACGAGGGTCATGGGATCTGGATTCGTTTCACCATGAAACTCGGTTACACCATCGCTTATGTTCCGTCTGTCCCGGCTGCTCTCGCCTTTTTCGAAGCAGCATTTGGCATTCCCCGGCGTTTTCTGCATGAGTCTGGCGACTATGGTGAACTCGATACAGGCGAGACAGTCCTCGCATTTGCGTCGAACGAACTTGGGGGAATGAACTTTCCTAATGGTTTCGTGAAATCGAGCGAATCCGACATTCCTCTCGGCATGGAGATTGCGCTGGTGACAGAGGCAGTGGTCGAGGCTCATAAAAAGGCGCTGGCCGAGGGTGGTGAGGAGATCGCACCTCCCACCGAAAAGCCCTGGGGCCAGACAGTTTCCTATCTGCGCTGTCCTCAGGGCACGCTGATCGAACTCTGCACACCGATGGTGCCGACTTAGGGAAGCGATGACAAAACTTCCGATTTTTTCGAAAGCTGTCTAAGCGGGTATCGTCATGTAATGAACACGATTACATGACTTTTCTCACAGGCCTCAGCCAAAAATGTTCAAGATGTGCTGCGCGAGTGCCCTATCAGGCAGCCAGTCGCATTCTTCCTGTCGTTACTGTTATTGGACTGGCCGCTTGCGGGGGTGATAGGCAGAGTTCTAACCAGTCGGGGCCGCAAGCTCTGCCCATTCAGGTGGCTCAGCCGGAAGTTCGTGAGGTGAAACTCACTCAGGTTTACACGGGACGATTTGTTCCGGTTGAGGAAGTCGAGCTGCGCGGACGGGTCAGCGGGTATGTGGAGTCTGTTCATTTCGAAGAAGGGCAGAAAGTCACTGAAGGAGACCTGATGTTTCAGATCGATCCCAGACCGTTCGATGCGGCGCTGGATGCAGCTACCGCAGAGGTGCAGCAGGCGCAGGCACGTCTGGAGCTTGCGCGGAGCAATCAGAAGCGGGCGGAGAAGCTCCTGAACTCCAACGCGATCTCCGGCGAGGAAGCTGATATTCGGCGCAGTGAAACCCTACAGGCTCAGGCGGATCTCGCCGCCGCCCAGGCTGCCGAGCGCAAGGCAGAACTGCAGCGGGAGTATGCAGACGTCAGAGCTCCCATTTCCGGCATTGCCAGTGAATACTTTGTCACGCCGGGAAACTTCATCACCGGTGGCACTCCGGGGTCGACCATGCTGACCACCATTGTTCCGCATGATCCCATTCATGCCGAATTCGAGGTCGATGAGAGACAGGTGCTCGCCTTCACTCGGCAGTTCTTCGAGGGGAAACGAGGCGGCCGCGAAGGCAAGCGACCCCAGGTGGAGGTCGCCGTTTCCGACAGAGATGAATTTGAATTCCAAGGCATCATCGACTTTGCGGATAATCAGCTGGATCGGTCGACCGCCACCAATCGTCTGCGCGCTCTGGTGAAAAACGAAAATGAGTTCCTCACTCCCGGGCTGTTTGCACGGGTTAGGATCTCCATCGGAGATCCCTTTCAGGCGACTCTCGTTCCTGATGCGGCACTGGGCTTCGATCAGGACAAGCGATTCGCCTGGGTGGTGGGCCCCGAAAACAAAGTGAGCCGTCGCTTCGTAGAGGTCGGTGAGCTGCAGGGTGCTCAGCGCATCATAGAATCCGGGCTGGCTCCGGATGATATCATAGCCATCAGCAACATCCAGCTCCTGCGCGAAGGGACAGCTGTCGATCCACAAACTACCGGGCAGACAACAAGACCTGACCTCACCACTCCTGAGAGTCCGCCACCCGCCGAAGTCGCGCAGGAGGCCGTTGATCAGGAAGGAGCGGGCGAATGAAGAGCTTTGCCAACTTTTTCATCGACCGTCCCCGCTTCGCCACGGTGATCTCCCTGATCATCGTCTTCATGGGGGCGCTCTCCTACACACGTCTCCCTGTTTCCCAGTTTCCCGAGGTAGCACCGCCTACAGTCGTCGTGCGCGCCGCTTACCCCGGTGCTACGCCTGACACCATAGCAAAAACGCTTGGCGCTCCGATCGAGCAGGAGGTCAATGGGGTGGAGGACATGCTCTACATGAACTCCCAGAGCACGGCGGACGGTGTTTATCAGCTGACGGTTACCTTTGCTCTCGGAACCGATCTCGATGCAGCGCAGGTGCTCGTGCAGAACCGGGTGGCCATCGCTGAGCCGAGACTCCCGGAGGAGGTGCGCCGCATCGGAGTGACGGTGCAGAAATCCTCCCCGGATCTGCTGATGGTCGTGCAGATGTTTTCTGAAGATGGCACCTTTGATCAACTCTACGTCTCGAACTATGCGCTGCTTCAGGTGCGTGAGCGGCTGCGACGTGTCGACGGAGTGGGGGACATCCGCCTCTTCGGCGGGCGTGAATACTCTATGCGCGTCTGGCTCGACCCGCAGCGAATGGACCTTTTTCAGCTGAATCCGGCAGACGTCGTCGGCTCTCTGCGAAATCAGAACCTGCAGGTGGCGGCCGGGATCATCGGGCAGGAACCGCTGGACAAATCAGTCCCTTTCCAGGTGCAGGTGAATACACAGGGGCGCCTGTCCTCGATTGATGCGTTTGAGAATGTCATCGTCAAAGCGAGCGATGATGGGCGGATCGTGAAACTCAAAGATGTCGCCCGAGTAGAGCTGGGAGCTCTCGACTATAATGTCAATGCCTACCTCAGCGACACCCGCACCGTGGCGATGCCCATCTTTCAGCGTCCCGGATCGAATGCACTGGAGACCTCCTCGGCAATACGTGCTGAAATGAAAGACATGGCGGCAAACTTCCCCGACGGTCTCGATTACGCCATCGTCTATGACCCGACACAATTCATCGACCAGTCTATCGATGCGGTGATCGAGACACTCATCGAAGCCGTGCTCCTGGTCGTCCTCGTCATGCTGGTCTTTCTGCAGAGCTGGCGGGCTGCGATCATTCCTGTGGTCGCCATTCCGGTATCTCTGATCGGCACCTTTGCCGTCATGGCAATGTTCGGATTCTCGGTGAATAATCTGACGCTGTTCGGGCTGGTATTAGCCATCGGGATCGTCGTGGACGATGCGATTGTCGTTGTTGAGAACATCGAGCGAAATCTCCGTGATGGTCTTTCTCAGCGTGAGGCTGCCCGTAAGTCGATGGCTGAGGTTAGTGGCGCGCTGGTGGCGACCTCGCTCGTTCTGCTGGGTGTCTTCGTGCCGACAGCGTTCTTGGGAGGGATCAGCGGGCAGTTCTATACACAGTTCGCGCTGACGATCGCCACGAGCACCGTAATATCTACTCTGGTCTCTCTCACACTCAGTCCAGCGCTAGGCGTGCTCCTGCTGCGGAGTGATGATCAGAAGAAGGACCTGATCACTCGGGTGCTGGATAAATTGCTCGGTTGGTTTTTTCGGCTTTTTAACAAGGGCTTTGCTAAGGCGAATGCCGGCTACACCTGGGTCGTGGGGAAGGCGGTCAGACTTTCGCTGATCATGCTACTTATCTATAGCGGGCTGATGTGTCTAGCCTTCTTCGGTTTTCGCAAAGTGCCAGGAGGCTTCATCCCGGCGCAGGACCAGGGCTATGCGATCGTCGCCGCTCAGCTGCCCACAGGTGCCTCTCTCAGCCGTAGCGACGAGCTGGCGCGCAAGATGATCGACCAGGTGCTGGCAGTGCCAGGCGTGACAGATGTCGTCGGCTTCGCTGGATTTAATGGGGCTACCTTTTCTAATGCGACGAATGCGATCGTTCTGTTCCCGGTTTTCGACGACTTTGCTAACCGACGTTCGAAGGATCTCTCCGGTAACGCCATCATCGACAATCTCCGCCAGGCAGTCGGGGTCAACGGTGAGGGGATCACCATCGTTTTGCCACCACCCACTGTCCGCGGACTGGGTAACGGCGGAGGTTTTAAAATGCAGGTGCAGGATCGTGCGGGGCTAGGCTATACGGCTCTGGAGAATGCCACCTGGGGCCTCATCATGGCGGCAGCCGAAAAACCGGAAATCGTCCAGCCATTCACGCCTTTCACCTCCAGTGCTCCGCAATACTTCGCAGACCTAAATCGGGAGAAGGCTCTCATGCTCGGCGTTCCCTTACGCAGCATCTTTGACACGCTGGAGATCTATCTAGGCTCGTCATTCGTCAATGAACTGAACCTGTATGGCCGGACCTTCCGCGTGACGGCACAGGCGGAAGGCCCGTTTCGGAATGAGGCGACGGACATCGCCATGCTCAAGGCTCGAAATGAAGGGGGAGAGATGGTGCCGCTGGGATCACTGCTCGACATTGAGCAGCGCACGGGGCCGGATCGAGTCGTGCGCCATAACCTCTTCCCATCAGCGGACCTGATCGGCAACACGGCCCCGGGCTACAGCACGGGCCAGGCATTGGCGACTATGGAATCCCTGGCTGCGGAAATGCTGCCACAGGGGATCGACTATGAATGGACGGAGCTGGCTTTTCAGGAGAAAAAAGCCCAGGGTTCCGGGAGCCTCATCATTTTCCTCCTGGCGATTCTCTTTGTCTTTTTGCTCCTCTCGGCACAGTTTGAAAGCTGGGGACTGCCCCTGGCCGTCATCCTCACCGTCCCGCTCTGTCTGGTCGGAGCCATCTGGGGAGTCTGGCTACGCGGGATGGATAACAACATCCTCACGCAGATCGGCCTTGTCGTGCTCGTAGGACTCGCCAGTAAAAATGCCATCTTGATCGTCGAGTTCGCGCGTCAGCTGGAGCAGGAGGGGAAAGACAGATTCGCCGCCGCCGTCGAGGCTGCCAAACTGCGCCTGCGTCCCATCCTGATGACGGCTCTTGCCTTTATCCTCGGCGTCATCCCTCTCGTGCTGGCTTCCGGCCCCGGTGCCGAGATGCGTCAGGCGCTGGGCACCGTCGTTTTCTTCGGCATGATCGGTGTAACCCTGCTCGGAGTATTCTTTGCCCCGCTCTTCTACGTTCTCGTGCGGAAACAAGGAGGAGATGCGACGGTGGAGAAAGGGTGAAAGCCTTACAGCGTCGGCCGCTCCGCCCGTATCTTTGCCTGCAGCATTCCCATCAGCGAATATACGCCGAAGTAGGCCCGGTTGAGGTAAATCGAATCGGCGGAACCTCTGGCCGGCCGGATGTCCTTGAGGTCTTTCCGCTGACGCTGCTCTTCACCCATCTCATAGATGCTCTGCAGGTAGGCCGGATCCCCAAAATCAAATGTGCCTTCGGCAAAGGGACGGCCTAGAAGGAGAGAACCGCGTCGAGCACTCTCTATGATGAGAGATCGCTCAGTTGCTGAGTCGGCATCCGAGATCACTCCCAAATCTGCCAAAGCCTGTGCAAAGGTTGGTTCATCGGAAAGCACCTGAGGGTCGAGAAAGCGGAAGTATAAACGAT
>JAHDFZ010000146.1:0-8900 GCA_020627905.1 Verrucomicrobiota bacterium
CGGCTCTCTTCCTTCGTGACATCCAGTAGCATGATGATGAAGAGAAAGAGCACCATGATCGCTCCCGCATAGACGAGGATCTGCAGGATGCCGACTAGATAGGCATTCAACTGAATGAATAGCGCTGCCAGTCCGAGGAAAGACAGGATCATCGAAAACGCCGAAGTGACGGGGTTTTTGTAAACGACCACGCCGATACCACCTATGAGAGCAAGGGCGGCGAAGATAAAAAACAGGAAGGTCATACGTCTTCTTTGAATGCTTCAGCTGAATCATATGATTCAGCCATTTTGTTTCTTCTTTCAAGAGCTTCTTGACCATCCGAATACACCGTGAGAGGCGTCGTGCCGTCATAGAAGCAGGGCTCCTGTCCGGCCGCAGCTATTCCCAAATCCGTTGATGCAAATGTAAGATAGTGAACAAGATATTGAGCTATTGATTCAACTTCCGAGTCGGAAAGCTCATCGAAAGGCTTGTTGAAATGTTTGGGGTCGCATTGATGCCAGCATCTAATTGTTTCACCAGACATGGCTTCTAGAGTTCCTTCATATTTGCCTGGGCGGTGAGCGTTAAAGCAGGCGTTGAGTATTCGTTGACGATATGGGGTGTTTGGATCTATCAGGTCCAGGAGCGCTCGATGGATATTCTCGTGGACATAAGCCATACCGCTGTGAAGAAGCGGTTTAGGAAGTGCGTCAGGGAGTGTCTTGAATTGGCTCATCACTGCGTTACTTAAGATCGTTCCACTTATTCACAAGGCCGGTGCGAACGCCACCGATTTCGTAGAGGCGGTCCTTGTCATGGACCATTTCGTCCCGGCTGGTGCCAGTGATAGCGTAATCTTTGCGCAGGAAGATCGCCTGCTCAGGGCAGACTTCCTCGCACATACCGCAGTAGATACAGCGGACCATGTCGATGTCGAACTTCTTAGGTCGTTTCTCTACTTTGGCCCACTTGTCGTCGGATGGGATTTCCTCCGGGCGAATGGCGATGGCCCGCGGTGGGCAGATAAATTCACAGAGCTGGCAGGCGACGCAGCGCTCGCGGCCCTGCTCGTCCGTCACAAGAGCTGGCGCACCACGGTAGTGCTCCGGCAGATGCGCATCCCATTTTTCCTCAGGATACTGCATGGTCACCTTCTTCTTGCGGGACACGATCTGGAAAAAGTGACCGAGAGTCACCCGCATACCGGAAATGATGGCAGGGATGTAAAGGTGCTCCCACCACTTGAGTTTTGGACGTTTGACGACGATGGCCATGAGAAAGGAAGGGTTCGTGGTTACAGATTAAGATATGGTTAGCGGTCCACAAAAAGCAGTGATTATTCTACCAGCCACAGGATCAGGGCGGTGAGAATGACATTGGCGAGGGCAATCTCGAAGAAGAACACCCAACCGAGACGCATCAGCTGGTCATAGCGGAAACGTGGCAGCGTCCAGCGGATGACGATAAAGAAGAGGATGAAGGCGATGACCTTGAGAAAGAAGCTCGCAATGTGAATCGCTCCTGTCAGAAAGCCAACCTCGCCGTGCAGCTCATCCGGTTTCAGCCAGCCGAAGGGGAGGCTCCATCCGCCGAAGAAAAGCGTAACTGCGAGCCCGGATCCGATGATCATCGCCGCATATTCACCAAGGAAAAAGAGCGCGAATTTCATCGAGCTGTATTCCGTGTGATAACCAGCGACCAGCTCGGTCTCACACTCGGGCAGATCGAATGGCAGACGGTTTGTTTCTGCGAACATAGATGTCACGAAGATGACAAAGGAAATCGCCACAGGAATAAAAAGGAGAGCACCTTTCAGCGACCAGCCTTCGCCCCAGAGGGGCAGCATGGCCCAACCGTTCTCTGCCTGCTCGTAAACGATTTTGCTGAGGTTCAGCTCACCATAGATCATGAGCAGAGGCACGATGGAGAGGCCGAGGCAAATCTCGTAGGAGATCATCTGGCTGGTGGAGCGCACGCCACCTAGAAAGGGATACTTGGAGTTCGACGCCCAGCCCGCGAGAACAATCCCGTAGACGGTCAAAGAAGCGATGGCGAAAACGAAGAGGGGACCGACATTTAGATCGGCGATGACCATCTTCTCTCCGAAAAGCGTGCTCCCGAAAGGCAGGACGGCGCAGGTCATCAGCGCCGGGACCATAGTGAGAGCAGGTGCCATCCAATAGAAGCCCTTTCGCACATGGCTAGGTGTGAAATCCTCTTTGAGCAGAAACTTAATCCCATCAGCGAGGGGCTGGAGCAGGCCGAAAGGACCCACCCGGTTTGGGCCGACCCGATCCTGAATGGCCGCACTAACGCGGCGCTCAGCCCACACGGTGAGAGCTACGAGAGGAAGAGTTACGAGAAAGACGAAAACAACGATTTTCGTGAGAGAAGCGAGCAGAAATTGCCAGTCCATGAGAGGGAGAGATCGAAAGTCTTAGGTAAGATTTAGCGGTTCGGAAAAGCGGCGCGTAGAAATTAACCAACGATGAGCCCCTGAGCGACACGTTCCTTTTCACGCTCCAGCAATGGCAGGGTCTCGCCTGTCTCAATGAGAGGGATCCCTAGATCACCGATGTCCTGGAACTTTACGCCGGAGAAAGCAGGGACCTTCTCAGCCAACTGCTTGAAGATTTCCATGTGGGAGTGGATTCCGTTTCCACCGCCTAACGCCTGCTGGAGATTGCGGACGACTTCCCATGGCTCTTCGGTGGTGCCTGGGCCATCCATCACCTTGTTCAGGCGCTGGAGACGGCCCTGGATGTTCAGCATGGTGCCGGACTTTTCTGCCCAGCAGCCGCCGGGGAGAACAACGTCTGAGCGTTCCGCAGTGGGATTCGCAGAAGGATAGGAGCTGATCAGCACGTCAAGACCGGCGAGGTCGTCGTCCGTGAAGCCGGCATCCGTGATCAGGTCTTCCTGCAGGGCAATCAAGGCATGGATCTGCCCCTGCTTGATATCGTCCTTGATCGACTCGAGCTGAGATCCAGGCTCATCCAACCCAAGGACGGTCTTCACGCCCAGAGTGTTCGGATTGCGGTCCTCTGAAATGAGGTAGCCATCCGCCTCGCCGGTGCGCGGGACGGTTTCGACGATCTTCGCCTTCAGGTGTTTCGCCAGGCGCTTCACCATGAAGAGCTCTTCGTTGGTCATGCGTGCGGACGCGATGATGGCAATCTCGTGGCCTTTGAATTTGCTCAGCTTCGATGCGGCGATTGCGTAGGCGTTTTCGTTGCTCACTACCTGGTGGTTGCCGTTCTCATCCTTCGCCAAAGCTGAGGTGAGTCGCGTCTCTTCATCATTGATCCAGTGGAAGCTGAGGCGGTGAGAGTCCGGCATCCAATCCGAATTAACGGCGTTGTTCTGTCGCGGCTTGATCCGGAAAATTTCACCCTGACGAGCATACACCGTGATGTTCGCGCCAGTGCCGCAGTTGGTGTCAATGGTGTTAGTCTCCTTCATGAACCAGACACGCATCTGAAACCGGAAGTCGTTGCTGGTAAGAGCGCCAACGGGGCAGAGGTCTGCCGTATTGAGAGAGTAATTCGAGTCCAGCTCGCGACCAGGGTAGACGGCCAATGTCGTGTGGCTGCCGCGATCGGTGAAGCCCAGCACAGGATCGTCTGCTACCTCATCCATGAAACGGATGCAGCGGCTACACATGATGCAGCGCTCGTCATCAAGACGGATGCGTGGTCCTACGTCGACGTTCTTGGGCTTCTTCACCTTCTGCTCGCGGAAACGGCCTTCACCTTTTCCGTGCTCGACACTGTATTCCTGCAGGTGACATTCTCCTGCCTGGTCACAGATCGGACAATCAAGAGGGTGGTTCGCCAGCATCAGCTCCATGACGCCCTCGCGGACCTTCTCCGTCAGCTCACCCTGGGTGCGGATGCCCATGTTCGGAGCGACCGTATTGGCACAGGCGATGACGGGGCGCGGCATCCAGGAGATCGGCACGTGACCGTCCTCGTCCGGTTGCGCTGGTTCTGCACCGGGGGCAGGACGCGGAGGCATACCCATCTGCACCAGGCACATGCGGCAGTTGCCCGGAGATGTGAGCTTTGGGTGATAGCAGTAGTTGGGGACCTCAGCCCCGACCTCCCGACAGGCTTCGATCATGCGCGTGCCTTTGGGGAACTGATGCCATTCACCGTTGATCTGGACGTCGACTAAATCAGACATGGAGTAAAGGGGATGCGAGGTAAGCGGTTAGCGTAGGAGATAAAAAAACAGTTAGAGCAGCCCGGCAGCGGCCAGCTCCTTTTCAGCATTCACCGGAGTGTTCTCCAGCTCAGGGTTGGTATCGGCGATCAGCTCGTCCTTGAATTTTTCGACGAAGCTCTCAGTCGGCCAGGAGGAAGCCTCACCAAAGGCACAGATGGTCTGCCCATCGATGTTTCGAGCGACAGCATCGAGTGTCTCGATGTCAGATGGTGCAGCCTTGTCAGCGACAAGACGGTCGGTGATTTTCTTCATCCACAGGGATCCCTCACGGCATGGCGTGCATTGTCCGCAGGACTCGTGGGCGTAAAAGTTGTTGATGTTATTGAGCACCCAGCTGATCGAGCGTGAATCATCAATGACGATCACTCCACCGGACCCTGCCATTGACCCACAGGCTGCCAGGGTATCGAAATCCATAGGGATGTCCCAGATGTTGATTTCTTTGGTGTCATCGCCTTTGCCGACGGTGAAGATCTCGTCAGCCCGCAGGACCTTGGCGCTCGATCCGCCCGGGATGACGGCCTTGAGAGAGCGGCCGTCTTTCAGGCCTCCACACATGTCGTTGATCAGCTCGCCCATCGTGACTTTGCCGACCTCGACCTCGAAGTAGCCGGGCTTCTTCACGTCTCCGCTGACGCAGAGGATGCGCGTGCCGGTATTGTTCGGCGTGCCGATCTTCGACCATTCCTCGCCACCCATTTCCATGATGTGACGCACGTGACATAGGGTCTCCACGTTGTTGACGATGGTGGGGCAGAGGTAAAGCCCCATCGCAGCCGGGAAGTAGGGCGGCTTGATTCGTGGGTAGGGGCGCTTGCCCTCCAGTGACTCGATCAGGCCAGTCTCTTCGCCACAGATGTAAGCACCTGCACCGCGGTGGACATAGATCTCCAACTCGAAGTCAGTGCCGAGGATGTTTTTCCCGAGATAGCCTTTGTCATGCGCTTCAGCGATGGCTTTTTCAAGGATCTCTGCTCCCTGAGGGAATTCCTCGCGGATGTAGATGTAGGCAAGCTTCGCTCCGACAGCGAACGCTGCGATCGCCATTCCTTCGATCAGCTGGTGAGGATCCTGATGGATGATGTAGCGATCCTTAAAGGTGCCCGGCTCAGATTCATCTGCGTTACAGATCAGATAGACTGGCTTGGTGTTGTTAGGCGGGAGGAAGCTCCACTTCAGCCCGGCGGGGAAGCCTGCACCACCGCGTCCGCGCAAACCGGCAGATTTCACCTCATTGGTGATGTCGCCCTGCTCCATCTTCACCGCCCGCTTCAGCTGATCGTAGCCGCCTTCGCCTTCGTAGGTCTCGATGGACTGGTCCCAGCCTTCGCGGTCTACATTTTTGAAAATGATGCGACGCTCGTTCGGGTGTGGTTCCTTACCTGCTTTATAGGTGATAGCGCTCATAGTCGGTAGCGGGGATGGGGTGGGTGAGTAGGTTGGTTATGGGGCGCGGTTCGGAAAAACTGGATCAGGCGTATTTGGCGAGGAGCGCATCGACGTCGTCGACACTCTCATAGAAATCGTCCTCGACCATGCAGACGGGGCCCGTGCCGCAGCTGGCGAGACACTCAGCGAACTCGATGCTGTAGGTGCCATCGGCACTGACGGCGATGGGATTGTGATGGTCGACGCCGGAGCGGTCGATGCCCGCTTTCTCGCAGAGGCTCTCCATCAGTTCATAACTGCCTGCCATCGCGCAGCTGAGCGTGCGACAGACGCGGATGTGGTATTTACCCGGAGCCTCCTGACGGAACCCAGGATAGAACGAAACCACCTCCAGGACCTTGATGGGTTCGAGTTCGAGCTTAGCTGCCGCCCACTCGATCACTTCCTCATTCACATAGCGGAAGTGGTGCTGAAGGAGGTGCAGGACAGGTAGCACGGCAGAGCGCTTGCTCACCGGGTAGTGAGTGATGCGCTCGTCGATTTCTTTTTCGAGATCAGCTGGAACTTCGAGAGACATAGCTTGTTCGGTTGACAGAAAATGGAAGGAGATGGGTCCGCTGGATGATTAACGATCGCACTCACCCATGACGAAGTCTAGGCTACCGAGCACGGCTACCGTATCGCTCATCAGGTGCCCCGGTAAGAGGTCCGGCAGGATGCTGAGATTCACAAATGAGGGAGCGCGGATCTTCAGGCGATAAGGAACCCCGCCGCCTTTGGAGTGAATGTAGAAGCCCAGCTCACCCTTGGGGTTTTCAGCGCCGAAGTAGACCTCGCCCGGAGGCGCGTCGATACCCTCGGTGATGAGGATGAAGTGGTGGATGAGTTCCTCCATGCTCATGAGGACGGATTCCTTATTGGGAACACGCTGCTTCGCGTCGGCAATATTGATCGGGCCGTCGGGTAGCGTTTTGAGCACCTGACGGATGATCTTCACGCTCTGACGCATCTCCTCGCCACGGACGAGGTAGCGATCATAGCAGTCGCCGTGCTCACCGATGGGGATATCGAAGTCATACTGCTCGTAACCAAGATATGGGTTCGCCTTTCGCAGGTCATGGGCGACTCCTGAGCCGCGTAGGTTCGGACCGCTGAGTCCATAAGCAATAGCCTTTTCCTTGCTGATGACCCCGATGTCCTTGGTCCGGTCGAGGAAGATCTTGTTGCGCATGAGCAGCGTGTCGATCTCGTCGAGGGCTGGGAGGAAGTCGTCGCAGAATTTGCTGAGCTGATCCGTGAAACCTTCCGGCAGGTCGCGGATCTGACCGCCGACACGGGTGTAGCTGGTGGTGAAACGGGCACCGGTCAGCAGTTCGCAGAGGTTGTAGATCTCCTCGCGCTGGGTGAAGGTGTATAGGAATACCGTCATCGCCCCCACATCCATGGCGTAGGCGCCGAGGCCAAGCAGGTGGGCGGAGATGCGTGCCATCTCACAGCAGAGCACGCGGATGGCCTGACCACGTGGAGGAAGCTCCCAGTCGAGCAGTTTTTCCACAGCACAGGCATAAGCAACGTTGGAAGCGAGGGGGGCGAGGTAATCCAGCCGGTCCGTGTAGGGCACGAACTGGTTGTATTGCATGTTCTCCGCGATCTTTTCATCACCGCGGTGCAGGAAGCCCACATCTGGATCCGCTTTGGTGATCGTCTCGCCATCCATCTCGAGGATGAGGCGCAGCACTCCGTGGGTGGCCGGGTGAGATGGACCCATATTCAGCACCAGCTTCTCTCCCACTAGATCCTCTGTTGTTTGCTGGTAGCCCTCTAGCTGCGGGGCACGAGATCCAGCGTCAGAGTATTCCATCTCTTTTGTAGTGGTCGCCATATCGAGTAAGAAAGAAAGTCCAGAGGAGGGGATCGCCGATGCCAGAGGCTCTCGCCGACAAATCACGCCAAAAAACGCAACAGAGCGCTAAATGACAACGATAAAGCACTCATCTTGGATGTCGTTGAAGTCGAATTCAAGGATACTTTGTGAAAACTTTCACAAGGCGCAGAGGTGCAAAATCTTTGTGCCGAAAGGGTAGTGGGAGTTGCGGAATTTGAAAAAGTTTTGGCTCGATTACGAGCTGAGAGTAAAAAATCGTTTTGCGTGGTCTTTTCCGGCGATAAAGATCCTGGCGGAATGAGTCAGAGATTTGAATACCAGTTTGTCGAGGTGAAACTGAAGGGTGGAGCGTGGACAGGCAATCCTAGGCGTGACTACCGCGAGGTGATCGAAGATCGTGCCCGCGCCGGTTGGAGGTTTGTCCAAGCTTTTGCCCCGTCTGTCGGTGCATATGGCGCTGCAGGTAGTGTCGATTTAATTTTTGAACGAGAGGTGGCCTGATGGACGAGCAGCTCGAACCCTTTGGATTTTCTGTTCAGGTATTTCTTTTCCAGCTAGCCGCGCTGATTTGCTTGATTGCCCTGGCAGTGCTGGCGATTCGTAAGGCTGCTGCAGCCACTCATGGCGTCGTTTTCGTGTGTTGGGTTTTCCTTATTCTGTTCATTCCCATCGCTGGGAGTTTGACCGCACTTTTTTACTTTCGTGGTGCGTCGACTCATTGAACTTGCGGCGGTTTGCGGAATCCCAGGCGGTGCCCAGACATTTGTGTGAGGACTTACTAACCGTCAGCGGTAGTGCAGTTGGTATTTGAGCACACAGTTGATGTTGAGCTTGACGGATATCCGATGTAGATCCATAATGTTACATGACGGGAAAGCTGGCAAAATGGGGTAACAGTCTTGCGGTTAGAATTCCAGCCCGCCTTGTTGACGGGCATGAATGGAAGGAAGGGAACGCTCTCGACATCACCGAAGAACCAGATGGCAGCATTCGGATAAAACCAAAAGAAGACCAAGCGGAACTCGATGCTCTGCTCTCCCAGATCACGGCTGAAAATCTGCACGAGGAACTTGATTGGGGGAAATCAGTCGGAAACGAATCATGGTAGCAGGCCCTAGTTGCCCTGATGCAGGCGATATCGGGTGGTTGATGATGAATCCACAGCTTGGCCGTGAGCAAGCGGGACGTCGACCCGCAATCTGTCTCTCGCCACGTCGATACAACCGAAAAACGGGGCTCGCGCTATTCTGCCCGATCACTTCCAAGGAAAAAGGTTATCCTTTCGAGGTTAACCTCACAGGCCTACCGGAAGTTCGTGGATGCGTCCTAACGGATCAGATCAAATCATTGGACTGGCGTGAGCGCCAATTCTCATTCATCTGTTCGGTGGAAGGAACCCTGCTGCATCAGGTTC
>JAHDFZ010000146.1:8910-9402 GCA_020627905.1 Verrucomicrobiota bacterium
CGTGAGCGTGTGAAACTGCTTCTAGGAGAATAGGGAATTGCTCCAAGATGGCATTGTCGAACATGGTCGCTCGCGCACCTGTTTTGACTTCGGCAACTGAAAGCTTCCGTCAAACTGGGTGGTGTGATTTAAGACTGTCTTCCGCTGATCAAGCAAGAACAGCAGCCCGCGAGTGTTTAATTGCACGGTTCGTTTTTCTTCTTACCATGGAATCGCGAATTCATTCGCGAGCGACATCTGTCCAGAATCGCTGAGGACGGGCGGGACAAACTGATGTGCCCGAGCCATGAAGCCGATCACGGCGCTTATCCCTCGGGGCTAAAAGACCAGAATTCCCAAAATAAGGGCTGTTTTGAGTAAATGTTGACCCAAAATAAGGGGGTGTTTGCGCACTGGCGCTCTCAGAAGCACCGCAATCCAGAGCGCCTCCAATCTCAATTGACATGACTTGGTTCGAAAAACTCACCGGTTTCGCTGAGACATCTCCGCAGG
>JAHDFZ010000147.1 GCA_020627905.1 Verrucomicrobiota bacterium
CGGTGAGCTCTTCACCTCGTCTGAGGAGGAGGAGCTGAAGGCAATCTGGGAATGGTCACATGAGACACAGGATGGCAGCCTATCAGACCTCGACTTCACGCCCTCTATGCGAGTGTGGGCACAGGTCTGCAGCGAGCCACATATCTGCACAGCCAAACGTTGCGGGCCGAGCGGGTGCTGCCACTACCAGGAGGTCAAAAAACGGGTGGCAGATGCTCACGTCGTTGTTGTTAATCACACCCTGTTTTTCACTCTGCTAGCGTCTCAGCCGGAGTTTGAAGAGGGCGGTGAGGGGTTTCTCTTTGCCAATGATTTCCTGATCTTTGATGAGGCTCATACCCTGGAGCAGGTCGCTGCGAAGCAGTTGGGGATTTCGCTGTCGCAGTCGGGCATGAAATACGACCTGCACCGCTTGTTCAATCCCAAGACGAAGAAGGGATTGTTTCAGCAGGTAGGAGATGCGCAGGGCAGGCGGATCACCATGCGTTTGCTCGATGAGATCGACGTGTTTTTTGAAAAGGTAGATGAGGCCTGTGTCTGGGGGGAATACGGCCGGGAGTTCCGCGTCCGTGAGCCGGAACTTGTCGAGGATACTCTCGGTGCTTATCTCATCGATCTTGCTAAGCGCGCTCGGACGGTCTCCGACATGGCGACCGAGACGGTGAAGCTGGAGCTGGCTGACCTCGCCAAGCGGATCGGAGAGATGCGCATGGCGCTGGCTACCTTTCTGGATCAATCAGATGACTCTCTCGTTTACTGGGTCGAAAAGAATGATCGGGGACCGCAGACGAGTCTGCAGCTGAACGCGGCTCCTATCGATGTGGCACCGATCCTCCGCGCTGCCTTTTTCGATCGACCGCGCGCCAGCATCTTCACCAGCGCGACATTGGGGGTCGGCGACCGCGATATGAGTTACTTCCGCAAGCGAGTCGGGGCTGAGGGCGTGCATTCCGTGCAGATCGGGAGTCCGTTCGATTACCCGAGGCAGATGAAAATCCATGTCGCTCAGTCGATGCCCTCGCCCACAGAGAAGCACTACGAGGAATCTCTCGCGAAAGCGATCCAGCACTATGTGCAGATCACCGGAGGCCGAGCTTTTGTGCTCTTCACGAGCTACCGCCTGCTCAAGCGCATGCAGGAGAAGATGGAGAGTTTTTTCGGAGAGCAGGAGATCCAGCTTCTCGCTCAGGGAGACGGCATGAGCCGAACGCAGCTAATTGATACCTTCAAAAATGATAAGACCAGCGTGCTCTTCGGCACCGATAGTTTCTGGACGGGAGTAGATGTTCCGGGAGATGCTCTGCAGAATGTCATCATTACTCGCCTGCCCTTTGCCGTCCCTGATCATCCGCTGACGCAGTCGCGCATCGAGCTGATCGAGGACCGAGGCGGAAATGCGTTTTTCGATTACACCGTGCCTGAAGCCATCCTCAAACTTAGGCAAGGAGTCGGCCGATTGATCCGCAGTGAGGAAGACAAAGGCATCGTCGTTCTTCTCGACAACCGAGTCGTCTCAAAGCGGTATGGAAAGATGTTCCTCGATGCTATGCCCGAGGCCCCGGTCGTCATGGATCGAGTGCCGCTTCCGTAAGAGGCTGTTGGAAAACTAGGCGAAGTCAGGCTTGCTGCCCGAAGGGTGAGAGCACTCCGGTTGTTTTCCGCTAGGTCGTCGTATTTCACTAGATTTCCTCTCACCATCGTTTGCATAGGTTTTCAACGGTCTCGAAAAACCTTTGCTTGCGTATCATCTAGGCCCGCTCTTTGATCCCCCTTCATCCATGAGAAAAACTGATCTTTCTGAGAAGCTCTTCGCCAAGGCGAAAACGATGATCCCCGGTGGGGTCAATTCACCAGTGCGTGCCTTTAAGAATGTCGATGGAGATCCGTTTTTCGTCCAGCATGCGCGTGGTTCGCGCATCTGGGATGTCGATGGGAACGAGATGATCGACTACGTCGGCACCTGGGGGCCGGCTATCCTTGGGCACGTGCCGCAGGTGGTGCAGGAAGCAATCGCTCAGGCGACGAAAGAGGGGGTGAGCTTCGGCATTCCGAATCGATACGAGGTGGAAATGGCTCAGCTCGTCTGTGACCTCGTTCCTTCCGTAGAAAAAGTGCGTATGGTCAACAGTGGCACGGAGGCGACGATGACAGCTATCCGCCTGGCGCGCGGTTTTACTGGTCGTGATAAGATCATCAAGTTCGTGGGTTGTTATCATGGCCATGTCGATTCCCTGCTGGTCGCTGCAGGCAGTGGAGCGCTCACTTTCGGATCGCCAGATAGCGCAGGTGTTCCTGCTGATCTGGCGGCGCTGACGATGGCCTTGCCATTCAACGATTTCGAAGCGATTGAAGAGGCGTTTCAGAAATACGGAGACGAGATCGCCGCTGTAATCCTCGAGCCGGTTCCAGCGAATGCTGGTCTTGTATTGCCGAAAGACGGTTATCTGGAAAAAGTGCGCGAACTTACTCGTTCATCCGGCTCGCTTCTGATCTTTGATGAGGTGATGACAGGCTTCCGCGTCGCTCCCGGTGGGGTGCAGGAGCGGATGGGGATCACTCCTGATCTGACAGCGATGGGCAAAATCATCGGCGGCGGACTTCCGGTCGGAGCCTTCGGTGGACGGGCTGACATCATGGACCACCTGGCGCCGGATGGACCGGTCTATCAGGCTGGGACGCTGTCGGGCAACCCGCTGGCTATGGCAGCGGGTATCGCTCAGCTGAAAGAGATGCAACGCATCAATGGCTGGCAACAGCTGGAAACCATCGGACAGAATTTCGAGGATGCTGTGCATCAAGGCCTGTCAGCAATCGGCAAGGATCTCACCTTCAAACGCATCGGCTCTATGTTCTGCCTCTATTTTGCCGAACATCCGATCTGGAATGTTTCAGATGTCATGAAGACAGACTTCGATGCCTTCCGGAAATTTTTCTGGGCCGCGCTGGAGCGTGGCGTCTACTTTGCGCCTTCTCTTTACGAGGCTGGCTTCATTTCTGTCGCTCACTCGGAGGAAGACATGCAGCGAACTGCTGAGGTGGCGACTGAGGCTCTGCATGCCGCCTACGCGTAGACAGATTGCGCGAAACCAGTTCTTACTTTTTCAATCCATGACATCCGACTCCAACGATCTCAACTTCTCTGCTGAAGACTTCATGCCCGACTGGGCAAAAGATAAGAATGCCGGAGGTGGTGGAAAGCCGAAGACCTACAAGGAACGCCCCGGAGACGACAAGCGATCGCCGAAGGGTGGCCGCCGAGGACAGGGCGGGAGATTCGGTCAGAATGACCGTGATTCGCGCCGAGGAGACGATCGGCGGGGCGGACGTGGTGGTGAGGGGCGTCGTCATGACTCCGGCCCGCGAGGGCAGCGTCGTCACGGGGATCGTCGCCAGCGGGATGATCGCCCGCGTCCTCCTCGCCCTGCTGCCGGGGTGAAGTCGAAAATTGTGCCATCGGCCGCTACCGTCCAGGAGCTGGCGAGCGTCATTCGCGACACCGGGAGGTCATTTTCTCTCTACGACCTGGCGAAATCGATCCTCGCTCAGCGCGAACGCTATGATCTGGCGTTCGCATGCGAGGGCAAAGCTCAGCTGTTCTCATGCCCGATAGATGGCTCTGTATGGATCACGAAGGATGAAGCGTTGACGCATGCTCTTCGCAGTCCTGAGGTCGTTGAAAAATTCTACGAGGTGGAGAAAGTGAAAACAGATCCTCCGAGCGGGAATTTCCCATCGGTTGCTGTCTGTGGATTCAGCGGCACTCTGCTGGGACCTCCGAATCACCACTCTTACGCGGAAACCGTTGCCGAGATTCACGCCAGTCGTTTTGCCAACATGTCGATTGAGCGATACAAGGCGCGAATCCAGATGGAGCGCGATGAGGAGGTGATCGCCCGTTGGAAGGAAGAGGCCAGCGAGGTGACGCAATACCGCGTCCGCGAAGATCAACCTGAAGCGTCGACAGACTCTGTCCCAGCGCTTGCGGCAGCCGTTCAGCAGGCAGCGCCTGCTGTGGGGCCAGAAGAATCAGCAGACACAGAAGCTGATTCAGGCGATTCTGGAGTCACTCCAGCCCAGGAAAAAAAGGGCGAGGTTCTCAAATCCTACGGGGAAATGGCGGCGCATCTCCGACGCAAGCACGCTGAAGAGCTCGTTCAGAGCGTCAGTTCTGCTCAGGTATCAGGAGGTATCGATAAGGCAAAGCTATCTGGAGGTTTGTTTGCCCATCTGTTGGCAGAGAAAGATTCCTTGAGAAAAGGTTTCCCGCTCGCCCTGATCCGCGAACTCTGCAACGCCCTCGAAAAGGAGTCGCTCCGGCTCTTCAAGAGGGGAAAGAAGGCTCTCTACGTGGGAGCGGCCCGGCCGAGAGCCGTGACCGACAACGGATCGTTCTCTGAGCAGATCCAGAAAATCGTTCTTCTGATCGAAAAATCGCCGAAAACAACGGTAAAGGATGTCATGTCTGCGATCGCTCCCAGCCCGGAAGCATCCTCAGAAGAAAATGAAAAATCGGGAACAGAATCATCTGTGTCGGACGCGGAAGAGGCGGAATTATCGGAGGCTGAAATGTCTGTCATACGAGATATCCGCTGGCTTACTCAATCCGGTTTTCTCATCGAATATCAGGACACGAAACTTGAGCTTGCGAAGCAACGTCAGGAGAAGCCGAAATCAGCGATAGGGGCGAAACCTACAAAAAAGAAGGCGAAGAAGCCGAGTAGCACGGCGTCGAAATCAAGTGAGACGAAGCATGGTCAGGAAAGCCAGGTTTCAGGGGAATATGACAGTTTTCCTTTGAGTGGCGAGGGAGAGGAGTCTCCTTTCGAGCTACCTTCGAGTGTTGATCCTGTTGATGTTTTGTAGATCGATCTTTTCAACGTGCTTCTGTTCCAAAAAAAAGACCTGGAGCGATGACTCGCTACAGGCCTTGATGAAAGGTGCTGGTCTAGACGTTTTAGTTCGAGACACTGCTAAGCACGAGCTGCCCCTCGGACTTCACACGCTCATTGAAAATGATGCGGAGTCTGTCGATCCCACGGCGGATGCGCGCCTTCACCGTGCCAAGTGGGCGGCTGATGCGTTCGGAAATCTGTTTCTGAGTCAGACCCTCAAAATAGGCAAGTCGGATCACCTCCTGTTGATCCTCCGAAAGGGCAGAAACCGCGTTTTCCAGCAGTTCGCGAGCATCTGAGAGGTAGAGGGCTTCGCAACCGGTCAGATCTAGGGGCGGGAGCTCCATCTCAGCGCGCTGCTCATACCTATCATAAAGGGCTGAACGTCGCTGCACGGAGCGGACGCGGTCGATCGCCCGGTTCCTGGCAGTCGTGCAGATCCAGGTAATCAGGCTGCCTTTTCCTGCATGGTAGGTGTCCGCCTTCTTCCAGATTGTGTTCAGAACCTCTGTCGTCACGTCCTCGGTGTCCTCGTAATGGTTGAGCACCTTGTAGGCGGTAGAAAAGATCAAGGCGTTGTATTTCGTCGAAAGCTCCTGAAACGAGTCGAAGTCTTTGGCCGCGACTCGTTGCATCAGGCGCATGTCGACCTCCCGCTGTTGTTGAATCTCTTCAGGGGAACGTGTTTTTTTCTGGCGGCTGTTCATGGTTCGCTATGTGTATGTCACAGTTCTGACGAAAGTTCGTCCATAAACATTACTTCGACAATTCGTTTTTTTCTTTTTGAAGCGTCTTTTTTGATACATTTACGTGATTGGATCACTTTTATTTGACGAGAGCTCAACAAATAAAAAAGCAAAGGCACGATCCGCGTTTGTTCCCAACAGCGTAACCTCCTGGAATTATACTTTTTTAATTTCCGAAGAAACGAGCAATACATGGAAGACATCTCAGGACAGTTTTTTGAAATTAGCGCTGTCTCGCGGCTGACTGGGATTTCCTCTCATGTCCTGCGGGTTTGGGAAAGGCGCTACCAAGTCGTGGAACCGGATCGGAGCGATTCGGGGCGGCGGAGGTATTCGCAGTCCGACATTCAGCGCCTTGTCCTCTTGAAGACCCTCGTCGACAACGGGCATTCAATCGGGACGGTCGCGGGACTTCCGACCGAACAGCTTGAACAACGTCTGGAGGGTATTCTCGGGCCGGCAGGTGATGTTGCCCCAAGCATCCCGGGGGCCAAGCGCGAAGTGCTGTGTCGAGTAGCAGCTGTCGGATCTATCATCCGCCAAGCCGTTCGCGATGCCGCCCTCGAAGCGCCTCAGCTACGAATTGTCGGCGAGTTTAACACCGTCGAAGAATTGAGGTCCTCTTTGCGACCACAGGCGGCAGAACTCCTTATCGTCGAATGCGAGACGCTTTTCCTTGAGCAGATTCAGGAGCTTGTTTCTATCAAGCAGGATCTTGAAGCGCGACGACTCATCATCATTTACCAGTTCGCAAATCAGGACGCGTTCCGCGGAGAGGTGCCGGAAGGGGTCACGATGCTGCGTGCTCCTGTCGATTCATCCGAGATCCATCTCGCATGCATTGCGGACATCGAGCTCTCGCGTCGAGCGATTCAGGCTCGCCACAAGCAGCAGCTCGAGGACGAATTTTCAGTCAGTAAAAATGCGCCCCGGCGCCTCTTCACAGATGAGCAGCTCGTCGAGATCAGTCGGATCTCATCGGTCGTCGAATGCGAATGCCCGCAGCACACCTCGAGCATCGTTTCGAACCTGGCCGCGTTTGAACGCTACAGCGCCCTTTGTGAGAGTCGCAATGAGGATGACGCAGAGCTTCATGCTTTCCTCCACCAGCGCACAGCCGAGTCTCGTTTTGAAATGGAGAAAACACTGTTCGTTCTGCTGCGTCAGGAAGGGATCGTCCTGAAGGATGGTCTTCCTGAGCTGACCGACGACGAGAAGATTGAGGCTTAGGTGGCCGAATCGATGTGCGCTAGCGCTATCCCAGGCACCTGAACAAAGGCGAAGCACCTTGCCTTTTCGGCGTTCGCCGCTACCTTCGACGCCCCATTATGGCTGCCGAATACACGCGGAATTTTTCAATCATTGCTCACATCGACCACGGGAAGACGACTCTGTCTGACCGGTTGCTGGAGGCCACTCAGACCATCTCCCAGCGCGAGGCGCAGGATCAGCTCCTGGATTCGATGGACCTGGAGCGTGAGCGTGGCATCACCATCAAGTCTCACCCGGTGACGATGAACTATGAAGCCAAGGATGGGAACACCTATCGGCTCAACCTCGCTGACACTCCCGGGCACGTAGATTTTTCCTATGAAGTGAGTCGGAGTCTCGCCGCCTGCGAGGGCGCTCTGCTACTCGTGGATGCTGCCCAGGGCGTTGAGGCGCAGACGGTTGCGAACCTGCACCTGGCGAACCAGGCAGGGCTGAAAGTGATCCCGGTGATCAACAAAATCGATCTGCCGAACGCGGATGTCGATGCGGTGAAGAAGCAGCTGGAAGACATCCTCGCCATTCCGGCGGAGGAGGCGATCGAGGCCAGTGCCAAGAAAGGGATCGGGATTGAAGAAATCCTCGAGGCAGTGGTAGAGCGCATCCCCGCACCAACTCCCGACACTGCCGAAAGCATGCGGAGTCTCGTCTTCGACTCGGTTTTCGATCAGTTTCGTGGTGTCGTCAGCTACATCCGCGTCATGGGCGGCGAGATCAAGCGTGGGACGGGGATCCGCACCATGGCTACCGGGAAGACCTATGAGGTGAAAGAGGTCGGAGTATTTACCCCGAAACAGACCGCTCTCGATTCTTTGCAAACGGGCGACGTTGGTTACCTCATCGCCAACATGAAAAGCTCGGCGGAGGTGAAGATCGGTGACACCATCACGGAGTCTCGGGTGCCGGCGGAGGAACCTCTCCCCGGATTTCAGGACATTCAGCCGATGGTGTTCGCCGGAATTTATCCCGTGACGACCGATGATTTCGAGCAATTGAAGCTCGCCATGGGGAAGTTGCAGATCAATGACGCAGCCTTCAGCTATCAGTCGGAGAGCTCGGCTGCGCTTGGATTCGGATTTCGTTGCGGGTTCCTCGGATTGCTGCACATGGAGATCGTGCAGGAGCGACTGCGGCGTGAGTTTAATATGGACGTCATCTCCACCTACCCCGGCGTTGTCTACAAGGTGAAGAAAACCAGTGGGGAGGAGATCGAGGTCGATAACCCGACTTATCTGCCCGAGCCTCAGGAGATTGAGGAAATCATGGAGCCAACGGTGAAGGCCTACATCATGACGCCGAATGACTACATCGGCGATCTGATGAAGCTGGTAGCCGAGAAGCGCGGGATGCTCGTCAACACCGAGACACTCGACCACAATCGAGTGATGATGACCAGCATCATGCCGCTCAACGAAATCCTCGTCGATTTTAATGATCGCCTGAAAAGCATCACCCGCGGCTACGGCAGCATGGACTACGAGCACGCGGAGTATCAGTCAGGCAAACTGGTGAAGATGGATATCCTCATCGCTGGAGAATCAGTCGATGCCTTCTCCGTCATAGTTCATCGTGATAAGGCGGAATACCGCGGGCGCCATCTGGCCGCTAAGCTGAAGGATGTCATTCCTCAGCAACTTTTCACCGTGGCGATCCAGGCGACCATCGGTGGCAAAATCATTGCCCGTGAGACGATCAGCGCCATGCGGAAAAACGTCACCGCTAAGTGTTATGGCGGTGATATCTCCCGTAAGCGGAAGCTCCTGGAGAAGCAGAAGGAGGGTAAGAAAAAGATGAAGGCCATCGGAAAGGTGAATATCCGATGCGTTCATCAAGGTGCTCAAAACGGGTGATTGATTTCCCTGCCCTTTGCTCTTACCGCTGCTCATGTTTACCAAACAGGAAGCTGACCCGGGCTCTCCTCTTCGCAGGAAAGAGCGGAAGGAGGCCAGGCTGATGTCCAAAGGGGTAGCGCGTTTTCTGCGCTACAATGACGATCGGCTCAGTGATGCTCAGAAGGGCGAGATCAATGAGTTACTCGGCGACTTTCGCCAAAAGCTCGCTGATCGACAGACGCCGAGGAAGGACTTCGAATCGTTAGCGAAGAAGCTCGATCAGAAGTGTCACAAAGCGGTCCCGAGCGCGCGCCCGTCGTGGTTGCGGGAGAATGTGGAAATGTTCTTTGTGGCGATCGCTATCGCGCTAGCTTTTAAGGCTTACTTCTACGAGATGTTCACCATCCCGACGGGGTCGATGCAGCCGACGCTGCATGGAATCATCGCTTACCCGACTCCTGAGGTGAATCCGCTGAGCGAATACAATGCGGAAGAGGATTATGAAAGGCCCGGCCTACCCAAACGGCTTTGGGATTCTTTCTGGTATGGTCGCACGCACGTCGAGTGGATTGCCCCTGAGGATGTCAGGATCGTCGATCTGGAAGAGAAGCGGCGCTT
>JAHDFZ010000148.1 GCA_020627905.1 Verrucomicrobiota bacterium
GTGTGACCTCGTGGACCGGAGAGCACGGAATGCGGCAGAAACAGGCATGCGTGTTGAAAAATCCACGGCGTTACCGCCGCGGCTACAGACTTCGGAAATGTAGCCGCGACAGCTGAGCTGCGTAGGGTGACCTCGTGGAACTACGGAAGCTTTCTGCCAAACAAAGAAGCAGCCGCCCCTATCCACGGCGTCCAAACTTTTTCTCAAGCTCACCGTAGCTGATCTGAATCAGCGTCGGTCTGCCGTGGGGGCAGCAGTAGGGCATGTCGCAGGCGAAAAGATCCTCCAGCAGCTTCTTTACCTCTAATTCGTGGAGACGGTCATTCGCCTTGATCGCCTGCCGACAAACCGTTGTCGCGATCATGTCCTCTCCCAACCTCAGGGTCGACATTTTATCACTGGCTGTCCGGAGTTCATCTAACACATGGTTAAAGAAGTGCTCAGGAGAGTCACTCTTTAGAAAAGACAGCATCGATCTTCAGGGTATTGTTCCCGAACGGTTCGGCGTGGATTCCCAGTTTGGCGAGTTTTTCGATGTTTTCACTCACAAGAGCATAATCTCGCGGTGGGAGATCGAGCATCAGTGGTGTCAACAGGCCCTGCGATGGGGCGGCGTCACGCTCCATCTGCTCCTGTAGAATTTCAAAAAGGACTCGCTCATGAGCAGCATGCTGATCCATCATCACGAGGCCTTCCGAACTTTCCAGTAGAACATACAGTTTCCCCAGCACACCGAGGAATCGATACTCGGCAGCTTTCCGGGCGCCTTTTTCAGAGGCGGTTAGTCCGCCATCGGTCGAAACACCGTTCTCCGGTTCAGCAACCACTGGCGGAGTCGATGGTGCGGACTCGTTTTCGTATGGCACCTGCCCTGAATCCTCTGTTTCTCCAGCTCTTGCTCGTTCCTGAGCTGTGAAAAGACTGGGGGCGGGAGCCTCCGAGACGCTTGGCTCCGGATGCCTGGGTGTTTCCGCCCAGTCGGATCGTAGACTGCGCTGCTCGGCGAGGGGGATCAGCTCAGACTGTGTCTCTGTTGCAGCAGGGGCGGTTGCTTGCGGTGGCGTCGGGGTGGCCGGCTTATCGATGCCGGTCAGGCCGACACCGGCTACAGGGCGCTCCATCTTTTGTCGCAGCGTCCCCTGGACGGCATGAATGATAGCCTGTTGCACTCCATAACCATCGTGAAAACGAACTTCCTTCTTCGCCGGGTGAACGTTGACGTCCACTGCCGTGGGGTCCATCTCAAGGAAGAGAAAGGTCACGGGGTATTGCCCTTTCATCAGCGCAGTATGGTAGCCCTCGCGCAGGCCACGAGTAATCGCCGGAGACTCCACGGGGCGACCATTGAGAAAGGTCAGTTGCTGCTTCCGATCAGACCTCCCCATGCCAGGAGGACCGATAAGGCCTCGAACAGTCACGCCTTTGTGCTCGAACGGCGTGATCTCCAGTAGCCGACCTCCGAGATCCTGCCCGATCAAGCCGACGATTCTCTCGCGCAAGCTCGATGCGGCAGGTAGTTGAAACTGCAGCCGGTCATTGCGAACCAGCGAAAATCGAATGGACTCGTGAGCGATTGCCTGTGTTTTGAGCACTTGCTCCAGATGAGAGTATTCGGTGTTTTCCGTGCGCAGAAACTTCCGCCGGGCGGGGAGGTTGTAGAAAAGGGAGCGAATCTCGATCTGGGTTCCCACGGGTTCGCCACAGTCCCGCACGTCTTCCAGCTTTCCTCCGTTGACGATGATCTCGGTGCCACTCAGGGAGTCCGGCTCGCGAGTCGTCAGACGGAATTTTGAAACACTGGCGATACTGGGGACGGCCTCGCCGCGAAAGCCGAGTGTATGAATCGCTGCGAGGTCTTCTTTGGTTCGGATTTTCGAAGTCGCGTTGCGCTCGAGAGACATCAGCGCATCCTCGCGACTCATGCCGCAACCATCGTCTGTGACGCGGATGAGGGCGATCCCCCCACGCTGCACCCGCACCTCGATATTGGAGGCACCAGCATCGATACTGTTCTCCACCAGCTCCTTCACCACAGAGGCAGGACGCTCTACGACTTCCCCTGCAGCGACCTGACTGGCGAGAGCTTCTGGCAGC
The DNA here is from genome assembly GCA_020627905.1 of Verrucomicrobiota bacterium. GTDB lineage: Bacteria > Verrucomicrobiota > Verrucomicrobiia > Verrucomicrobiales > DEV007 > Arctic95D-9. The sequence continues at coordinate 2,095 of JAHDFZ010000148.1, forward strand.
AATTGAACTTTTCCCATAATGTCACGTGGAGGCGACATTCACATGCTGAAAGGGGAGATTCAAGCCGGGAAAATGCTCGGAAAACGCTGCCGAAAAATTGATCGAAGAGAGGGAGATTTGAATGTATCCTTCCAAATGAAGGCTCATCATTCACGGATAACTGTAAACCCGAGACAGTGTGGTGGACGGCCATGCATCCGCGGGATGAGGATTCGGGTCGTTGACGTTCTTGACCTCCTTTCCGCGGGTCTCTCTCCTGAGCGCATTCTGGACGAGCTGCCTGACTTGGAGATGGAGGATATCCGAGCTGCTTTCCACCACTCGGGAGGCGAATCGAGCAGAGATACGTCTCTGGCATTTAGCATGAAAAGAGCTGATGACTGAATCTAAACTTCAACCGCTGCGGATTCCACCGGGGTGGTCTGTGGTTTTGAATAATTTCGTTGAAGTTGGTCCTGACTTTAGCGAGCAGGATATGAGTGGGACGTGGTGGAATTTTAAAGAAGATCTGTTCCAGGTATCCCGTGGGGGTGTCATGCTTGACCTAGGGTGGTATCCCGAATTTCAAAGTTGCGGGGCCTTTCGGCTTAAGGTTGTATTTGGTGATAACTGGGACAAACACGATTTTGTTTTTGAATCTACTGTGCGAACGGAGGTCGTCGCGGAGATCGAGAGGCTTTTGCTCGTTTATCAAAATCAGCCCAAGAGCTGAAAACAATGGTTAGCGCATCTGCCATTCGCTTATCACTGATTAATCCCGACACTCATTTCACCCAAAACCACCCGAAAATCGCTTGGGTAGGCTGAAACTCGCCATTATATTCTCCCTATGATCGAAATCACAAAAGAGGCCGCAGAAGAAATTTCACGCCTTGTCGCATCGAAACAGGAAGAAACGGATGGCAGCTACGGACTCAGGCTCTTCGTTGAAAAAGGTGGCTGCGCGGGAATGCAGTATGCCATGCAGATCGCTGAGCAGTCTGCGGGCGATCAGCAGATCATCGCGCATGGAGCCAGCGTCTGGGTGGCTGCTGATAGCACCCAGTATCTCAGCGGGTGCCATCTCGACTATGTAGATGCGCTCAATGACGCAGGCTTCAAAATCACCAACCCGAACGCGGCCCGTAGCTGCGGCTGTGGCACTTCGTTCGAACCCGGTGACGCGGAAAAGCCGGAAGGAGCCGAGTTCCCTGAGGAATTCGACGAGGAAGCATGCGTCAGCAATCAGTCGTAAACGGCTCAGCTTGTCTCGACTCAGTAAATGCTCCGGTCTCTGAAAGAGTGGGTGTCTTCGCGCCTGGCATCAATCGGTGGGTTTTCAATCGATGAGCGGCAGAGCTCTCTAGCTAGCTCCTATCGACAACAGCAGCTGGAGAAAGTGCAGGAGCGAAAAAAGGGGTGGAACCCTCTGCTCTGGACGGCTCTTTTCCTTGTCCTGATCGGGGCAAATCTCGCCAGTTGGAGCTTTTTCCTCTATGTGTCGGGGTATCCGGAGGTGCCATGGAATTACCGACTTCTCCAGCGTTTCGAACAGCTTCCGAAATTGCCCTCATTCCGACCTGAGACTGCGCCGAGGGGGACGTTCCAGTCGACGCGAGAGCTTTTCTCCCTGCTCGGTGGTCTGGAAACTGATGACCTCGCGCAATACAATCGCAAACTGAAACGTAGGTTCGCGCGATCCTTTTCTCAGGAGGAGGGGGTGCTGTATCTATCTGACACGATCACCATCACGGAAGCCCGACTGCTTACCGAGGCGGATCCGTTTCATCCCGGCCTGGCAGTGAAGGGCCAGTCGATCGAATTTCCAGCCGGGTATGTAGAACTGGTGCTGACCACCTCTGACGATGATGTGCCTTCTCAGCAGGAGATCACCGGCATCATCGATCAGGAGCTGGCGATCGGTGAATCAGTCGACTGTGCGGCCGTCATGCACCTGCATCGGGGTGAAAGTGGAGCCTGGTCAGTGTCGTGTCTGCCACTGGTAACTGGTGACTTTGCGATTGGAGATCTGAACGTTGAGATCGCCGTGAATGACTCTTATCAGCCCGAGCCTCTCCTCTGGCCTCTTTTTCGTTAATTACAAATCATCAAGAGAGCTCGCATAGGCGTAGACTCCGTCGATCGGGTCTTCTTCAAAGTGAATCACCATTGGCCGACAGCAGATCTCGCAGTCATAATCGACGGACGCTGGATATTCACCGAAAGGCGGGTTGGCGACCGCGAAGGTCTCGAAGCAACTCGGGCAAATGACGTCACTCGTATCCATGTCCTAGCGAAGTAGAGAGCTGGCCCAGGGAACAAGGACCAGCAATTTTCTCCGCAGAGATACGCAGTCTAATCCCGCTCGGGAACTATATTTTTGTAAGTCGACTCGAGTTTCTCGACGAGTGCCTTCTGCTCTTCGACACGGGTCTCCTGCTGTGTGAGCTTCGTTGTCTCCGATTTCAAACTCTCCACTTTTGTTTTCTCCACGCTCAGCTTCTCTTCGATGACGGGAGGAGTAGCCTTTGCCACTCGCGAGGCTGCCTCTACAGCCTGAACTGTTCTGTCCGCGAGCTGGAAATGCTGTGTCAGCTTCGCGAGGAGGCTGTCGGTTGGTTTTTTTGCGTCACCGGCACTCATTACCGTGCCTGACTGCAGGCGCATGACGGCTTTCTGAAGGGCGAGGTTCTGGGCGTCTTCGAGGACACTTGAGGTCGTGACGCGCAGGGTTTCCTTACCGGTAGCGATCGTCTGTTTTGCGTCGGCCAGCTTCTTCTGCTCTGCTTCGCGAGCTTTACGTGCAGCTTCCGCCAGCTCTAGCGCTTTCTGTTTCGCCTCTTCCTGTTCGTCCAGTCTGATTGCCTCCTCAGCTAACTCCTCGCGTTCTTCATGGGCCTGATAGTTTACAGCTGCTGCTTTCCACTTTTTGATAAGGAAGTCATGTCGAGAACGCTCTGTTTCCGTATCCTTTGTCCGAGTGCGAAGAGCTGAGAGCTCCTTGTTTCTAGAAGCCAGTGTGTTGTGCGCCGCGTCTCGGGCTTTTGTTAGATTCGTCAGCTGCGCCTGCTCCTTTTGCAGGGTAGCCTTCGCTGCTGTTACCTGTGTGCTGAGAGTGCCTGAGGCTGTCCGGTGCTTCGCTGCTTCGGCGTCAGCAGCGGACTGTTTCGTCTGTGCATCAGACAGGGCGGCTGTGAGACTCTTTTCCTCATGAAGGATTTTGGCGATCGCCTGCTCCTGAGTCTTCAGCTTCTGTTGCGCGGCCACTAGGAGTGCCTTTGCCTTTTTTTGAGCATCGAGGGCAGCCTTCACCTGGTTCTCGGCTGCGCTGATCGCCTGACGGTGTTTCTGCAGTCCTTGCTCGGCTTGCTTGCTTGCCGCCAGTGCTTTTTGATACTCCGGCTCCAGCCCTTTTGCGGTCGCTGTCTGTCCAGCAAGGGTTTTCTCCAACTCCTGTTTGCTGGTCGCTTGCTGCTTCACTTTCGACTCAAGCCCGGGCATGGTGCTTTGCAGCTTCTGCCACTCAGCTCTCAGAGTTGCCTGCTGCTCTGGTGGAGCGTCCTTAAGTGCTGCCGCCAGCTCGGAAAGGCGCTTCGCGGCTTTTGTCTTCGCCTCTGTGCTTTGCTTCAGGGCTTGATTGGCAACCGTGAGTGTTTTCTGGGTTTCGCTTACGTTTTGTGATGCCGCGTTGAGTGCGGCTTTCGCCTGATCGGCTGTAGCTTTTACTTTTTCGTAAAGGGACTGAGTGGTGAGGTTCTCGCGCAGCGCTTTGAGGCTCGCGTTTGCGTTCGCAAGCGTCTCAGAAGCTTTGCGGTCCTCATCACTTGCCGAGGCTACTGCTGTTTTTCCTGCGGGCAGAGCACCCTCGGCCGTTTTCTTCTCGGTTTGCTTCCTGGCCAGACTCTGGGCAGCTGTTGCTACCGCTTTTTTGGCAGCTTCGGCACTCGCTTTTGTAGCTGTGGCCTGCTTATTTGCCGCTGCGAATTGCGCATTCAGATCGTCGAACCGTTTTTGAGCAGCGGCGTGGCTTTTTGTTGCTTTCGCCAGAGCAGAGTCAGCCGCTGATTTCGCCTTTGCGGCTGTTTTCTGGTTTTCGTGGGATTTAGAAAGCTCTTTCTCCAATTGAGGGAGGAGAGTAGCGAGTTCTTTGAGGCGCTGCTGCGTGGCTTCCAACTGCTTATCAATCGTCGTCGGGTTGCTCTCCAATGAGGCGAGTTCCTTACCGGTTTTCCATTCCCATGCTGTCACGCCACCGCTGAAATCTCCCACGAAAACCCGCTTGGAATCGTGGCTGAAAGAGACGGAACTTAGAACATCATCGCAGGCCTTGATATCTTTTTGACGCTTTCCGTCGATCGTCCAGATGCGGAGATTGCCGTCTCGGCCAACAGATGCCAGGTGTCCGTCCGGGGCAAAGCTGATATCCACGACACCTTGTTTGTCATGTGCTGTCCACTTCTTCAGCTCCTTGCCTTCGTTGAGGTCCCACACAATGATGGAACCGTCTTCGCTTGCTGTAGCGAGGGCATTGCCGTCCGGGCGCCATGCCAGGCTGTTGAGTGCTTTTTCATGTCCGCGTAGGCTCAGGAATTCGTAGCCGGTTCCAGCTTCCCACACGAAAGCTTCTCCATTTCGACCGCCTGTAGCGAAGAGAATACCATCGGGGCTGTAAGCCGCTGTCAGCATCCAGTCGGGATGTTTTTTGATGCTGTTGATCTGCTCACCGGTGGTGGTGTCCCAGATCTTAATGTTTTTGCCCGGACCGCCGAGGATGACATTACGCAGGTCAGGGGATACGTCAGAGCCCAGCACGGTGTCGAACTCCTTGCCTACGTCGATGATTCGCTCTCCACTCTCGACATCCCACACGACCACGTTGCCGTTCTTGCCTGCGCGTCCACCACCAGCGCTCAGGTAGGCGCCATTTGAGCTGAAGGATAGGCTGCGGGGGAATCCCTCGGGGTAGGGAAGAACACCGATCAGGTCGAAATCCTCAGAATGGTAAAGAAGCACCTGCTTCTGGCCTGCTACCGCGACAATCGGAGCCCAGGGGCTGTGGGCAATATCTGAGATGGTGCTTCCTCGTGCTGTGACGACGTCTGGCTGCAGCAGCAGGTGCTGAGGCATCGCTGGTTCACCCTCGGGTTTACCCGCCGCTGGAGTGATTGTCAGATCGAGAGTCGGTTTTGCAGCTTTCTTTGCGGTGCTGGATGAGGTTTCCAGAATGCCGGCCTGAATCCATTTCTCCAAAAGAGCGAGTTCTTCAGGTGTTACGTGTTCGCCTTTGGGCGGCATTACCGGCTCCTCCGTCCGCGCACTAAGGGTGTAGAGCCGTGAGCCTTGTGCCTCCATGGGGGTCACGACTTCACCGCCGGAGCCACCGGACATCATTGCTGTATAGGAGGAGAGGTCTAGGCCGCCTTTCGCTTTGTCCGGATTGTGGCAATTCAGACAGCGGTTTTCGAGGATCGGCAGAATGTGGTCCTCGAAATTGATCTTCTCCGCTCCGCGGGTTGGGAGGTGGAATCCCAAAACGATGAAGAGTGTGAGCAAAGGGAGGAGTTTGCGACCGGGCCACAGGTTCTTAATCATAGGAACAAGATACGAAACCCTGTGATTCTGGAAAGATAGTTATCAGGCGGAATCACGGGATTTTCGAAGACGGCACGCAATCGAGGAATCGCGTCATTACGCCCTTGTTTCATGGGCCTCAGAGATCGTTCTTGCTAGTGCTGAGATTAGTTCGCGGCTACATTAAAAACATCACCGGAAAGGAAATCGATATGAATAAGACTCAACCATCATTCAACATGGGGCGCAGATGGGGGCGTCGGGATTTTCTTCAGGTGGGATTCGCTTCCGGATTGGGACTCACACTTCCGGATTTGCTGAAAAATGAGGCATCGGCAGCTGCGAAGTTTTACGAGTCAAAAGAAGGCGTCGCGAAGTCGATCATTCACATTTACCTCAACGGCGGGATCGCTCACCAGGAATCGTGGGATCCCAAACCCTACGCCCCATCCGACTACCGTGGGCCTTACGAGGCGATCAACACGAACGTGGATGGATTGCAGTTCGGCGGGCACTTCAAAAATATGGCGAAGGTCGCTGACAAGGTTACCGTCATACGTTCGATGACCCACGGTGAGGCTGCGCACGAGCGTGGACAGCACAACATGATGACCGGCTACAAGCCTAGCCCCGCGATCCAGTTTCCAAGCTTCGGTTCAGTCGTCTCCCATGAGTTCGGGCCCCGGAAAAACCTTCCTCCTTACATTGCTGTTCCAAAAATGGTCAATGAGTGGGGTGGCACGGGGTATCTCTCATCGATGTATGGACCTTTCTCGGTTGGCAGTGATCCAGGAGACCTGAAAAATTTTCAGGTTCGTGATTTGAGTCTGCCTCCAGGCATCGATCAGAAGCGTTATGATCGACGTCGCTCTCTACTGGAGACCGTCGATAGCCATTTCCGTGCGACAGAGAATTCTGATGCAATCGATGCGATGGATTCTTTCTACCAGCGAGCCTACAGCCTCATCGGCTCACAGGCTGCGCGGGATGCCTTCGATCTCACGAAAGAAGACGATAAAATGAAGACCCGCTATGGCAAAAACCAAGCCGGTATGCGCATGCTTCTCGCTCGTCGACTCGTTGAATCCGGCGTGCGCATGGTCTCGCTGAACTACGGGGCGTGGGATCACCACTTCGGCCTTAAGAAGGAGTTCGATAAATACGCGCCGAGTCTCGACCAGGCTCTCGCTGCTCTCTTGACAGACCTTGATGAACGCGGCTTGCTCGATAGCACCCTTGTCATGGTCAGCTCAGAATTCGGCCGCACGCCGAAGCTGAACAAGGATGAAGGCCGCGATCACTGGCCGCGCGTCTTCTCGACAATGCTGGCGGGTGGCGGCATCAAGCGCGGCTACGTCTATGGATCTTCTGATTCTCTCGCTGGGGATGTGGACGAAAACCCGGTGTCGGTCGAGTCCTTCGCTAAAACTGTTTATGCCCAACTGGGGATCAACGCTGATAAGGAACTCATCGCGCCTGGCCCTCGACCTATGGAAATCGTCGATGGTGGCGAAGTGATCGAAGATGTCATCGCGAAAGCGTCGATTTAACCAGCAGCTGCCGCTCCCCCCTGAATTCACTTAACGAGTATGTTTCGCCAAATTCTCCTCCTTCTCACCAGCACACTGACCACTCATGGGCTTCTCATG
>JAHDFZ010000149.1 GCA_020627905.1 Verrucomicrobiota bacterium
GTGTAGTCCAAGGTCTCGTTCCTCGACTTGGCTACACCCTTTATTGTTCTGCCCGTTGTTTTTAGTCGCTGTTGCACCAGGTGAGGATGCCTGATCTCGGGTAGGGATGAAAGTGAACAAAGGCACTCAAATCTGCGTCCGCTGATTCGTCGCCGCTGATCTCAATATGAATCCATGCCTCATGCGACTTCGCGAGCTTCCGACGGTCGACTGAGATCGGAGGATTGAGCTTCACACGTGCGAGCACTGAATCGATAAAATCAGCATCACCCTCGTCGATTCCAGAGGTCGCTCCAGCACCTGCGTGCTTCGATCCGGTAAAGTGCCTCGTGAGTTCGTTTTCGGGGGACATGAATTCACCCGTTTCATCCGAATAATCATTCCTTAGCGGAATATAGATTCCTTCGATTTCGGGTTGGAGGCAAGAGGTCCCGCCTGTCTGGTTGGAGACAACGATTCCGCTCTGACACTCGATGATCAATCCAGTGCCGATCGAATCATAGATGCGGATGGTAGGTTTCGGCATGGCCGATTTTCAGGCAGAACAGAAGGTATTGGTATCATCCGGCGAACGGATATCACGAGCCTTCTAGTTTAGGAAGATGTTGCCAGAGTCCGACGAGATCAAGGATTTTTGCGAAGCCGCTTCATCTATCACGCTAAAAGTAACTGCCAAAACCATCAGTGGACTGAAAGCCGATATCGCAACTCTAAACAAGAGGGAAGTGGCGATCACATCATCCGCTCGTGCTCGATAGTCCCGAGCCCGAAACACAAGCAACAGGTTGCATGTGCCTGAAGTTCCTGACCACTTTGCCCCAAAACGCCGGCCTAGCTAGACAAGCCGACGGGGACGTCGGCGCTCCCAGGGTGACGCTCTCTGTGGACAAAGTTAGCAGTAAATGATCTCGTGGTATGGACGCCCCTACCTGACCCACAAAGGAATTCGTGTAATTTTTGTAATTCGTGGATCTATTTCGCTCTAGCGGCGGAGTCTATGCCGGTCGGTCTCTCTCCCGTCGCACACTTCGGTGCTATGGAGGACAGGTCACGTTCCCGCCTACTTGCTAGAGCGCTCTGCACCCTATCCCTCACGCATCTCACAGGCCCGGATGGTATTCGCCATGAGCATGGCGATCGTCATCCGGCCGACTCCACCCGGCACCGGGGTGATGGCCTCACACTTGTCTTTCACCGCGTCAAAGTCGACATCACCGACCAAGCGCGATCCTTTCGCTGTCTCGGGGGCGTCAATGCGGTTGATGCCCACATCAATGACCACCGATCCATCCCTCACATGCTCGTCACCGAGGAAATGGGGAATACCAATGGCCGCGACGAGGATATCCGCCGATTGGGTGACTTCCGGCAAATTCCGAGTCCGTGAATGAGCGACAGTGACGGTGGCATTTCCACCCTCCCCCTTCCCCATCATGAGCAGGGCCAGCGTTTTTCCCACGAGCAGGCTGCGCCCGACGACAACGACATGCTTGCCCTCGACGTCGATCCCGCTCTCGATGAGCATCCGCTGACAGCCACCGGGGGTGCAGGGCACGAAACCGGTGGGGTCATCCATGGCCAGCTTCGCGACATTGTAAGGGTGCAGTCCGTCGACGTCCTTTGCCGGGTCGATGCGCTTGATCACTTCCTCAGAATCCAGGTGTTTTGGCAGGGGCATCTGCACGAGGATGCCGTGGATGGCGTCGTCGGCATTGAGATCATCGATGATGCTGAGCAGCTCCTCCTGCGTGATCTCGGCCGGCTTCTCGATTTTGACCGAATGCAGCCCCAGCTCCTGACACTTCTTATCCTTCGAGCCGACGTAGGCCTTCGAGGCCGGATCATCGCCGATGAGAACGACCGCCAAGCCTGGCTGTTTGCCCTCTGCTTTCAGGCGCTCGATGTCCTGGAGGCATTTTTCGTAAACAAGGTCGGCAATGGGTTTTCCTTCGATCAATTTCATAGGGATAGCGTGGACGGTAAAAAGTTAGGCGGTGGGCGACGGGACATCACCAAGCTGAGATTGGACTTGCAGGCGATGTTCCTCAAATTCTTTTTCGGTAAGCTCCGCCGGGATGTCGACGAGGGGCTGCAGACTCACGGTGACGCGGCAGAAAGGCTTGGGCAGCTGAAACCGATCCCAGCTCTGAAACTCCCAATAGCTGCTGTAGTTGACCTGAATGGGGAGAATGGCAGCGCCTGTTTTCTGCGCGAGACGGATGGCCCCTGGGCCCATCTGATAACGCGGGCCGCGTGGACCGTCCGGTATGATGGCGACGTCCTCGCCCCCACGAACCGCCCTGACCAGCTCCAGGAGAGCGGCTGCCCCGCGTCGCGAGCTGGACCCACGGATCGGGCGAATGCCGAAGCCCTGCACAAGAGCGGCGATGATCGCCCCATCCTTACTGGCGCTGGTGAGGATCGCACCGCTGCGGGTCGGGAGGTAGCGTCGCCAGAGTTTCGGCGCGGTGAAAATGCGATTGTGCCAGAGCAGCCAGATCATGGGGCGCTCAGGCGGAGCACTGGCGATCCCACTGGGATCCTCCAGCCGCCAGCGGAAGGTGAAGGCAAACAGATGCATGAGACCACGCACGGCGAAGCCGATGCGCCGCGCCTTAGCGGGAATCTCAAAATCAGCTGATGCCATAAGCGCGGCCTCTTACAGCAGATCGTTCTCCTGCAGGACGGTGGTGAGCTTTTCCTGACGGTCCAGCTTCTCCTGATACAGCTGGCTGACTTCCGCCTGCGGCTCGGCGCGGGTGGAATCGTCGAGCTGCACAAGGCGCTCAGCAAGATCCTGACAGCTCCCCTGCCCATCGGCTGCCGCCGCCTGAATGACACCGCCCAGCGATGCTCCCTCAGAGGTAGCAAGCCCGACCACCGGGACGCCGAAAGCATCGGCAGACATCTGCCGCCAGGTGGCGCTTTTGGTTCCACCACCGGTGATGCGGATCTCCGATGGGTCAAGGCCTAGAGCGGAAAAGCGGCGTAGGCCGTAGGCCAGACCAAGGGTGGCTCCCTCCATAGCCGCCCGAGCGATGTGGGCGGGAGTGGCTGAGGTATTCCCCTGCAGGCCATGGATGACGCCCGATCCATTCGGGAGGTTGGGCGTGCGCTCGCCGTTGAGATAGGGCAGGAAGGAGACGCCATCAGCACCTGGTGCGACAGTATTGACCTGACGCTCCATCTCCGCGTGGTCCCAGCCGAACCAGCCACGCACCTGCTCGGTGACAACGGTGACGTTCATCGTGCAGGCCAGTGGCATCCATCGATCTGTGCTGTCGCAGAAGGCGGCGATCTCGCCATTTGGATCAATGATCGGCTTCTCAGAGCAGCCATAGAGGGTGCCCGATGTGCCGAAGCTGGCGGTGATAATGCCTGACGAGAGATTCCCCGTGCCGATCGCCCCCATCATGTTGTCACCGCCACCCGCGCTGATGGTGATGCCCGCAGGCAGCCCCACCTTTTCGGCGACTACCGGGAGCAGCGTGCCATGAATGGCGAGCGACGACCCCAACTCAGGGAAGGCTTCGTGTAATGAGGGGTCGATAAAATCGATGAGATCCCGATCCCATTCGCGAGTGCGAATATTGAGAACGCCGGTGCCGGAGGCATCGCCATATTCCATGCGCTTGACTCCAGTGAGGTAGAAATTCAGGTAGTCATGGGGCAGCAGGACCGTGCTGACCTTAGCAAAGTGATCCGGCTCGTGGTTTTTCAACCAGAGCAGCTTGGGGATGGTGTAACCGGCAAGGATGGGATTTCCTGCCTTTTCGATGAGAGCGTCTTTCCCACCGAAGGCCTCATGGAAGGCATCACATTCGGCGATGGTCGAGGTATCACACCAGAGCTTGGCTGGGCGGATGACCTGATCATCCGCATCCAGAACGACAAGCCCATGCTGCTGGCCGCTGACGCCGATGCCCTTCACCTCTGCTGCGCGCCCGCCCAACTGCTCGGCGCAGCTGGCTAGGGTGGCCTCGACGGCGCTGATCCACGAGGCTGGGTGCTGCTCCAGATGTCCGGCGGGGAGTCCCTCAATCAAGTCATATGGCTCTGCCGCCTGAGCGAGGATCTCGCCGCTCCCGATATCCACGGCGATGGATTTCGTGCTCTGGGTTCCGCTGTCGATTCCGATGTAGATCATGATAAGTAGGTGAAAAGTTCTGAAAGGGTGAAATGGAAAAGGGACCCGTTTCCGGATCCCCGCTAGGCTGTGTAAGAGAAAAGAAGCTATCGCCCTACCCCTTCGGCAGAAGGCCTTCTTTGAGAGCTTTGGCGACGGCTCCCGTCATGGTGTTGACGTGCAGCTTGCTGTAGATACCGCGGATGTGCTTGTCGACCGTGTGGAAGCTCAAATCGAGGTGATCGGCGATTTCCTTTTTGGTCAATCCCTCGACCATTTGCTCGAGCACTTCCTTTTCGCGATCTGTCAGACCGTAGTCGCGGCTCTGCGGTGCGAGATCACTGAACATGTCCAGAACCTGCCGCGCGATGAGGGCGTTGATCGGTGCCCCACCAGCAAGGATCTCGCGGATGGCATCAGGGATCTCACCCATGCTCGATGTTTTGAGGAGATAGCCGGAAGCACCGGCGCAAATGGCATTAAAGACCTTCTCATTGTCGTCAAAGACGGAGAAAACGAGGATTTCGATCTCAGGCAGGGCCGTCTTGATACGGCGGATGCCCTCGATCCCGCTCATGCCGGGAAGGCCGATGTCGAAGAGCATAACATTCGGGCGTTCTCCCGCCACCAGTCGCTGGATAGCTTCTTCACAGCGCTCAAACTGGTGAACACACTTCATGTCGTCCTGACGATCCAGGACACGGGCTACCGTGCGGCGGAGCGTTTCATTATCCTCGACCACCCAAACCTTCGACGGCTCTTTGTTTTCCTCGGTGTCGGCAGTTTTGGTGTCTTTATCAGAATCGCTCATAAAATGGTGTCGCTAGGTGAGTTTCAGCTCGTTTAGGGCAGAATGCAGCAAAAAAGTCGTGCAAATATTACGTTTATCTTAATGAAGAGATTTTAGGGGATTGGCACGTTCAGCGTGACGGTCGTCCCTTCGCCTGCAGCGCTGTCCATGGTGATATCCCCGCCGATCGCCTGGGCGCGCATTCGGAGATTCCGCAAGCCATTGCCTTCGCGGAAATCGGCATCCAGCGTATCGAAGCCCTGCCCGTCATCGACGACTGTGAGCGCTAGCTTGTGACGCTCGCACTGGAGATCGATCGCTACATTCTTGGCCTTGGCGTGTCGGACGATGTTGTTGAGTGTCTCCTTAAAAATCAGAAACAGATCCCTCTTAAACTCAAGAGGCAGCCGATCATCATGGGCCTCGCCCTCGATGTTGAAAGTGTATTCGTGTGCCCTCATCAGCTTGGCTGCCGTCTCGCGAAAGCGCGCCACCATCTGCGACCAGGTTTCCTCACCAGGGCGGATCAACCAGACGATGTCCCGCATGGACTCGATGGTCTTATCAGCTGTTGCCTTGATCTCGCTGAGTTCCTCCACCACGAGATCGGGCTCATTCGCCTCAGTTTTGCCCAGTTCAGCCAGTAGAGCGATGGAGCTGAGGTTAGACCCGATGTCATCGTGCAGGTCGCTGGCGATGCGCTGTCGCAGGTCCTCCAGATCCTTGCGCCTGCGCTTGCGGCCTCGGCTGGAGGTGATGACGACGCTGACGATGACGACAAACAAAAGCAGCCCCAGGAGGACGAGCGCCTGGGTAACGAAGCGATTCACCAGCTGGACCCGATCAGACTCCAGCGCACGCCACTCCCGGAGCAGCCGCTGCCTGCGGTCGAGCATGGCCAGCCATTCCTCGTAAGACAGAAGATTCGCACGGCTGGTGAATCCATCGACGAGAAACTCCGGTGACCAGCGGGCATTGCGGACCGGGTGAGAAGCCGTCACCGGCATTCCACGCGCCATATTCTCGCCGTCGGAGTAGACCTGCAGTTCGGCAAACTGGAAGTCGATGGGCTTGGGTTTAGGATCGGACTGCACGGTGAGACGGATGTAGCGTCCTTTCTTACCATTGAGGCCGATGACAAAGGGATTCTTTCCTAGCTGGGAAAGCTGCTGAGGCCGCAGGCTGGCGACCAGTTTGGCATCACTCATGTCCGGAAGCGACCCGATGTGCACGCGGATGGGATTCGGAAATCGAACCGTGGGATCAGGAATGGCCTCCGGCACCTGGGAGAAAATGATAAGGGCTTCATCCAGAGTCGTGAACGTGCCGAGATCTACCTGGACCCAGCTCTCGCGGGCCGGTTTCTCAGAGCGACCTCGGAATCCGTAGGTTCCGCTTTCCTCCATGCCTTCAGGCAGACCAAGAGCGATGACACCGTCATTGAGGAAGCGCCGGGACCACTGTCCATATCTCTCCTCACTATCGTGAGACGTGACCGTCCCACCAACTGCAACATTTACCGAATTTTCGAAAACCATCATCTCGCTAAGGGCGAACACACCAGCGGAACCCTGACTGACTCCTTGCCAGAGATCGGTGGCCGTCACTCGGATATAGCGGGCGGTGATGGGCGACATTTTTTTGAAGTAGGGATAGCGCCGCACCTCAAGATCGCCTGGCGTCCGCCCCTCTGCCACCGTCTCATACTCCTGAAAATCGTCCGTCATGGAGACATCGATCCTGAAGCTGCGGGGGAAACCGTAGCCGTAAGCCGTTTTGCCCTTATACTCGGCCGTGACAGGAAAGAGCGAGACTGCTGAGACCTCAACCTCTCGCATGAGATCGATCTGCACCCACTTGGGGCGTTGCTTGGAGTTACCTGAATGATAGCCGAAGGCGGAGAGCCGAGGCTCCTCACGTGATACGCTCGGGAGAGTCTTAAGCTCATCGACGATATCTGCCTGCTTTTCCTCAAACTCGCGCAGGCGCCGATTCATCAGCGCTGCGGCAGAGTCGATGGTCGTCCGTTGAGATGGCTGGATGAACTCGTAGGAGTCCGCCGGGACAAGATCCGGGAGAACCGCTGTGGCGGTGTTGGTATTTTCCGCCGAAACTTCAAACGGCGACAACTGGGCTGAAGCCTCGCGGGCGAAAAAGACGGTGACAATGACCGCCACTACGGAACAAATGCTCGAATGCAGGAGAAGCCTCGGTGAAAAGGCATCAGATGGCAGGGAGCAAGAGGGTAACTGCATAGATTAACAAGCTCATGTAAGCATAACTTGAGAAATCAGGTAAACCCCTTTTTTGTATATATCTAAACGGGCGGCGGGACTCTGTAGAGCGGTCCGCTGACTCATCTGCCCGCTGTAATCTTTTTTATATTATTTAATAAATTATGCCGAACCTACCAATCACGCGCTACCGCTTGGTCACGCTGACCCTCCTAGCTGCGGCGACGATTCTCTGGATCGGAGCGAATCAGGATTTGGCGGGAGCTGTCTGCTGGGTGGCCTGTTTCATTCTTACCCTGCGCGACGAAGCTCCCGAGATCCGTAGACGTCAGGGCGTGCTCCTCATCGTCGTGGCCATGCTTGGGGCTATCGATATCAACCCCAGCCTCGACAACGAGAATTTCATTCGACTGAGCGTAGCGTTTTTCCTAGCGCTGGTCGTTCCGTATCTCTGGCTGAAGTTTCGCGGAGATGGCGAGGTGATCCGCTATCGCTTCCTCCCGAAAAAGTGGCGCTGGGCTGACCCGATCTACACGGTGCTCTCCGTCCCGCTGGCCATTGGCATCCTTCTGTTTTATGCCTGGGGCAACCAGGCCCTATTCGGGAACGAGCTATTTCGCCAGTGGACTCTGCCGGAACCGGTGCCTGACCTCGGCGAGATCAGGAGACTCTTCATCGGCATCAACCTTGTTGGTATTTGGGACGAACTGTTTTTCATCAACACCTCGTTTGCTATCCTGCGATCGCTCTACCGCTTCCCCATCGCCAACGCACTGCAAGCCGTGCTTTACACAGCGCTGCTCTTCGACATGGCTTTCGTCGGACTGGGAGCCATCATCGTCTTTCTTTTCGCCCTCACGCAGGGAAGTATGTATGAGAAGTCAGAGGGACTGCTCTGGGTGCTGATCGTCCATCTGATTGTCGATTTTGTGCTCGTGTATTTCATCGTCAACACCTACTACCCCGGCTACGGTGCAGGATTTCTGCTGCGGAAGGGGTTCTGAGCGCCAGCGCGCAATCAGGTGACTGCGCAAGCTTTGCTTTTTCTCGCTTGTGGCAATATGCAGGGTGATGAAACTGCTCGTTTTTCTTTTCAGCACTGCGTGTCTGACGGCCACCGCCATTGCTCAGGTGGCACCTTATCATACTCCTCCCGAAGCCCTGCCTCCCTATTACCGAGTCCGGCTAGAGCCTAAATCAGACGGGAACCCACTCGATATCGGCGTGCAATACACCCTGTGGCTGCCCGATGACGACACTAATTTGCGAGGGATAATCGTCCACCAACATGGCTGTGGGGTCGGCTCAGCTCTCTCCGGTCAGACTGGAGCTTATGACCTTCACTGGCAGGCTCTGGCACGCGCACATGGTTTCGCCCTTTTATCGCCAAACTATGAGCATCCAGACGGCTATGATTGCTGGCGCTGGTGCGATCCGAGGAATGGCTCTGCTGCGACATTCGACACCGGTTTAGAGGCGCTGGCGAAAATCTCAGGATGCGAAAACCTCGGGACCCTACCCCTGGCTCTCTGGGGGCACAGCGGCGGATCATTATGGTGTGCGGGATTCACCTTTATGTATCCCGAACGAATCATAGGGGCTTGGCTACACTCCGGCGCTCCTCACTTCACAGATGAGGAGGTTAGAAAGGACAAGCCTTCGTTCCAAGTGCCTGGAGACGAATTCGATGTGCCGCTGATGGTCGGCCTAGGCACCCGAGAGGGCGTTACAGAGAAAGGAAAGTGGAAACATGGCTGGCCACTTGCTGAACGCTTCGTCAGAGCGATGCGTCATAAAGGACATCTGGTGGGAACTGCCATAGACCCTCACGCTGCGCACGAATGCGGAGATAGCCGCTATCTGGCTATACCATGGCTTGATGTTATCATCCATGCGCGGCTCCCTCGGGCACCCGCTGGAAGCTTGTTATCCCTTGAAGAGTCCGAGGGATTTCTCGCCAGTTTATCGGGAAAGCAGGCGTTTAGAGCCAGCAACTTTGATGGAGATCACTCACAGATGATGTGGCTGCCAAATGAACACATCGCGAAGCTCTGGGAAGCGTATGTCAAAGACGCCCAGGTCCCAGATTCCTCCCCGCCAGCCGCTCCATTTGAAG
>JAHDFZ010000150.1:0-4829 GCA_020627905.1 Verrucomicrobiota bacterium
ACTTCATCCCTGTGATTCTGTTTCGGAAGATACCCGACCTGGACTAGCCTGCAACGGCCGAGACTTCAGCAATAACGCGGCTTTCCGGAATGGTGCAGGTGAGCTGCATATACTGACCTTCGGCGTAGCTCATAGATAACTTGCCCCCCAGCTTTGTGACGACAGTGTCCTTGATGAAGTCAAGACCTGAGCCGCGGCCGGCGTGTTCCGAAGCACCTTCTGACGTGGAAAACCCTGGGTAAAAGATCAATCCAGCCAACTGTGATGAGCTGAGCCCATCCGCATCACTCCTCGTGACGAGCCCAAGATCGATCGCGTGGCGCTTGATGTTCTCGATATTCAAACCCGCGCCATCATCTCGAAGAACAAGTTCGATGGCGGTATCATCAATCAACGGATGGATGCCATCGTAAGCACTTGCACGGATCGCGATCATACCTTCCTGCATCTTACCAGCCTGCTCCCGCTCTGCCGGGGGTTCGATCCCATGCACGACCGAGTTACGCGCAAATTGAACGGCGACATCCCTCATCGCGTCGAAACCGTCTGGAGACAGATCCAGACCAGGATCAGCGCTCAGGCGCACAAAAGCAGTCTTTCCGGTCTCATCTGCAATGCGGGAGACAAACTGTGCCAGCTCTGCCTCCAATTTATCAAAGCGCGAGAGCGGCTCTGAGGCGTTGTCGGCCTTACGCGAGGCTCGACTGCGTGCGCTCTGCGGCAGATCTCTACCGAGTGAGGATGAGAGATCATCAAAATCACTTAAGCGCTCACGCAACTCGGCAACCTTCACGATTGATCCGAGAAATTCATCTCCACTGATCTGCTCTTTTCCGCGAAGTTCACCTAAGCGATTCTCCACCTCGTGAGAGATTTCAACGATGGAGTCAAGCCCCAGCATAGAAGCGTTCCCCTTGATGTTGTGGATGCGCCGAAAGACATCTTCGACCAGGCGCTGGTGCTTTCCGACTACCGCCTGATTGTCAACGACCCCCTGTTCCTTCAGGAGGTCATTGATGGTGTCCAGAGACCGCTCGGACTGGGAGAGAAATGAGTCCAGCTCGTTGGAAGGAGCTTGAATGAGCTCCAGAATCAGAGTCGTCTTCCGCTCATGCGATTCGCTTGCCATCCGCAGCTCGTTCTCGAGCACAACTGTATCGGTCACATCGTCGACGGAGACTAAAACTGCAGCAATCTCATCTTCCTCGCGGATACGCTCGAACTCGAACCCGAGATGTTTGTGGGCGAACGATTTACCATCCCAGCTCAGAGTGATCTCAATCCTACGGAGTGGGTTATATTTTTCCAACTGCTTATCGCTCGTCTTGCCGTTAAACTGGAGTTTCAGGTAGCTTTCCAGCGTATTCAGATCCTTTTCGGTAATGAGCGGCCGCATGAGGTCAAGAAAGGGCATCCCGCTCAGGTTCTTCCGCTCGAAGATCGTATACATTTCTGAGCTGACACGAGTCCCGATCTTGAAATCCTTGTCCAGCAGGCAAAGACCATGATGGACGGAGTTGAAAATCGTGTCGGACTCTTCTTTCAGTCGGTTCAGGTCTTTCGAGATCATCTCTAGATCGGTATTTTTCTGATCAACCTCCTCGCTGTATTGCTGGAGGGTGTCGAAGGCTTCCTGCAGGGACTCGTTTGAATTACTAAGCTCTTTCTGCGTAACGGCGAGCTTTTCATTGGTCTTGGCCAAATCCTCATTCCGAAAGGAAAGATCCTGAGAATATTGAGTCAGCCGTTCATCACTCTTTTTCAGGCGTCCCACCGAATAGTAGATGATGTAGAGGAAGTTGATTACCTCGAGGGCGAGCGCTGCCCCCAGGACGATCTGGAGAATAGTCGTTTTGCGCTGGGCACTGTTCTCATAGAAATTGGTCAGCTGATTCATGAGATCCAGCAGAGTCAGATTCTGCTCTCGTATCCCTGCCTCAATTTCCTGAACTACTAGAGGATCCGTAGCCGAGAGATCTGATACACGAGCGATTCGCAGCAATCCCTCACTCAGCCCCTGCCAGATCTCTGTCGCTTCACTGATGATGCGAACGGCCTCTGGATCCTGTGACGCCTCGATCGTGATTTTCTTTCCGTCTGCCCCCAGGGTCATATCAGTCTCCCTGAACGCCGTTAACGTGGCGTCGAACAAATCATGTGCCTCCTCCAGCTCATCCTGAAATGCTGACACATCAGTAAAGTTGCGCGTCTGAGCTGCCTCGTTCACCTCCGCCGCCGCCTTAGCGATTTTCTGTGACAACATCCGCTGTCGACCAGCGAGGTTGATCTTCACGGAATCCTCCTTCACGAGGCCCGAAAGCCAGAAGTTAGCCCCGAGCATGACGATCAGAACAAGAATGAAGATCGCTCCCGAGACTCGAATGGACGAATACCCCTGCTTGGACGTCCCTGATTCGGGGTTCGCCCCTGTTTCCTGATCTCCGAATAAATCGTCACTCATCTGTGGTATTTGTCGCTTTTGAAATTGTGGAAGCCTCGGCAAAGTCAGACGATTAAGCCACGACTCGCTAATCTTCGACAAATCATAACATACTCGATTTATCTAACAAGAGACAAATGCACGAAACACGTGGCGACAGAAGTGTAAGATGCTCTCTGCAAAACTTTTACAGAGAACGGTTTACCGAGCGTTTCTTCACCCATGCCCACCGCCATAAAACGCCTGTCGAGAAGCGTTTTCCGTGCCAAAGCATCAGGGCTTTCCCAAAGGAGACAAAAACCGATCCGCTCCAGCTGCTTCGCGGATCCCCTTGACCACCAGTATTTTCTTTATTGCCGTGCGATCTCCTGAGGCCGATTGTCCGACCCTGAGCTCATCAATTTCATTCATCCTCCATGCTCCAGTTTTCTGACCTTCCTTATCAGTTCTTCCCAAGGCGTGCCTCCCGTTTTTTTCGCCGTCTCGGGCGTATCTTCAACGCAGCTTGGGTCCTCCAGGCGAAGAACCATCGGATCGAGGAATTGCTCATTCAGGGTGATCGGGACCAGATCAAAAAGCTGGCGAGTGAGGGCCATCAGTTTCTTTTCGTTGCCAACCACCCCAGCCACAGTGACCCCCAGGTCATGACGGAGGTGATGCGCCAGCTGCGGATCCCATTCTGCTTCATGGCCGCATATGATGTCTTCCTGCGTGGGCGTTTTATCGCCTGGTGCATGCAGAGATTGGGGCACTTTTCCGTCGATCGCGATGGCAGTGACCGCAAGTCAATCGCAACCGCCATGGAGGTCCTGTCAGCCAGCGATGACGCACTGATCCTCTTTCCCGAGGGAAATGTATATCTAACCAATGGACGCATCACCCCTCTGCAGGATGGCGCAGCATTCATGGCGCTGCGAGCGAGTTCCAAAATGCCAGAAGGGAAAACGCTCTACATCGTGCCAGTCTCCCTCGATTTCAGCCTGGTCGCTGCAAAGCTTGGCGCTCTTACAGCGCGTATCGAAACCTTAGCAAGTGACTCTGAATTCTCTGGAAAACTACCCCTGCACACCCCTTCGGCGCTCATTCTGGAACTCGGGCAACATCTGCTGAAGCGACAACTTACCTCGTTGCGATGGGACGAAGTCCCGAATCTCAATCATGACCTACCCGGCGAGCTGCCGATTCTGATCAATCAGTTGCTCCAGCACCTTGAGGAGGAGCTTTCGATGTCACCGTCAAAAGGGTCTGTCAGCGCTTTCGAAGCGATCAAACGCATCAGGGCGCGGATCCACAAGGACAAACTCGCCTCCTACGAAATCGATCAGGAGGGGATGTCGCAGACAGATCTGCAGCATCTGTCCGACATCGCCATCCTCGTTTATCGTCTCATCATTTATTCTGAGCCCTACTTTTCTGAGTCGCCTACCCTGGACCGGTTCTCCGAAACGATCGAACGACTTCGTGAAGACTTCTATTCAGCGCCCCAGAAACCCCATGCCCCAAGGCGCTGCACAGTCAATATCGCTGAACCAATCGCTGCCGATCAGTGGCTGCTGAGCCATGAGAGCAATTTAAAAAAAGCCATCCCCGCCCTTACAAAAGAGATCGAGCGCGAGATCCAATGCATGCTGGATAAATCCCGCGCCTCGCTCCCAACGATTGGGAACCAGCCAATGCCATCACTCGAGAAGGGGACGGAACCGGCTTGACCGCCCACGGCCAGAAAGTTTTTCCGCAGAGATAAAAACCCCTTGCTTTCAGCCCATCCGCTTGCAGTATACCGCCCGCTCGACCACTAGGCTGGTCGACCCTTTGGACAGGTGTCTGAGCGGTTTAAGGAGCACGCTTGGAAAGCGTGTGTAGGGGAAACTCTACCGTGGGTTCGAATCCCACCCTGTCCGTTTTTTCTGAAACAGATTGGAGATTTTCTAAGAAATTGACGGGACTGGATGCCTGTTTCTTAGTGGAGCCTTCGCGCGATCGTGGACTTACAGCTCGTAGGAAAAGCAGTTATCTTCCTAGGTGAAGAGTTGGAAAACAGATTCGTCATTAAACTCCCTACTCCTGGTGCTCAGCCCTCTGATCGCGGTGAACGCAGCACCCGGCGAGGATGCGCCTTTCCGCGACACCATCGAGCCTATCCTGTTCGAGCAGTGCTACGATTGTCATGGAGATGGATCCAGCAAAGGCGGTTTTGCCCTGGATGATTGGGCTGACGAGCAGGCGCATCTCTCCGATCACAACCACTGGTTTGAAGTCTGGAAAAATGTGCGAGCCGGACTGATGCCACCGGCCGATAAACCTCCCATCTCCATTGGTGAGAAGGAAAAACTTCTGCGCTTTATCGAGGACCGCGTCTTTCGTCTGGACAGGGAGAATCCGGATCCCG
>JAHDFZ010000150.1:4839-5883 GCA_020627905.1 Verrucomicrobiota bacterium
GCTTTATCGAGGACCGCTCGTCTGGACCGGGAGAATCCGGATCCCGGGCGAGTGACTGCCCGCCGTCTCAATCGCACGGAATACCAGAATGTCATCCAGGACGTCTTCGGCCTTCACTTCAATACCGATGACTTCTTCCCCCCTGACGATACGGGGTATGGATTCGATACGATAGGTGATGTCCTCTCGATCTCGCCTCTTCTGTCAGAGAAATACCTGGAGGCCGCCGAAAAGATCGCCGCTCAGGTGATCCCCGAAATCGGCCTGGAGCATCCGAAAAAATTTCTCAGAAAAGCCCAGTGGCAGGATCCCCAAAACAAAAATCACCACGTCCACTACATTCAGTTCGGCCATAAAACCAAGCAGTTCGAATCAACCTTCACCGTGCCTAAGAACGGTAAATATCGACTCACCTTGGAATATCGCGTCGGAGGCTCCAGCGAGGCGACAGAGCAAACCGCCAAGCTCCGCGTGAAACTGGGAGATAAACGGATCATCGATCAACCACTCGGATGGAACCAGGAAAAAACTCTCAGGAGTTCCGCCGTCGCGGACCTCAGCCAATCGACAAATCACTCGCTGCACCTTCGCGTAGAAGAAACAAACGCTCGGTCATCTGAGGAGAGCCCACTGATCCTGAAACTGAACCAGGTCGTCATCGAAGGACCGCTTGACGGCTCTCTGGATGACTACCCGTCGCGCTATCGGAATATCTTTTCCGAAGGCAAACCTGAGGCCGAGTCTGATCGAGACCCCTACCGCCGCAAGATTATGGCGCGGTTTGCGGAGCAGCTGTTCCATCGCGAATCATCAGCCGAGGACATCGATCGTCTGGTGGCCTTCACGCGAGCCGTTGATATGAGCGAAGGCATGAGTTTTGAGGACAGCGTGCGAGCCGGGCTGACAGCAATCCTCAGCAGTCCGAACTTTCTCATCCGAACAGAGCCGCAACCATCGCCCGATGATCCATCGAAAATCGTCCTGCTGGACGAGCGCAGCCTCGCCAATCGTCTATCATTCTTTTTCTGGCAGTCCGTTCCCGAT
>JAHDFZ010000150.1:5910-9236 GCA_020627905.1 Verrucomicrobiota bacterium
GCGGACGCTCGTCGCAGAAGGGAATCTCAGGGCAAACCTCGAATCTGAAGTTGAGCGGATGCTGACGGATGATAAATCGAAACGCTTCTTCAAAAACTTCACCGGGCAATGGTTGCAGACGAATAACACACTCTCTGTCAATATCGCCCATCGCACTCTTGCACGCATCTACAAGAATGAGAAGCTTCGCGACTTCTATGGCCAACACCGCCGATGGATGCAGGATGAAACGACCCATCTAGTCGCCTATGTGACCAGGGAAAATCGACCGGCCACCGAGCTGCTGACGGCTGATTACTCCTTCCTCAACAAGCGCTTGGCCGAATGGTATGACCTGAAGCACATCAAAAAACCTAAAGGCAATAAATTCGAGAAAGTCGATCTGAAGAAGCACCCCGAGCGCGGGGGCATTCTCAAACACGGGTCCATACACGTCCTTACAGCGAATCCCACACAGACCTCTCCCGTGAAACGAGGTCTGTTTGTGCTTGAGAATATCCTCGCGGTGCCACCACCCGGGGCCGTGCCAGACGTCCCATCGCTAGAGGAGGCCCTCGGCGAAGCGAAAAAGCAGAACAAAAACATCACCGTGCGCGAGGCCCTGGCACTCCACAGCAAGGACAAAAGCTGCGCTTCCTGTCATGCACGGATGGACCCCATCGGTTTTGCTATGGAGGTCTACTCCCCCGCTGGACACTTCATCAAAGCGGACCCCAAAAGACCCATCGACACCTCAGGGGAACTGGGTTCAGGTGAGAAATTCCAGGATATCCACGAGCTTTCCCTCATCCTTGCCGACAAAAAAGAGCACGAGTTTCTCACAGCGATCACAGAAAAGCTGATCACCTTCGGAGTCGGACGCGGCATTGAATATTTCGACGCACCGACGGTTGAACAGATTGTGGCAGACGCTGTCAAAAAAAGTGGCGGGAAAAACGCTACCCTCAAAGATCTCATCCACGGAGTCGTGCAGAGCGCTCCATTCCAAAAACGCCGAGGCGATGGCGGCATCTTCTCCTCAGCTAGCTCCAACCACTAGCAAAACCATACCCATGCAAGATCGAGCCTTAACCACCGCTACCAGGAGAAGCTTTTTACGAAGTGCTGGCCTCAGTCTGTCGCTACCTGCTCTTGAGGCATTTCTTCCCTCCAGCAGCCTCCGCGCCAAAGGGAAGCCAGCTGCGCTTGCTACTACTCCCTCAGGGATGCCTCTGCGCACCGCGTTTCTTTACAAACCTAACGGCGTGAACACCGAATTCTGGAACCTGAAAGGCACCGGGCGAGACTACCAATCGAATGCCACCCACCAGCCTTACGAAGCATTCCGGGATCAATACCGTATCTTCGGAGGTCTAGCCCATCTCAACGGAACGGCCGGGCCAGATGGTCCCGGTGATCACGCCCGCGCGAATGCCACCTTCCTGACCGGCGTGCGTCCCTACAAAACTGCCGGAGCGAATCTCAAACTCGGCATCAGTGCTGATCAGGTCCTCGCCAATCAGATCGGGCACCTTACCAGATTCTCCTCTCTCGAACTCTCCTGCGACTCTGTCCGCAAGAGTGGGTTCTGCGACAATGGTTATTCCTGCGCCTACCAGTTCAACCTCTCGTGGCGGGATGCGAATACCCCGATGACTCCCGAGACGCAGCCAAGGATGGTATTCGAGCGTCTTTTCGGGGCAGGCGGAACAAAAGAACGAGGCGCCAATCGCGCCCAGCGCAAAGAGCTGAAAAAATCGATTCTGGATTTTGTCTCTCAGGATATCAAATCCCTGCAGAAGGATTTAGGGAAGAACGACCAGGCACGCCTCGAAGAATATCTCACGGGCGTGCGCGACCTGGAAAAACGGGTCGAAAAATCGGAGCGCTTTCCAGTGCCCGACGTTGTCGCACCCCATTTTCCAGAGGGTGACCTCCCCTTTCCGGAGCATGTGCGACTGATGATGGACATGGTCATCCTCGCTTTCGAGACAGACTCCACCCGCGTCGCCAGTCTTTTGCTCTCACACGATGGCAGCAATCGGTCCTTCGCCCACATCGGCGTGCCCGACGGCCACCACAACATCTCCCACCACCAGAACAAAGACGGGCTTCTGAAAAAGCTCGCGAAGATTGATCTCTTCTACAGTCAGCAGTTCGCGTATTTCCTGCGGGAGCTAGCAAAGCGAAAAGATCCCGACGGCACCAGCATTCTGCACAACTCGCAGATCATCTGGGGCAGCGGCTTAGAGGACCCGAACAAACACCGTCACGATAATCTTCCGATCATCCTCGCAGGAAATGCTGGTGGAGGCACCCGTCTTGGCACACATGACGTTGTCGGCAAGGACGTTCCTGTTACCAACCTGTTCCTCGGCATGTTCGAGCGGGCCGGATTGAAAGAGACTTCCTTTGGCGATTCGACCGGGGTGTTGTCTTTGACGTCGTAAGCCTGGCGTTAGGATCCTTTTCTGATTTTCTTCGAAATCCAGATCGTCAGCAAACAGCTGGCGCCAGTAAGTAGGGTGAAAAACCAGACATAAGCGGTGCCCTCGGTTGGCAACATCAATCGGTCCCGATGAACGAGCAGCGAGACGAGCGCCAGCATGGCGGCTAACACACTCGAAACATTTACGGCCAGAACGGCATGAGTTCGAGGTGCGAGAAAACCTCCTGCGATGGCTATGAGAGCGAGAGTGCCCCAGAAAGCAGCCTGAGCCAGCGTCGCAGCAAACCAGTGAACTGTGAACCCTGCCGCAACTGCCGGCAGGAACCCGAGACTACATGCAATAAACAAGGCGCTGAATAAGCGGCTGACCGACTCTTTCTTTCGAAGCATCCAGATGAGCAAACCGGAGGCGATCGCTGCAAAGACAGCACTGCCGACGACTGCGTAAAAGAGCTTTCCCCAGAAACTCCCGAAAGAACCGAAGTGGAGATTCCCGATCACCTCAAGCGCGGCGTGACTCATAGAATTCGCTGGTGAGGTCTCCCCTAAAAGAGTTCCTGCACTATCAAAGGCCCGTAACTTCATACGGAACAAGCCAACCGATGATGATGTCTCTTCGACCAGAAAAAGCGCTCCCCCGTCTCGGCGAATGATTTCAAGAGAGCTCAGGCGCCCATCCGCAGAGAGCATGCCCTGACTCTCTCTCAAGACATTGACGATACCTTCCTGCACAGGGATCGGGTCATCTGACACCTCAATCACACTCAAAGGTCTGAGAATTTCCCTTAGTCGCTCACGTTCGCCATCGAAGAAGAGGAAGACCGCCGGGACCATGACGATGAAGCCAAGAGTCATGAGGATTCCTGTCACGGTCCAGACTGCTTGCAGAGGAAGAGTT
>JAHDFZ010000151.1:0-7416 GCA_020627905.1 Verrucomicrobiota bacterium
AACTGGCCCTGCAGGTTGGTAGCCGTGTATCCGAGCGGATCGAAGTGCGCGCCCACCACTTCAGGCGCACGGAAAGTGCGCTCACAGGCGATCGTAAGGCCGCTCCCGAAGTCCGCGAATCCACTTACCATCTAGAAGCAGAACCTATCGAGCTGCAGGTCGGCGATCAGAAGCAACCGGGCGCTTGGCTCCTCATGCGAGATATCACTCAACAACAGGAGACCGAGCAGATCCGGCGCGATTTCGTCGCAAACGCCTCACACGAGTTGCGAACACCCCTCTCTATCATCGGCGGCTATCTGGAAATGCTAGCCGAGGGAGAGGATGCCCTGTCGGCCCCTCACAATCGCAAAGCGCTGCACACGATGCAGAAACACACGGATCGCATCTCCCGCGTCGTCGAGGACATGCTCTCCATCTCAAAGTTGGAAAATGCGCAGGAGCTGCTGAATGAGGAATGGTTCAATCTGAAAGACTCAGCGGTCAGCATGATCGAACACCTGAAACCGATCATTGATGAAAAGCAGGCATCCGTGCAGATCAAAGAATCTGCCACCCGCCAGCAGACCGGATGGTTTCTCAAAGGAGACCGCCTCTATTGGGACCAGGTGTTTTTCAACCTGATCGAGAATGCCCTCAAGCAGAACAAAACACCCGGGTTACAGGTATTCGTCGATTTTGCAGAAGTAAACGGGCGCTACCAGATCTCCGTTTCAGACGATGGCATCGGCATCCCCGCCGCTGATGTGAGTAAAGTTTTCAAACGATTCTATCGCGTGCAGAAGCACCACTCCACGAAAGACGTCAAAGGCACGGGACTGGGACTCTCCATCGTCAAGCGGGCCGTCGAGGCTCACCGCGGCACCATCCGATTGACCAGTGAACCAGGCGTCGCCACGGTGTTCACGATCGAGTTACCGGCCCCGTCCTCGAACGAGCTGCAGGCGGCGAATTTGTGATTGATTCAAGATTCCTGATCGTCAGGAAAGATGATAAACGTGCTTGGCGTATCCTAGAAGCGAGGGCATGTTCTCCCGATCACCATTACATCCTCCAGCCTCACTTCGCACCATGAGCCATCATCCCCCTCTGTCCCGACGCCGCATTCTCTCCTCTCTCAGTCTCACAGGTGTCGGCGCTTTCGTTCCGCCCGCTCTCAGCCAGAGCAAGCGGGAGCTCCCGCTCTCAACTCGATTCGTCGGCGAGGCAAAATTTCAGAGCATTGTGAAAAAAGCCGTCGCTGAAAAGTGGCACGCCATCCCCATCGGCGAGCGTGTCATCAAAGTAGCTCGCGAACTGCACGGCACCCCCTACGAAAACTTCACCCTCGAGATCGACAACCATATCGAAGCCCCGTCAGCCAATTTTGATGGCCTCGACTGCTGGACCTTTTTCGAGATCAGCCTGGGCATCGCTCGCATGCTGAGCGACCAGCGCTCCAGCTACGACTCCCATGACCTCCTGCGCGAGATTCAGTTCACCCGCTACCGGGGCGGTATCTGCACGGGCAACTACCTCGAGCGCATCCACTACCTCGCCGAGTGGTTTTTTGAGAACGATGCACGCGGGACCTGCCGTCATATCACCGGAGACCTCCCGGGTGCCGCCAGCATCACTGGCAGACGCATCAGCGAGATGACCGTTCTCTGGAAGCACTATCGCTACCTGAAAAACAACCCTGAGCTGCGCGCGCCAATGGGGAAGCTCGAGCTGGAGATTGCCAAACTCCCAGTTCAGTATATCCCCACTGGGAAAGTGGCAGCTATCGAGCCGAAACTACAGAATGGAGACGTCATCGGCATTGCTACGAAACATCACGGTGGTTTCTGCAGCCATGTCGGTCTCGCCATCCGCACAGATGATGGTGTCATGAGACTGATGCACGCCTCACGCGATTACCGGAAAGTCGTCATCGATAAATCGATCTCCGGCTACCTGAAAAAATACTCCAAGCATGCAGGTATCATCGTTGGTCGACCGCTCCCTGTATCAGAGACGGTCACTGATAAGGAACAATATCTGAGAAACCTCCGAGCCCTCGTGAGCTAATTCCCTCATCCCATGGCTGAAAACTACAAACAAACCCGCAAAGCCCGCTCAGGAAAAAAACCGAGCCGCCTCCGCCCATGGATCAAACGGATCTTTGTGTTCTGCCTGATCATCGCTGGCATCGGCCTCGCCTGCCTCGCTGCCATTTTCTTCTATTACCAGGCAAAAGCGCGCTCCTATGATCTGGCAGAGCTCAAGAAGGTCCCCGAGCGCACCCTCGTCTACGATCACAAAAAAGAGCTGGTTGGCCATGTCAGCGGGCACGGAGAGAATCGGCTCGTGGTCTCCATCGATCAGGTATCCCCCTTCTACATCCAGGCCCTACTCGCTCGCGAGGACGCCCGTTTCTATGAGCACGGAGGCATCGATTACCTCGGCATTTTGCGAGCTGCCCTGCGCAACATCCGCGTGGGTGAAATGGACCAGGGAGCCTCCACCATCACCATGCAATTGGCTCGCAACTCCTTTGGTCTGCGGGAGAAAAGCATCGCCCGCAAGCTACTGGAGACCGCCATCGCCCGACGCATCGAGAAAGAATACTCCAAAGACGAAATCCTCGCCTTCTACGTCAACCGCGTCTACTTCGGCTCCGGTCTCTATGGGATCGAGCGCGCCTCACAGGGCTACTTCATGAAGCCTGCCAAAGACCTGACACTGTCCGAGAGCGCCATCCTTGCCGGGGTGATCCGTGGTCCGAGTCTGCTCAACCCCTTCCGCAGCGAGGAGAGCGCGAAAGACATCCGCGAGGAAGTCGTCGATCGACTCGTAGCCGAGCAACTGGTCACAGCGGATCAGGCCACTGCAGCAAAAGCCGAGCCCCTCACCCTGCGCCCCCCATCCCAGCGTCTCGCCACCGGCAGCTACGTGCTCGAGGCTGTCGATGAACTTCTCAATGCTTTCCTGATCGAGGAAGACATCAAACGGGGCGGTCTGCGCATCTTCACCACCATCGACAATCAGCTGCAGAAAAAAGCCATCTCCGCCCTCGACTCTCATCTGACCGGGATCGAGTCGCGCAGCGGTTTCGCCCACCCTCGCAAAGCCAATCATCAGAAAGGGCAGAACACCCGCTATCTACAGGGAGCCGTCGTCACGCTCGACAACAAAAATGGAGCAATCCGCGCCTTGGTCGGCGGACGCGATTTCAACGACAGCACCTACAACCGCGCCTACCGCGCCGAGCGGCAGATCGGATCCAGCTTTAAGCCCTTTGTCTACTCCGTAGCCACCCATCGGCGCGGCATCCTCCCTGGCGTCTTCATCAGCGATGATCCCCTTGCACTCCGAGTCGATGGTGGGCCGGTCTGGCGACCAAAAAACAGCGACGGCAAATTTACAGGACTGCAGGCCGCTGCCATCGGTCTCATTCGATCCCGCAACACCATGTCCATCCGCATGGGAGCTTTCGCAGGACTCGACCAGGTGCGCGACCTGGCCAAAGCTCTCAAATTCGGCGACATTCCAGAGTCCCCTGTCGTCAACCTCGGCGGCTTTGACAGCAGCCCCATGACGGTGACCAGCGCCTACTCGACCCTTGCTGCGAAGGGCACCAATCACATGCCCTATCTCATCGAGAAGATCGTCAATAGCGAAGGCGTCCTGCTCTACGAGAACCAGCAGCGCAGCCGTAACCTCTTCCCTGAGTCTGTCGCCTGGGTCACTTCTGACGTCCTCGGGAAAGTCATGGATGAAGGCACCGGAAAACGTGCACGCTCCCTTGGCTACACCGCCCCCGCCTATGGCAAGACCGGAACGACCAACGACTACCGCGACGCCTGGTTTCTCGGCTACACCGACAAGCTCACCACCGGCGTGTGGGTCGGGCTCGATACGCCGAAGAAGATCATGGACCGCGGCTACGGCTCCACCCTCGCTCTACCAGTGTGGACTGAGGTTATGAAAGAAGCCGAAACCCTCGGCTGGAAAGCTCAGAAGATCGCTCCCCCGGCTGGAACTGAGATGACAGCCATGTGCCGGGAGTGCGGCAATCTTGCTTCTAACAAAACCCTTTACGGCTATCAGATGCCCGTGCCGCCCGACCTTCGCCCCACCGCGACCTGCCGAGGCATCAACAATGGCCTGTTTGGATTGAACAGGAATCGCCCACCCATCGCCTTCCCGGGTGACGGGAGCGATCCCTACCCCGCGCAAGTGAGCAGTCAGCCTCAGCAGCAAGCCCAGGCACCACCCCCGCGCCCCCAGCAGCGTCGGCAGGCACCCCAGGAGAACCGAGGGATCCTCGGCGGCCTTGGCCGCCTGATCTTTGGTGAGAGGCGGTGATAGCTGCACATTTCTTTCGGTAACCTTCTAGGTCATGTGGATTTCCAAAGTCACCTCGATTCTTTTTGTCATCGTCTTGCTGTATCCCCTGGCAGCAATCTTCTACAAGATGTCCACGCATCAGTCACTGCCTGCCACCCATGAATCCACGCCTCCCCCACCGCCGGAACGCGCTGACTCACTCGTTACCATCGTTGAGAAGCGCTACTCGGTAGTCACCCCCTTTTCCATATTTGAAAGATACCTCGAATATTCGCCTAGAAGATGGATTGGAATCCTCGGTCTGATTGCAGTTACGCTTGTCTTAGCCCTCCTAGTATACACAACATTGGTCCCGGCATTCGAATCAGAGATCGGCCATCAATGGGAACCAACTCATAAAGGCGACAAGCACGACAACTCCCACCCGATCGGAACGATTCAGTTTAAAGATCTCGAAGGAAATGACTCCCTACTCAGACCTGACAACAGAAGTTACGACGAGTAGCCATTTTTCCCAGATATTCTCGCAGTCCGAAGGGTCAGGCGACATCTTTTCTTTAGTCAAAAGCATATCCCTAACCGGACACCAAGGTGCTGATGCACGCATTTTGATTGCCCTCCGGCTTGCCTAAGCTTTTATCGCTCTTAGCCTAGCAATCATTCAGCGTCGTGCTTGAAGGAGTCACCACGTTTGCAACTCAGTGGATGAAGAGGCAATGGATGGGAGCTGGATCGGTAATTAATAGGCACTCTAATCGTGCATGTGAAGCGGGCGAGATTCTCTGAAACCGACGAGGCCTATCAGTCACGGACATCGGCGTTTTCGAAGTGTGGGCGCTCCTTGAGCGGGGCGCCTGATTCTTATGCCTGCCGACGAGGCTTGTCCGTCACGGACGTCGGCGCTCCCAGGGAGCGGGCTGCCTTCCCAAGAGCAAGATTCTGTGCCCGCCAGTCTCCGGATTCGGTATACCCCGCTGGCGGACCCTCCATGGGCCTGCGGCGCTTGTGTGGATGGGAGCTACACTTTTCTCAGAGTCCGCTTGAGGCTTTTTCGCAGGACGAGGAAACCGGCCAGGCAAAAGACTCCCATTCCGACCAGATTGAGGCGGAGGGTTTCGATGGTGAGGCTGCTGCCGAAGAGGCGGAAGCTGCGCTCACTGCCGAAGAAGACGTTGGGCGGGGTCTCCTTCTGTCGGTAATCCTGTCGCTCCACTTCGGCGCGATCGAAGAGGTCGTCCACTTTCTGATTGAGGAAGAAACTGGCAGCGGTTCGCGTTTCTGCGGCAGACTCGGCCGATTGGTGAAAGTCACTGACTCGAAAGGAGCGAGACTCGAGACTTTGCCTGATCTGCCGCAGCTGGTCCCGAATCTCGGAGGCGGACTCCCCCTTCAAGCCGTTGACCACCGCGAGGGCGTCTTTGAGCTGCCGGAAGTGCTCTTTTTCATCATCGGTGAACTTCTGAGTGAGCGGGATGCCTCGGTAATATTCAATCTTCTGCTCCACGTCGCGAATAAGGGCGCGCACGGGATTGTTCTCGGCATACTCGATGATGAGCGCCTCGTAACTCCAGCGCAGAGGCATGAGGTTACAAACAGGCGGCACTTTCATGGAGCTGCTCATCTGGTCGGCCTTGCGTGCCTCGCTACTGAACCAGAGCTGAATGTTGCCGACGAGGTTGAGGCCCTTATTCATCTCATCGTATTTGATAAGCGCTCCTCCGAGGATGATGTTCGGAATCATCACCAGCGGAATGATATTCACGGCGGTCTTCGGGCTGTTGACAATGCTGGAAATAAACAGGCCACTGACGATGCCGACGAAGGCGGTGAGGAACATCCATAACAGGGTCTGAAAAAACAGGGCCTGCACTCCGAGGATGGCGTTGCCGATCAGTAAATAGATAGAGCACTGAATGAGGGCAAAGAAGCCGAGCGAAATGTATTTTGCCAGGATGTAGCCGGTGATGCGGAAGCCGTGGTGCCGTTCCCGGAGAAGGACGTTCTTATCTTTGATCACCTCCTCAGCCGAGTTGGTCAGCCCCAGAAACATGGCGATGACCAGGGTGAGGAAGAGATAGGTCGGGATATGATAGGCGTTGTTGAAATGATAGTCTCCATCCTCGGAATAGCGCAGGACGATGGCCACGAGAAATGCGAGGGCCGGAGCCTCCAGCAGAGTGGTCCCGAGGTTGGCCCGGTTCCGCAGTTTGCTGAGAAAGGCGCGTTTGAACTGGTTGGCGAAGCGCGTCCAGTCATGGCGTAATCGATTCGGGGTAGCCTCGGGCGTGGCGGTCAGGGTGCCGGTGTAGGTGGTATCACCTTCGAAATTTCGCAGAGAGACATCCTCGAATAATCGATGGGTCTGAAAGCGCTCGGCCCAGAACTGAGGGGTGAAGCGACGGCAAGGGACGAGGCGTCCACGGTTGTCCTCCTCAAAGATGATGTCGCCATTGAGATCGCGGAGCGGAAACTCGAGGACATCAAAGATAAAGTCAGGTGTGAGCTGCTCGGACGCTGGCTGATCAGGACTCTCCGAGAGAACGTGACCCAGATTCAGGCCCTCCTGCAGGCTCGCTGTATGGAAATAGTCGAGCGTCTGTGCCGGAGTGCCGAAGAAGGCGAGGCGGCCGCCGTTGTCGAGGAGGATCGCTTTATCGAAGAGCTGAAAGAGACGACGGCTGGGCTGGTGAATGGAAACAAGGGTGATCTTGTTATGCGTGAGACTGCGAATGGTCTCGAGAACGTGCTCGGAATCCTTTGACGATAAGCCGGAGGTCGGCTCGTCGAAGAGGAAAACATCCGCATTCCCGATCATGTCCATCCCGGCGTTGAGGCGTCGACGCTGACCTCCGCTAAGACTCTTCGTCTGGCTGTCTCCAGCCGGGCGGTGGCGAATCTCGCCGAGACCCAGTTCGACCATTTTACTATCGACTCGCCTCCCCCGCTCCTGCGCGCTGATCTGTGGGGCTCGGATCGCCGCAGCCGTATCGAGATTTTCTTCCACTGTCAGGAGTGGATCGAAGGTTTCATCCTGTGGGATGAAGGCCAGATAAGAAGCAAGATTCTCGTTATCGCCGTAAAGTGATAGCCCATTAAGATCGATGC
>JAHDFZ010000151.1:7426-9220 GCA_020627905.1 Verrucomicrobiota bacterium
AAGCTGTCCGCCCAGTGCCTTCAACAGGGTGCTCTTTCCGCAACCTGAGGGCCCGAGGATGCAGACCATCTCACCGCGATGAACCTGGAAGGAGATGCCATCCATGGCAGTGATGCGCCTCTCATACCGGTGTGATAGGTCGCGCGCACGGAGCGTTTTGACGGTGTTGCGCTCTTCCTCGATCATACCTTCAGCGAAGTCGCACCGGAGGAACCTCCCCTCGCCCAGACTGATGATAGCCTCTGCCGGCAAGGTGACCGTGTCGCCTTCGCGAAAGGCCTGCCCATCAATGGAAATGGCATCACGAGCTGCTACGACACGCAGGATGCCTCCGGTCGCGCCCTCCTTGCTTTCCACCTCCAGCACCAGTCGACCATTCAATCCTGGAGCGAGCAGAATATCGCCTGCGGTCAACCCATCCGGTTCATTGGATATGAGGAAACGCTTGCGCGTGGCTGATAAGGTGTAGCGACCACCGATGCCTCGTGTTTTACGGCGCAGCTCCGAAAACGCAATGCTGGACCCATCTGCAAAGATCAGCTCATCGTCTGGACGAACGGCAAAGGAGGATCCTACCTCCAGACGCTTAGCTGCGATTTTGGCAGCAGATTCTGCCAGCACATCTACCTGGATCTGTAGCCCAAAGGTCACGCGCAGGTAACTGGCACGCGTTCGGGCCGTGTCGATGAATTGATCGCCACCGGTATCACGGGAGATATAGATCTGCTGGCTGGTGAGGTTCCGCTTTGCGTTAAAAAAGAAGGAGATGTCATCGTAGCTGAAGACATCCTCTCCCATGACAACGGACTGTCCTGAGTAGATCCGGCAAAATCCGCCCGCATTGATCTGACGACCGCGGGCTAGAATGGGTGTAGCGGTCAGGTTTTTCAGGACGATAAGATCTGCAAAGCGAAAGGCCACTGCCGCGACGTCGATCTCCGGGTGCTGGACCACGACATCCGCCGTCTCGCGGGTGGAGAAAAGCAGCATATCGAGAGGCTTCTCGGTATTTTCCTCTTCGATCAAAGAACGGCGCTCCGGATCATCGACGAGCTGGAGATCCACGGTGTTGAGCTGATAGGCAATCTCGATCGCCTCAGAGGCGACGCCAAGAGTGCGCATGAAGTCATAAAAGGCCGAGAGGTTTTCCGCAGGCAAACCAGCACGGCTGATCAGCACGTAGAGCTGAATGCCGACGAGAATCTTCTCCTCCGTATCAAGGCGTGAGGAAATGCGCAGTGCAACCTCCTGCAGATCCTGCGGTGCCTGGAGTGCGGATACAAACCGCCGCCGCAGCTCGGTATAGACCGTTTCGGGGAAATCATAACGCAGAAAGCCCAGGATGGAGTCGATCTCCCCTTCATTCACCTGCCCATCAATTTTCGTGAATCCCGCGAACATGTCGATCAGCATGGGCAGCAGCGTCTGATCGGTCGGGCGGTCTTCCTCTCTCCGCGCTCGCCGAAACCAGGCCCGCAGGCGCAGAGTGACCCGTCGACGCAGACTCATGCGGCGATTCCGCCGCGCGGGTGCAGGATCGTCGGGATTTCGCGGCAGGATGGAGCCAGCTCGCGGGATGCCGGGGGGAGTAACGCTCATACAGGATCAGAGGAGAAGCCGAATTTCGACCGACGAGTATGTAGCACGGCTTAGCTAAAACGCACCTCGCTAAGTGGGTCCCGAAATCATGAAAAGCCTGGCCTGCTCATACCGTTTGCACGCCGTGAGTAGACGTGTTTACCTTACGTCCATGAAACACTGGAACTTTAGCGCGATCGCTTTCAGCATTTTCGT